>NZ_BAAGYJ010000004.1:0-207717 GCF_054779375.1 Giesbergeria giesbergeri | reverse complement strand
TTGTGGCGCCCCAGCTGTATATTGCCTGCGGAATCTCGGGGGCGATCCAGCATTTGGCGGGGATGAAGGACAGCAAGGTGATTGTGGCGATCAACAAAGACCCGGAGGCGCCGATTTTTAGCGTGGCGGACTATGGGTTGGAGGCGGATTTGTTCCAGGCCGTGCCGGAGCTGGCTCAGGCACTCTGAGCCAGTCCCTACTCCAGAAAAACTGCTCCACGGTCTCACACTGCGCACCGCCACAGGCCGCTAGCACCCGCTTTGCAGGTGCTAGCGGCCCATCTAGGCATCACCTGCTTTCGTTGGTGCCACCTGTCGGGGTGTGGCGCTGGGCTCAGGCATAACGCTTGGCGCGCAGGTTGTCTTTCATTTGCTGTAACAGCGGTTGCAAAGCAGGCCCGATGCGCAGCGCCACGCAAGTAGCCAGCACATCAATCACCAGTAGGTGCAACAGGCGCGACACCATCGGGCTGTAGCGGTCATAGCCTTCTGGGTGGTCAGCCGCCAGATGGACGGCACAGGCGGCTGCCAAGGGTGAGCCGCTGGCCGTGATGGCAATGGTTGTAGCACCCTTCTTGCGTGCAATGTCGGCGGCGTCCATCAGGTCACGGGTGCGGCCCGAATTGGAGATGATGACCGCACAGTCACCTGGCCCCAGCAGCGTAGCACTCATCACCTGCATGTGGCCGTCGCTGGTGGCCAGACTGGTAATGCCCAACCGAAAGAATTTGTGCTGTGCATCCTGTGCCACGATGCCCGAATTGCCTGCGCCATAAAACTCGATGCGACGCCCCGTTTTCCACGTCGCTGCAATGGCCTCTGCGGCCCGCTCCATCAGTACCGTGCTGGCCGCATTGCGGTATTGCAAAAAGGCGGCTACTGCGTTGTCTACCACCTTGACCAATACATCGCCCGTCTTGTCATCGGCATCCACACTGCGATGGATGAAAGGTACGCCCTCACTCACGCTGCCCACCAATTTGAGTTTGAAGTCGGCCAATCCGTCGTAACCCATACTGCGGCAAAAGCGCACCACGGTGGGTTTGCTCACCTGAGCGCGGGCTGCCAACTCGCGTACGGGCAATCGGGCGAAGAGTCGTGCATCTGCCAGTACCAAACGCGCCACGCGCTGCTCGGCAGGGGCCAGTGAAGAAAGAGAGGCAGCAATCCGGTCCAACATAGAAAAAAGAGGCGCACGCCATGCAGGCAAGGTGGGCCAATGTAACCGTCTTTCGGCCCCGGCATCCTCCATGCCGCCCACCTGCGCGCATACACTTGCGGGCTTGCTGCATCCGCACTACGGTGCCGGGTTTTGTCCGATTTGACTTGTCCTTTGCCATGAACCAGCTCGACGCACTCAAACAGTTCACCACCGTGGTGGCCGATACCGGCGATTTTCACCAGCTGGCGCAATTCAGGCCACAAGATGCCACCACCAATCCATCGTTGATTCTCAAGGCCGTACAAAAAAGCGAATATGCCCCCTTGCTGCAAGATACAGTGCAGCAGTGGCGTGGCCGAGATTTGGGCGAAATCATGGATCGCCTGTTGGTGCGTTTTGGTTGCGAAATTTTGTCGCTCATTCCAGGCCGTGTTTCTACCGAAGTAGATGCCCGCCTGAGTTTTGACACCAGCGCCACTATCACCCGTGCCGAGCGCATCATCGAGCTGTACCAGGCCCAAGGTGTTCACATCGACCGTGTATTGATCAAAATTGCCGCCACTTGGGAAGGTATTGAAGCGGCCCGCCATCTGGAGCAACGTGGCATCCACACCAACTTGACGCTGCTGTTCTCCTTTGCACAAGCTGTGGCCTGTGGTCAGGCCAAGGTGCAATTGATCTCGCCCTTTGTGGGACGCATCTACGATTGGTACAAAAAACAGGCCGGCAGCAATTGGGACGAGGCCGCTATGGCAGGGGCCAACGACCCCGGCGTGCAATCGGTACGCGCCATCTATCAACACTACAAGCATTTTGGTATTGCCACCGAAGTGATGGGGGCGAGTTTTCGCAATGTGGGCCAGATCACGGCACTGGCCGGTTGCGATTTGCTCACCATTGCGCCAGAACTGTTGGCCCAATTGGCCGCCACCGATGCACCTTTGGCGCGCACGCTGGACGCCCAGGCAGCCCAGACGCTTCACTTGCCTGTGGTGAACTATGACGAGGCTGGTTTCCGCTACGCCCTCAATGCCGATGCGATGGCCACCGAAAAACTGGCCGAAGGCATCCGTGCATTTGCTGCAGATGCCGTCAAATTGGAACAGTTGATGCTGGCGGCCTAAATGCCAGCACTGGAGCAAGATATTTTCCGGGATCAACGCACACGCTGTGACCACACCCCGGCTTGGGTTGCTTTGCAGGCGCATTTTGAAGCGACAGGCCGCCACTTTGATGTGCGTGGTGCCTTTGCGGCCGATCCAGCCCGTTATCGTGCCTTCAGTCAAGAGGCACCCCATGTTTTTGCCGATCTCTCGCGCAACCGCATCGATCACGCCACGGAGGCACTGCTGCTGGATCTGGCCCGCCAGTGTGGGCTAGAGCAGCAGCGCCAAGCTATGTGGATGGGCGAGCCCATCAACACCACAGAGCAGCGTGCGGTGTTGCACCACCTCCTGCGCCAACCCGTCCCCCCCCTCGGTGGGGCGGATGCCGCCCCATTCATAGCCCAGGCTGGGCGTGATGTTCACCGCACATTGCAGGCGATGCTGTCCTACGCTGACAGCGTACGCCAAGATGCACGTATTACCGATATTGTCAGCATTGGCATTGGTGGCTCTGGGCTGGGGCCATCGATGGCCGTGACGGCGTTGGAAGAGCATTGGCAAGCAGGTCAGCGGGTGCATTTTGTCTCCAATGTCGATGGCATGGAGCTGGGTAGCTTGTTGCGCCGCTTGCGGCCAGAGAGCACGCTGTTTTTGATTGCCTCCAAAACCTTCACTACCGCAGAAACGATGGTCAACGCCCATGCGGCCCGTGACTGGTTCTTGGCCCACGGCGGCAGCACCGACACCAATGCCGATCTGCCGTTGGCCCGCCATTTTGTTGCCCTGAGCACCAATGTAGATGCAGCCCGGGGCTTTGGTATCACGACCACCTTTGGATTTTGGGATTGGGTGGGTGGCCGTTTTTCATTGTGGTCAGCCATTGGGTTACCGATTGCCATTGCCGTAGGCAGCAAGATGTTCCAACAGCTGTTGGCGGGTGCCCATGCAATGGATGAGCATTTTTATACCGCACCGTTAGAACACAATTTGCCAGTGCGTCTGGGGCTGTTAGACATTTGGTACCGCAACTTTCATGGCTTTAGCAGCCGGTGTATTGCTCCCTATAGCCACGGTTTGCGCCGCTTGTCTGCGTACTTGCAACAGCTGGAAATGGAGAGCAATGGCAAAGGCGTGGACTGGCGTGGACAAGCACTGCCCTATGCCACCTCGCCTGTGGTTTGGGGAGAGCCAGGCACCAATGGTCAACATGCTTTTTTCCAGATGATCCACCAAGGAAAAGACATCATTCCGGTGGAATTCATCGTTTTGCGCCAAGGCGGCCGGGATTTGCCTGAACAACATTCACGCTTGGTAGCCAATGCCTTGGCCCAAGCCCAAGCCCTGATGTTGGGACGCGACAGTGCCTGTGGGCACCGTCACTTCAGCGGCAACCGGCCCAGCACGGTGCTGTTGTTGGAGCGCCTCAATGCCACCTCGCTGGGTGCCTTGCTGGCACTGTATGAGCACCGGGTATTTGTCAGCGGCTCGCTGTGGGGTATCAACAGTTTTGATCAATGGGGTGTAGAACTGGGCAAGCAACTGGCCTCCAACCTCGAACCCCGCTTGGCCAGTGGTGATGCGCAGGGTTTGGATGGTGCGACCGCTGGCTTGTTGCGGCGTCTGCGAAGCGGACAACAGCAGCCATGCGAGCCTCTTCCATGATCGGTACCAATATACCGGCCAGGGGCCGCAAAAATGAGAACGCAAAAGCACCCCGCCCACCCCTTTGATTGGCCGATTGCAGGCTGATGGGCGGTGATACCATGACTGCTCAATTCTTACCCCTTCCGGTTCCATGGCCGCTGTTGACACCACCCTCAAAGATCCTGCAACAGTTGCACTCCCAGGTTTGGGACGGGCGCTCATTTCTGCAGGAAAACTGACGCAGAAGGTTGCCGAAGACATCTATCGCAAGTCGCAGGCCAGCCGCACCAGTTTCATTGCTGAACTGACAGGCTCGGGGGCCATCTCTGCCGCAGATTTGGCCCATGCGGTATCTTCAGTCTTTGGCGCCCCCTTGCTAGACTTGGGTGCAGTAGACCCCCTGCGTTTGCCCAAAGATCTGTTGGACGCCAAAATTTGCAGTGCCTACCGTGTGGTGGTGCTGGCCAAACGCAGCAACCGGCTCATCATTGCCTCGGCAGATCCAACCGATCAAGAAGCCGCCGAAAAAATCAAATTCACTACCCAGATGGGGGTGGACTGGGTTATTGCTGAATACGACAAACTCAGTGCATTGGTCGATACCAACAGCAAGAGTACCAGCGAGTCCCTAGAAGCCCTCAACAGCAGTGGTGATTTTGAATTTGACGACGTTCCGGTAGAGGCGGCACCAGAGAGCCAAGACAACGCTGGCGCTGAAGTTGAAGACGCTCCCATCGTCAAGTTCCTGCACAAGATGCTGATCGATGCGTTCAATATGCGGGCTTCAGATTTGCACTTTGAACCCTATGAGCACCAATACCGGGTGCGCTTTCGTATTGACGGAGAACTGCGCGAGATCGCCTCGCCACCCATTGCCATCAAAGACAAGCTGGCCTCGCGGATCAAGGTGATTTCGCGCCTAGACATCTCCGAAAAGCGTATTCCGCAAGATGGCCGTATGAAACTCAAAGTGGGGCCAGACCGGGTGATTGATTTCCGGGTCAGCACCTTGCCCACCTTGTTTGGTGAAAAGATCGTGATCCGTATTTTGGACCCCAGCAGTGCCAAAATGGGCATCGATGCCTTGGGCTACGACCCGGAAGAAAAAGCCCGCCTACTGCACGCTATTGGCCGACCCTACGGCATGATTTTGGTCACTGGGCCTACTGGCTCGGGCAAGACCGTGTCGCTCTATACCTGTTTGAACCTGCTCAACCAGCCCGGCGTCAACATTGCAACGGCTGAAGACCCGTCTGAAATCAACTTACCCGGTGTCAACCAAGTCAACGTCAACGAAAAAGCGGGATTGACGTTTGCGGCGGCGCTCAAATCTTTCTTGCGCCAAGACCCAGACATCATTATGGTGGGGGAAATTCGCGATCTGGAAACGGCTGACATCTCCATCAAGGCGGCCCAGACTGGTCACTTGGTGCTCTCTACACTGCATACCAATGATGCGCCCACCACGCTCACCCGGATGCGCAATATGGGCATCGCTCCGTTCAACATTGCCTCCAGCGTTATCTTGATTACCGCCCAGCGTTTGGCGCGGCGCCTGTGCCCACAGTGCAAGGCGCCTGCCGACATTCCCCACGAAGCCTTGCTTGACGCGGGGTTTACTGACGAAGAGCTGGACGGTTCTTGGGCGCCGTATAAGGCCGTGGGTTGTTCGGCTTGCAACAACGGTTACAAAGGTCGGGTAGGTATCTACCAAGTGATGCCAATTTCTGAAGAAATTCAGCGCATTATCCTGCGCGACGGCAGCGCGATGGACATTGCGGCACAGGCCAAGGCAGAAGGGGTGCGTTCCTTACGTGAATCTGGCTTGCATAAGGTCAAGGCGGGGCTGACCTCGCTGGAAGAGGTGTTGGCCGTCACCAATCTATAAACACTGCACAACCGAGGGAGCGCCATGGCGACCGCTGCATCACAGGGGATCAAAGACTTTGTTTTCGAGTGGGAGGGAAAAGATCGCCACGGCAAGATCGTGCGTGGCGAGACCCGTGCCTCTGGCGAAAACCAGGTACAGGCCATGCTGCGCCGCCAAGGGATCTTGCCCAGCAAGATCAAAAAGCGGCGCATGAGTGCGGGTAAAAAGATCAAACCCAAAGACATTGCCCTGTTTACCCGCCAAATGGCCACCATGATGAAGGCTGGTGTGCCACTGTTGCAAGCCTTTGATATTGTGGGGCGTGGCAACACCAACCCCAGCGTGGGCAAGTTGCTTAATGACATCCGTGCCGACGTTGAAACCGGTACGTCACTCAATGCCGCCTTTCGCAAATACCCGCTCTATTTTGATAGCCTCTACTGCAATTTGGTAGAGGCGGGCGAGGCCGCCGGTATTTTGGAGGCCCTGCTCGACCGGCTGGCCATGTATATGGAAAAGACCGAGGCCATCAAGGGCAAAATCAAATCGGCACTGATGTACCCCATCTCGGTGGTGATTGTGGCCTTTGTGGTGGTGACGGTGATCATGATTTTTGTGATTCCCGCCTTCAAACAGGTGTTCACATCGTTTGGGGCAGATTTACCTGCCCCCACCCTGTTTGTGATGGGTGTGAGTGAGATTTTTGTCACATGGTGGTGGCTGATTTTTGGCGTGCTTGGCGGTGGCTTCTATTTCTTCATGCAGGCGTGGCAACGCAGCGAGAAGGTGCAGATGTTCATGGACAGGGCATTGTTGAAGATGCCAATTTTTGGTGTCTTGATTGAAAAATCAGCGGTCGCTCGCTGGACGCGTACCCTGTCCACCATGTTTGCCGCTGGTGTACCACTGGTAGAAGCTTTGGACTCAGTGGGGGGGGCTGCGGGCAACTCGGTCTATTCAATGGCCACAGAGAAAATTCAGCAAGAGGTGTCTACTGGTACCAGTTTGACGGCAGCCATGGCCAATGCCAATGTGTTTCCATCGATGGTGATACAGATGTGTGCCATTGGTGAAGAATCGGGTTCGATTGACCACATGCTGGGCAAGGCCGCCGATTTTTATGAAGAAGAAGTCGATGAAATGGTGGCTGGCTTGTCTAGCCTGATGGAGCCGATCATTATTGTATTTTTGGGTGGCTTGATTGGCGGCATTGTGGTGTCGATGTACCTGCCCATCTTCAAGTTGGGACAGGTGGTCTGATGGGTATCGATCCTTGGCTGGATGCCATATTGTTGGGTGTGGTGGGGTTGCTGGTGGGCAGCTTTTTGAATGTGGTCATTCATCGACTGCCGAAAATGATGGAGCAGCAATGGGCGGCAGAGTGTGCCGACTATGTGGCCCACCTCTCTCCCACAGCAGCTGTAAGCACTGCTCTAGCAACCGAGCCAGAGAAATTCAACCTCTGGACGCCGCGTTCGCGCTGCCCCTCGTGCGGGCACCCAGTGCAATGGTATGAAAACATTCCGGTACTGAGTTATCTGGCCTTGCGTGGGCGCTGTTCTGACTGCAAAACCGGCATCAGCTTGCGTTATCCAGTGGTGGAGTTGTTCACTGCAGCCCTTTTCTTCTTCTGTGTGAAGCACTGGGGTCTGACACCTACCGGATTGGCTTGGTGCGGCTTCTCTGCCACATTGGTGGCGCTGGCCTTCATTGACTGGGATACAACCCTGTTACCCGACGATTTGACCTTGCCCTTGCTGTGGGCGGGGCTGTTGGCATCGGCGTTGCAATGGATCAATGTGTCGCTGTTCAACAGCGTGGTGGGGGCTGCAGCAGGTTATTTATCACTGTGGCTGGTGTATTGGGCTTTTAAGCTCGCCACGGGCAAAGAAGGCATGGGCTATGGAGATTTCAAGCTGTTTGCTGCACTGGGTGCTTGGTTTGGCTGGCAGGCATTGGTGCCACTGATCCTGATGGCTTCTGTGGTTGGTGCGGTGGTGGGCATTGCCCTCAAACTGGCTAGCTCGTTGCGCGAAGGGGGTTATGTGCCCTTTGGCCCCTTTTTGGTCGGTGCTGGCTTGATCGCCTTGGTCTGGGGGCCACAGGTTGTCTTACAAAATATCTTGGGCGCTTTGGGGCTGTGATGGTGATGCAACGTCCCAGACGCTTGGGCCTGACTGGAGGCATTGGCAGTGGTAAGAGCACTGTAGGGCAGATGTTGGCAGAACATGGTGCTGCCTTGATTGATGCTGACCAAATTGTGCGTGAAGTCACCGGGCCAGGAGGATTTGCCATGCCCGCCATTGCCCAGGTATTTGGCAGCCAATTTGTCGATGCCCGTGGTGCCCTTGACCGGGAGAAAATGCGGATTCATGTTTTCGCCCAAGCATCCGCCCGCCAACAATTGGAGGCCATCATCCATCCGCTGGTTGCACGGTTTTCTCAAGAGCGTGCCCAAACTGCGTTGAATGCTGGTGCGCCCTTGGTCGTGTTCGATATTCCCTTGTTGGTCGAGTCTAAGCACTGGGCAGCCCGACTCAATGCGGTGCTGGTGGTGGATTGCCACCCAGAAACACAGATCGCCAGGGTCATGGCCCGCAATGGCCTAGAGAGAGCTGCAATTGAGCGCATCTTGGCGGCTCAGGCCAACCGTCAGGAGCGATTGGCCCATGCCGACATGGTGCTGTGCAACGATGGTCTCACACTGGATGCGCTGCGCCAGCAGGTGTCTGCACTGGTTCAACGGTTCGGGCTATGATCGAAGGCTTCGCCCAACCAGCCACTAGGCTGCTCTGGCGGTGTGCGCTCTCTTTCTCAGAAACCCGGCAGTGTGATCCTCTACGAATATCCCTTCAACGAACGTATCCGCACTTACCTGCGGTTGGAGCAGCTCTTTCGCCGTCTAGGTGAGCTGATTCCCCGCAGCCATCCGCTGGATCACCACTTTGCGCTGGCAACCATCTTTGAAATCATCGAAGTAGGTGCGCGCACCGATTTAAAAACCGATGTGCTCAAAGACATCGAGAAGCAAAAACAGCTGCTCGAGAGCTACCGGGGCAATCCGGCCATTTCAGAAAAAGCCTTGGATGCCGTATTGGCGCAGCTAGAACGCTGCTTTGCTGCACTCAATGAGCAAACAGGCCGTACGGGGCAGTCACTGATGGAGAACGACTGGCTCATGACTTTGCGCAGCCGCATGGGTATCCCCGGAGGTACCTGTGGTTTTGACCTGCCCAGCTACCACGCTTGGCAATGTGCCGAATCTGGTGTGCGCCAGAAAGCCTTGCAAGAGTGGACGGCAACGCTGGCGCCTCTGGCAGAGTCTATTTATGTGCTGATGCAGTTACTGCGCGATACTGGGGTGCCTCAAAAAATGGCGGCCCTGCAAGGCAATTTTCAGCAAAATCTTCCTCAGGGGCGTAGCTTCCAATTGCTGCGTCTGGCGATTGACCCGGCGCTGGGCATCATCCCAGAAATCAGTGGCAATCGGCTGCGGGTCTCGGTGCGCATGATGCAATTGCAAAGCGATGGGCAATTGCTGCCCAGTACCGAGGACGCATCATTTGAACTCTCCCTCTGTGCCTGAGAATAAGAAAACACCCATGTCCTCGCCTCTGCCCCACCCATCAGCCGAGCGCATTGTTACCTGCCCTGCCTGTCAGGGGCCAAGCCTTTATGGCCCTACCAATGCGTGGCGGCCCTTTTGTAGCCAACGTTGCAAGCTGACGGATTTAGGGGCTTGGGCCAGTGAACGCTTTGGCCTGCCGGAGACGATGGAAAGTACCGCAGACATGCCACCATTGCACACCTGAACGGTGTTGCACTGAAATGCACTACAGTGGTGCATATTCAGGTAACCTTCTGGCTACGGGGAGGATTGTCTCGTGGTCAATTTCGGTTTCGGTACTGCGGCAACCTATGCCGCCGATGTATTGCCAGACCCAGTGCCTGCGCATCCGCTGCTTGATGGCAAACAAGAGCTTGGCCGTGGACAATATTCGATTGTGCTGGACAAAGGTGATGGTGAGCGGGTTTACAAAATAGTGAGTTCCCCGGCCGATTACTGGTTGCATACCGCCAAAGACCGCCCCCAAGGCAAGCATTTTCCGGTCGTTTATGTCGACCACGGTGATATTGGTCAAGCACAATCGGGCTATCGCTTTTACCTCTTGGAGATGGAACGCCTGTATCCATTGACCCCAGAATCGCAAGCGGCCATTGTGGCTAACCAATTAACCAAGGCCTACTGGGAAGGGTGCAGGCGCTGGAATCAGTTGGGGGCGTGCATGGGCCGAATGGCCATGTACCACTTGACCACAGGAGAGACTCCGTCTTGGGATGAGCAAATGCAATCGGCACTCAAGGCTTTGTCTGCGTTTATTGAAGAGTACCAACTGCTACCCGACATCCTCAAGGCCGACAATTTAATGGTGCGCAAAGATGGCACGCTGGTGTTTTCTGATCCGGTATTTGTCTCCTGATACCTGCCATTACCAACCGTTATGAGGGCCGCTGTGCGCTCTGTGGCCGAAAGGCAGGGCACACGGCCGGATGTGTCTCTAAATACGGGCCGCCAATCAGATCAATGCAATAGGGCACCGCAGCAAAAATGCCAGGTATGCGCAGTTGTTGTCCAGTGTCGTCCTTCAGCCCCTCTAGCGTTTGGGCAATGGCTTTGGGTTGGCCGGGCAAATTGACAATCAGGCATTGGTCGCGCACCACGGCCACTTGGCGCGACAAAATGGCAGTGGGTACAAATTGCAGGCTGATCTGGCGCATTTGCTCACCAAAGCCCGGTAACACCTTGTGTGCCACAGCCAAGGTGGCCTCGGGTGTTACATCGCGCAGGGCCGGGCCTGTGCCTCCTGTGGTCAACACCAAGCAGCAGCCCTCCCGCACCAGCTCTATCAGCACTGCGCTGATGGTGTCTTGTTCATCGGGAATCAGACGTGGCTTGAACACCACAGGATTTTTCAGGGCGCGCGTCAACCACTCTTGCAGTGCAGGCAAACCTTGGTCTGGGTAAATGCCAGTGCTGGCCCGGTCGCTGATCGAAACCAGGCCAATCACCACCGGGTCATGGCTGTTGGAGGCCGTAGGGGGGGCGTTTTCAATCGGCCGCATGGGCTGGGTCATCCGATGGGGCGCTGCCGTGGGTCTCTGTGTGTGTTGCGTTGATCTGTTCGCGCACCAGTGCAAACAGTTCACGGTAAGCCCGGCCCTTGCGTGGTGCCAATCCCTGTGCTTCGGCCACGGTGGCGTCGTGTGCAGATGGTGCATCTTTGCGGGCTTGTCGAATCAGCGCCCGCAGTTGTTGGATATCGGTGCCAGGATATTGTGCAATCCACTGCGCTTGGGCCGTATCTTGGGCAATCAGCAGATCACGCCAGTGCTCTGCTTGGTGCAGCAAGAGCTTGTCGGCAGCAGAGCCATTGCGTTGTTCTTCTAGGGCGGCCCGAGCCGCTGCCACCACGTCTTCATCGAGCTTGCGCATCAGTTTGCCCACAAACTGCATCTGGCGGCGTTTGCCTTCAAAGTTGGTGATGCGACGGGCCTCGGCCAAGGCGTCTGCCAGCTTGTCTGGCAGCCCGATGCGCTGGAACAAATCAGCGCGTAATGTCAGTAAGTCCTTGCCCAAATCTTGCAGGGCATCGCTTTCGCGTTTGAGGTCGGTGCGACTGGCATCGTGGGTGCCTTTGAGTTCGGCCTTGAGTTCAAGATCCAGTTCGCTGCCTTCGGCAACAAAATGGCCTTTGACAAAGTAGCCTTTTTTGGGTTTGCGTGACATGGTGAAATCCGGGAGAAAAGGTGTAGTGGCGATGTGGCAGCCCAACACCCCCACCACCCGGTCATACAGGGCCGGGGGCGGGCGCAAGTATCATAGCCGGGTCATGAAACCCACACGCTCTGCCGCTTCCCCTTCCCGCCGTGCCGAACCAACGGCCAAGTCTGTCCACCCTATGCCGCACCATGCCGATCAGCCCGAGACGGGGTTTAGCTACAGCCGTTCTTTCTTTGAAGGTTTGGTTGATAGCGCGTTGGCCCATGCCAAAAAAATTGGTGCCACCGATTCTGGGGCTGAAGCCTCTGAAGGCTGCGGTCTATCCGTCAATGTGCGCAAAGGCGAGCTGGAAACAGTAGAGCGCAACCGAGACAAGTCTTTAGGCATCACCGTCTATGTCGGCCACCGACGCGGCAATGCCAGCACTTCGGATTTTTCGCCTGCCGCCGTGGAGCGTACGGTGCAAGCGGCGTACGACATTGCCCGCTTCACGGCAGAAGACCCTGTGGCCGGGCTGCCCGACGAGGCCGATATTGCCCCACCTGCCAGTCACCGTGATCTGGATCTGTTCCACCCTTGGGTGTTGAGCAGCGAGGAGGCTGCACATTTGGCGATGGAATGCGAAGCCGCCGCTCTTGCCACGCACAAGCGCATCACCAACAGCGAAGGGGCTGGTGTTTCAGCACAGCAAAGCCATTTTTTCAGCGCCCATACGCATGGCTTTCGGGGCGGCTATGCCACCTCGCGCCACAGCATTTCGGTGGCACCGATTGCCTCGTTGCCAGGGCGTAATGCAGAAATGCAGCGCGATGCATGGTATAGCTCCATGCGCGATGCTGCTGATTTGGCATCTCCGGTGGCTGTAGGGCGTTACGCTGCTGAGCGTGCCCTTAGCCGTTTAGGCAGCCGCAAAATTGCCACTACTGAATGCCCGGTACTGTTTGAATCGACACTGGCCGCTGGCTTGTTGGGTGGTTTTGTGCAAGCCATTAGCGGTGGGGCGTTGTATCGCAAAAGCACATTTTTGCTCGATTCGCTGGGTAAACAGGTGTTTCCCAAACACATCGATATCTTGGAAGACCCGTTTATGCTGCGCGGCAAGGGCAGCTCGCCTTTTGATGAAGAGGGGGTGCGCGTAGCCCCGCGCAAGGTGGTAGAGGCTGGACGGGTGCAGGGTTATTTTCTGTCGAGTTATTCAGCGCGCAAACTGGGCATGAAAACCACTGGCAATGCCGGTGGTTCGCACAATTTGGTCATGGCATCGCGGCGCACCAAGGGGGGCGACGACCTGACCACTATGCTGCAAAAACTGGGCACAGGCCTGTTTGTCATTGAACTGATGGGCCAGGGCGTCAATTACGTTACTGGCGACTATTCACGCGGAGCCAGTGGCTTCTGGGTAGAAAATGGCCAGATTGCCTTTCCGGTGCACGAGATCACGATTGCGGGCAATCTGAAAGATATGTTCAAAGGCATTGAGGCCATTGGGGCTGATGTTTACAACCACGGCGCTAAAACCGTGGGTTCGCTGCTGATCAACCGGATGAAGGTGGCAGGGAGTTAAGAAATCACTGGCCGCTGCACAGGTGCTGCAAGTGGGGCCGCAGCGTGCTCAGTGTGACGAAACTCATGTCATACATGGCATTGAGGCTGCTGGCTTGCGCATCATCCAAATCCAGAGCGCAGATGATGAAGCGTTCACGGGGAATGCCCAGTCGCTTGCGCAAGCGCAGCAACTTATCAAGATCTCGGCGGAATTCGCCAGTTTTGCATTCAATACACACCGGGGCGTGGTTGCCGGACAGTGCTAACACGTCCAACTCTTGCAAATCTTCATTCGCAAACTTAATACGCGCACCACGTGCAACCGATAAGGATAAACGTGGTTGATGGGTATTCCAAACCGCGAGTACCTCCATCAAAGCAAACCATTCTAGCCATCCCCCCTCAAAGAAGCGGCGCACCGCCGGAGCAGATTGCAAGCTCAGACGGACAATTTTTTCTGGTTTTTGGTAGTGATAACGTGAAAAAAAGGTGTGTTCGTAGAGGTTGCGGCACAACTGGTTAATGGCTTGTGCATCCTTTTGGGGTAGACGGGCTAATTCCAGATTTAAACCCGTATGTGCCTTGCGGTAACTCCAACAGACACGGCCGATCAGTTCACCAAACAGCTCATAGCGTGTGCCAAAAGCCTGCGCCGCTTCGTCAAAGTAGCCTGCTGTATTGACATTTTCAATATCAAAATCTACCTGCAACTGGTGCGATTGGAACCAAGCCTGCAATGGTGCGTGTTGGGCCAGAGTAGCTAAATTGGTTTCTGTTGCTTTCTGTGTAGCGGTGGCAGGTGCTACTCTTTCTTCTGGTGCAAGGGGAGGATTTACTACCCGTGGCGTCTCTAAAGCCCGCAGAGCCTGCAACTCACGCCGAATTTCGGTATAACGCTCTAACAGCTTTTCTACATAGAACACCGTACCAAACACCGTTACGGGTTGAGCGCAACGGTTGCAGGACATGGACTTGCCTACAGGGGTGATGTTTTCTTCGGCGACATAGCCGCAGGCATTACAGCGATACAAGGGCATGGGTTGAATGTGCGTGCAGGGGGGAGTTGCACGCCAAATCTGTGAAAGCCTGCCAGTGTAGATGGAACGCGGTTTGTGGCTGTTATTAGATGTTCGTCAAAGCAGCCTTCACGGCGCTGGAGACTTGCCCCATATCAGCCTTGCCCGCCAGTTGGGTCTTCACTGCACCCATCACCTTGCCCATATCGCCTGGGCCTTTAGCGCCCAGTTCGGCCACAATGGCTCGCACAGCGGCGGTGATTTCTTCCGGTGACATGCGCTGGGGCAGGTAGGTTTGCAGCACCGCCAGTTCGGACTTTTCTTTGTCGGCCAGGTCTTGGCGGGCGGCTTGCTCAAAGGCCGCAATACTGTCTTTGCGCTGTTTGACCAGTTTGTCCACGACCGCCACCACGGCAGCATCGTCCAGCACCACGCGCTCATCCACCTCTTTTTGCTTGAGGGCGGCCAGCAGCAGGCGAATCGTGCCCAGGCGCTCGCTGTCTTTGGCGCGCATGGCGGTTTTCATGTCTTCGGTGATTTGGTCTTTGAGGCTCATGGCTATCTCCTAAAAATCAACAATGCTGGGGTGGCTCCTGGCCCATTCTGAAAACAAAAAACCCGCGCTCGGCGTCCCTAGCGCGGGTGGTGTCGGCACAGGGCCGGCGACAATCAGTACAGCTTCTTGGGCAACTGCATGGAGCGCACACGCTTGTAGTGGCGCTTAACAGCAGCAGCCTTCTTGCGCTTGCGCTCGGCAGTGGGCTTTTCGTAGAACTCGCGGGCGCGCAGGTCGGTCAACAGGCCCAGTTTTTCGATGGTGCGCTTGAAGCGGCGCAGAGCAACATCAAAGGGTTCGTTTTCTTTTACACGGATGGTGGTCATTAGCTAATGTTTTCCAAAATATGCCCGCAGAGGGTCTTGGGGAGATCGGGCCTCAAGACCTTGCATGGCGGGTTCCCCGTCTCGTAACTAGTATTGGCCGACGGGGTGATGCCAGCAAAGCCGGACATTATAGCGATTGCGTCTTTGGGTTCAATAGCGTGTTTGGCCCAGTTCGGCAAAAAGATCGCCATAAATGCGGTAGCGGTTGGCGCTGATATGGCCCGCATGCAATGCAGACAACACACCACAACCAGGCTCGTGCAGATGCGTGCAGTTGTAAAACTTGCAGTGCGTGGCATGGGCAGCAATGTCGGGCATATAGGCCGCCAGTTGCATAGGGGCAATGTGTTGCAAGCCAAACTCCTGAAAGCCGGGTGAGTCAATCAAGGCGGTGCTGCGTTGCTCATCCACCCAATACAGCGCCGTACTGGTCGTGGTGTGTTTGCCAGAATTGAGCGCCTGCGATATCTCCCCCGTCAGCACGGTGGCTCCCGGCACTAGCAGGTTGATCAGGGTGCTCTTGCCTGACCCCGACGGCCCCAGCACCAGCGTGGTTTTACCTTCCAAATAAGGCAGTAACTCGGCCCGCTGGGCTGGTGCATTGGTGTGGAGAGACAGCCCCAGCACTGGGTAGTGGCGTGGCCTCTCATGGCTTGCCATGTCACGGTAAGGTTGCAGCCGCTCCCAAGCAGCAGCAAACGGTACGGTCAAATCGCGCTTGTTCAACGCAATCAGCGGCGTAATGTGGGCGGCTTCTGCTGCCACCAGCGCACGCGCCAATTGACTTTCTGAAAACACCGGCTCGGCAGCAATCAAGATCAACACCTGATCGAGGTTGGCGGCAAACGATTTGGTGCGAATTTCGTCTTGGCGGTAAAAGAGGTTGCGCCGCTCCTGTACTTTCTCGATCGTGCCTTCCTCGCCTTGGCCGGGGGGCGGGGCTTGCCACAGCACTGTATCGCCCACCACGGCTTGGCTTTTTTTGCCGCGAGGGTGGCAGATACGGCGCTGACCATCGGGAGTTTCTACCATGCAGTGGCGGCCATGACTGGCGACCACCAGCCCTGAAAGGAGCGCGCTGCGTTCACCACTGGTGAAGGCCAGGGCCGAAGCTTTTTTTTGCCGATGAGAGGTCATGCCGCTGTCTGTGGTGGTACCAAAGGCATCCGGGCCAGTCGTTCACTGGCGGGTGGATGGGAGTAATAAAACCGCACGTACACCGGGTCGGGGGTAAGCGTGGAGGCGTTGTCTTTGTAGAGCTTGAGCAAGGCGCTGGCCAAATCGGCGCCGTTGGCTTGGCGCATGGCATAGGCATCGGCCTGAAACTCGTCTCGGCGCGAGAATTGCGCCAACAATGGCCCCAGAAACACCGTAAACACCGGCACTACCAACAAAAACAACAACAGCGCCAACGCATCGTTGGGCGCGGCTGAGGCGCTGGGCACCAGCAAGGCCAAGCTCGGTTGTACGCCCAATCCGGTATAAAACCATGCCTGTGTGGCTAACCAGCCCAACAGTGCAAAGCCCACCAGACTCAAGGCAAACAACATCACCATGCGCTTGGCGATATGGCGGTGGTGAAAGTGCCCCAACTCATGGGCCAGCACAGCCTCGACTTCGCCAGGGGTGAGTTGGCGCAGCAGGGTGTCATAAAACACCACCCGCTTGGCCGCGCCAAAGCCCGTAAAGTAAGCATTGGCATGGGCGCTGCGGCGGCTGCCATCCATAACAAACAACCCTTGTGCTTTGAAACCACAACGCTCCATCAATGCGGTAACACGGGTTTTGAGTGCCTCATCGTTCAATGGCTGAAACTGGTTGAACAGGGGGGCAATCCACATCGGGTAAATCACCATCAACAACAGGTTAAAACCCATCCACAAGCCCCAGGCCCACAGCCACCACCAGGGGCCAGCCGCCCCCATGAGCCACAGGACAGTGGCTGCCAATGGCAGCCCAATCACCACACCGACCAGCGTGGACTTGAGGGCATCGGCCAGCCATAAGCGCCAAGTCATTTGGTTAAAGCCAAAGCGTTGTTCAATGACAAAGGTTTGGTACAGCGTCAGTGGCAGCTCTATCAAACTGCCGATCAGCACAAAGCAGGCCAGCAGTGCCAATTGCTGCACCATGCCCCCGCCGAGCCACTCCAGCAAACCGTGGTTGAGTGCATTGAGCCCACCCAGCAGTGTCCACCCCAAGAGCACGGCAGCACCCAGTGCCATCTCTATCAGCCCCAGTTGGGCTTTAGCCAAGGTATAGCGGGCTGCCTTTTGGTGCGCCGCCAAGCTGATGTGTCCAGCAAAAGCCGCAGGCACGGCATTGCGGTGGCGGGCCACATGGCGAATCTGGCGCGAGGCCAACCAAAACTTGAGCAGCAGGCCCAACACCAGCGCAGCCGCAAAGGCCATGCTCAGTGCCAAGGCGGGCGTCAAAAAAGCAGAAGGAGCAGCAGGCATGGGGCGGGAGTGTAGGGCATGGGGGACAATCGCGCCCCATGTCAGATACCCCGCACATTACCCCTCCTACCTTGGCCAAATCCGACCAAAATCTGGTCTGGCTAGACTGTGAAATGACTGGCCTCAACCCTGAAGTTGAGCGCATCATCGAAATTGCCGTGGTGATTACCGATGCCCAATTGACCGTGCGCGTTGAAGGCCCAGTGCTGGTGATTCACCAATCCGATGAACTCTTGGGCAAGATGGATGCTTGGAACCGAGGCACGCATGGCCGCAGCGGCCTGATCGACAAAGTAAAGGCATCGACCACCACCGAGGCCGAGGCCGAACACGAGCTGATCCATTTCTTGAAAAAATACGTTCCCAAAGGCAAGGTGCCGTTGTGCGGCAACAGCATCGGCCAGGATCGGCGCTTTATGGCACGCTACATGCCCAAGCTGGAAGCGTATTTTCACTACCGCAATGTGGATGTCAGCACATTCAAGGAGTTGGCTAAACGCTGGAAGCCAGCAGCCTATAGCAGCTTTAAAAAGGCACAAAAGCACACCGCATTGGCCGATGTGCATGAGTCCATCGACGAGCTGTTGCACTACCGCCAGCATTTTTTGGCCGTATAACGCTTGCGGGGAAACCCCTATCCGTGTGATAATCAAAGGCTGCACAGCACTTGTTGTGCAAACTGTGCATCTCCCTTCACACATTGGGTCTGCGAGCCAGCAAGCCATGCGCCTTGTAGCTCGTGTTAGATACCCAGCCGCGCCAACACTTCTCGTTCGTGCAGGTTTCGTTTGATGGTTGATGTTTTTTAACCATGAACGGAACTACCGCTGACACGCTGTCGGCGTTTGTTCTCGTGTGAGAAAAATATGACTGACACTTTTCAAGTGCAGGGCGATTTCGCCGCTGCTGATGCCGCTATTTCCGAAGTTTCCCTGCAAGATGCAACCGTGATGGCCGACGATGCCGTGACGGCTGAACCCAATGGTTTTATTGAGCTGGGCTTGGCCCCAGAGCTGGTGCAAGCCGTGGCCGATTTGGGTTACACCCAGCCCACCACAGTGCAACAAAAAGCCATTCCTTTGGCGATGGGCGCTGGTGGTGAAAATGGTCGCTACATTGACCTGATGGTTTCCAGCCAAACTGGCAGTGGCAAGACCGCCGCCTTTTTGCTGCCTGTGCTGCACACCTTGATTGGCCAATTGGCCGAAAACGAAGCTGCCGCCCGCGCCGAATACGAACGCGCTGCCGCTGAGGCCATTGCCCGTGGCGAAGCACCCCCCAAGCGCCCCAAGCGCAAAGACCCCACCAACGCGCGCAACTTCAAGCCTGCCACCCCCGGTGCTTTGATTCTGTGCCCCACCCGCGAACTGGCCCAGCAAGTGGCCCACGATGCGATTGATCTGGTCAAGCACACCCGTGGCTTGCGCGTAGCCAATGTGGTGGGCGGCATGCCCTACCAATTGCAAATTGCCAAACTGCAAAACGCTGACCTCGTAGTGGCTACCCCTGGCCGCCTGCTGGACTTGCAACGCTCTATGCAAATCAAGCTGGACAAGGTGCAGTTCTTGGTGGTGGACGAAGCCGACCGCATGCTCGACTTGGGCTTCTCCGATGACTTGGCGGAAGTGAACCAACTGACCAGCCAACGCAAGCAAACCATGATGTTCAGCGCCACGTTTGCGCCACGCATTCAGCAGTTGGCGATGCGCGTGATGCACGACAACGGCTCGTCGGTCAAGAAAATCCAAAACGACGCGCCGCATGAAAAGCACGTCAACATCAAGCAGGTGCTGTATTGGGCCGACAACGCCCAACACAAGCGCAAAATGCTTGACCACTGGCTGCGCGACACCTCTATCAACCAAGCCATTGTGTTTGCCAGCACCCAGGTGGAGTGCGATGGCTTGGCCAATGACTTGCAGCAAGAAGGCTTTAGCGCCGTGGCTTTGCATGGTGCATTGAGCCAAGGTTTGCGCAACCGCCGCCTGATGGCCTTGCGTCAAGGCCAGGTGCAGATTTTGGTGGCTACCGATGTGGCTGCGCGCGGTATTGACGTACCCACCATCACCCACGTCTTCAACTATGGCCTGCCCATGAAGGCTGAAGATTACACGCACCGTATTGGCCGCACAGGCCGTGCAGGCCGCGATGGTTTGGCTATCACTTTTGCCGAGTTCCGCGATCGTCGCAAGATTTTTGACATTGAAGGCCATACCCACCAGCAGTTCAAGCCCGAAGTGATTCCGGGTTTGGAGCCAGTGCAGCGATTCCCGCAGCCGGGCAGCCGCCCACAGGGCGACTTCGGCGGTGGCCGCAGTGGTGGTGGTCGTAAGTTTGGCGGTGGTGGTGGTCGTGGCGGTTTTGGCGGTGGCTTTGGTGGCGACCGTGAGCGCAACTTTGGTGGTGCCAGCGGCTTTAATGACCGCCAACGCGTGCAAGGCCGCCCAGATGACCGTGGTGGCAACTTTGGTGGCCCGCGTGAAGACCGTGGTTTTGCGGCCCCGCGCCGTGATGGCGAAGGCTATGGCCGCAAGCCCGGTTTTGGCGATAGCGGTCGTGGTGGTTTTGGTGACGGCCCACGCGGTGGTGCGCCACGCGGTGACTTCGCCCCCCGTGGTGATTTTGCGCCCCGCGGCGAGATGGCTCCCCGTGGTGAGTTTGCGCCTCGCAAGCCTGCGTTCTCCAAGCATGGCGGTGGCGGTGCGGGTGGCAAGCCTTTTGCACCACACGATGCCCGCAAGCGCCCTGCGCGTCCTGCACGTTAAATACTGACGGTTGCTCCTTGCGTGGAGCAGCATCCCCAACGAAAAAAGCGCAGTCTTTGGCAGGCTGCGCTTTTTTATGTTTTGAAGATTTCAAACTGCCAGAAACAAGGCCGGGTCTACCATCGCACGGTTGAGCATGACACCCCAATGCAAATGCGGGCCAGTGGCTCGGCCTGTGGCTCCTACGGCACCTAGGCGTTGTCCAGTGCTCACCGTGGTACCTACTTGCACATCAATGCGACTGAGATGGCAAACCATTGAGAGCAACCCACCACCGTGGTCTAGCCAAACGGTTTGGCCGTTGAAAAAATAATCACCCACATCGATGATCCGGCCTGGCAGCGGTGCCAGCACTGGGGTGCCTGTGGCAGCGGCAATATCCATACCACTGTGTGGATTACGCGGTTGACCATTGAACACCCGGCGCAGGCCAAACGAGCTAGAGCGCCGCCCTGGGGTGGGCACTTGCATACGCAATGTGGAGGGTAGGGGCTCACTGAACGTTGCCATTACTTGCTGCTGGTGGGCGCGTTCGCGTTCGTAGCGCGCATTGTCTTCTGGAGAAAGATCCACCGTGCGTGGTGCCACTTTCAGCTGCTGTTGTGGGTACTGCTTAGGGGCTATGTCATACGACAGCGGGTGTGCCTTGCCGCCAGGCAGTTGCACCAGAATGTGTGCAGTACCGGGTGTGGCCGCCAATGGAATGCCCACCAGTGCTGTCCATTCAATCATATCCCCCAGCACCAGCACAGGTGCCTCCCCAGCATGGACTGTGGGCCGTTGTGGCGCTGGCCCCAACGACAGGTGGGCCACACCACCAGGCACCTGCAAGGCGTGGGGCCAGCTCTCGCTGACAGGCGCCTTGGCCGCCGCCATCGAAGGCAAGGCCAGCCAGCTCAGGGCGCCCCACAGGGCAGCCCGGCGTTGCAGCAATGGAGAAGAAATAGAGCGGATGTCAGGAGAGGAATTCACGGTGTCAAAGCCAAGCATCAAGGTGCCTAAAGATACCGTACTGCGCCTACCAAACTGGTGTTTCCTGTGCCAAAGACCTCGGCCTGCATCGTGCGCTCAATTGATTGCAGGGGATTGGCGATGGCTGCTCATAAAAACCGCTCTAACAAACGGCGCGAGTGTTTGTCTAGTAGGCTGGTGTCGTCAATTTTGAATTGCAGCCCCTCGGCACTGGCAATCAACAGCCGGGTGCGTCCTGCCAGTTTGCGGATATCTTCTTCGGCTTTGAGCACCAGTTGGGTTGGGCCTCGGTCGGTTTCTATTTGCCAAGTGCTGGGAGTAGAAAAGCCAGAGACGGAGCAGATTTTTTGAATTGCTGGAACAAATTCGCGCACGGCCAGTTCTGCTTCGATCAGACTGCGGGGCACAGCGGGCAAATCGGCTAAGCGTTCAATCCACAGCAGTTCATGCCCATCGCTGCCCACCAAGGATAGCCCCTCGCCGGGGGCCGCAATCGGAAAGGCGCGCACCGGTTGCACATCGCTGTGCTGGGTGCCATCGGGCAAGGTGAGCACCAAACGCCCGTGGGCATTGCGTTCTAGCAATACGCTGGTGGTAGAGGGAGAAGGACGGAGCATGGTCGATGTTCTTTCAGGGGTTGCCCGCTGGGTGGGCCGAGTGTGTCAGGCTACTGTCAATCACCAAGCCAGCAGCTTGTGCGTCTTCTTCGGCGCGGCGGGCTTGGGCTTCGTACAAGCGCCAGTAAGCCCCTTGTTGCGCCATCAATTCGTCGTGTGGGCCCACTTCGACGATTTCGCCTCTGTCCATTACCACCAGCCGGTCGGCCTTGCGCAGGGTGGACAGGCGGTGGGCAATGGCGATGGTGGTGCGGCCTTGCACCAAGTTGTCGAGGGCTTTTTGGATTTCCTTTTCCGTTTCGGTATCGACGGCTGAGGTGGCTTCGTCCAAAATCAGGATGCGGGGGTCAATCAGCAGGGCGCGGGCAATGCTGATGCGTTGGCGCTCGCCACCCGACAAGCCTTGGCCACGCTCACCCACCAGCGAGTCGTAACCATGCGGCAGGCGCAAAATGAACTCGTGGGCGTGGGCGGCCCGGGCTGCAGCCACGATTTCTTCACGCGTGGCCTCGGGTTTGCCGTAGGCGATGTTTTCGGCAATCGTGCCAAAGAACAAGAACGGCTCTTGCAACACCAGCCCGATATGGCGGCGGTAATCGGCCACGGCCATACGGCGCACATCGACCCCATCGAGTTGGATGGAGCCATCGCTCACATCGTAAAAACGGCAAATCAGGTTGACCAGCGTGCTCTTGCCCGAGCCACTGTGGCCGACCAAGCCAATCATCTCGCCGGGGCGGATGTCCAAGTTCAAACCTTTGATGACGGAGCGGCTACCGTAGCGGAAATCCACATCGCGCAAGGCAATTGCGCCCGCCACCTTTTCTACTTTGACCGGCTGGGCTGGGTCGGGCACATTGCTCACATGGTCAAGGATGTCAAAAATACGCTTGGCCCCGGCAGCAGCCTTTTGCGTGACCGAGACAATGCGGCTCATGGAGTCTAAACGGCCATAAAAGCGGCCAATGTAGGCGATAAAGGCGGTCAAGATACCGACGGTGATTTCGCTTTTAGACACCAACCAAATGCCAAAGCCCCAGACCACCAATAGGCCGATTTCGGTCAGCAGCGAGACCGTGGGGCTGAACAAAGACCAAGTGCGATTCAACTTGTCGTTGACTTCCAGATTGTGCTGGTTAGCGTCGTGAAAACGTTGGGCTTCGCGCTTTTCTTGGGCAAAGGCTTTGACCACCCGAATACCGGGGATGGTGTCGGCCAGCACATTGGTGACTTCCGACCAAACGCGGTCGATTTTTTCAAAGCCGGTGCGCAGTTTGTCGCGCACGGTATGAATCAACCAGGCAATAAACGGCAGTGGCACCAATGTGACCAGCGCCAGCCACGGGTTGATGCTGAACAAAATGGCCGCTGTCATGAAAATCATCAGCACGTCGGTTAAAAAATCCAGCGCGTGCAGTGATAAAAAGACGTTGATGCGGTCGGTCTCAGAACCGATGCGTGCCATCAAATCACCAGTACGCTTGCCGCCAAAGTAATCTAAAGACAGCTTGAGCAAATGCTCGTAGGTGGTGGTGCGCAAATCGGCCCCGATGCGCTCGGACACCAGCGCCAAAATGTAGGTGCGTGCCCAGCCCAAGCCCCAAGCCGCCAGTGCCGATAGCAACAAACCGCCCAAATACAGCAGCACCAACATCGGGTCGATTTGTTTGCCATTTTGGAACGGAATCAGGATATCGTCCATCAGTGGGATGGTCAGGTAGGGTGGCACTAAAGTAGCCGCAGTGGAGGCCAGCGTCAGGCCAAAACCAGCGGCCAATTGCCAGCGGTAGGGCCGGGCAAAACGCCACAAGCGCAGCAGCACCCAGGTGGAGGTTTTGGCAGGCTGGGCGCGGGCGCAAGCGGGGCATTCTTCGCTATCGGGTGGCAAAACGGTATGGCACACCGGGCAAGCGGGCGCAGCATCAGGGGTTTGCTGCACGGCGGCCCCTGATTGCAGGTGCGCTATCTGCTGCTCAAACCGTTGCACCAGTTGCAGTGCCGAGGCATGGAGCCCCATCGTCAAGCGCCACAGGGCCAAGCGTTGTTGGGTATCGTGCAGTTCTAGGGTGGCTACGCCGCCATAATCGACCAGACGCAGGCTTTGGCCTAGCGCCAAGGGCCATGTTTGTACCCCTGCGCTGTCAGAGGTGTGGGCCAGCAGGCGTTGCTCGGTCAGTAGCACTTGGCCGGTAGCAAAGCGCAAATCGACACTCAAGTCAACCGCCAGCGTGGCTAGGACGTTTTCATGGGGAGCGAGCTTGGCCCGCAGTTCGGCCCCCAAGGGGCCGCCCGGAACCTCCGAGATATTCACAGGATGATGTGGCATTTTTGCTTGGTCTTTTCAGTCCCGATAGCCCTGGGTGGCTGCCTGCCAGGTGGCTTGGCTTGTCGCCCCTGTGGGGCCTCGGGGTGCTTGCGCACTCTGCAATAACGCTGCGAAGGCTTTATGCGCTGACACCTGCCATGCGCGCACAATCACTTTCTAGCCCGCTGGGCCTGCAATACTCCCTTATTCCACTTGCTTGACGCTGCCCCCATGCCGACATTCAACGACATCCAATTGCTACGCATCAACTATTTGCGCGGCCCCAATATCTGGACTTACCGCCCAGTGCTAGAAGTTTGGCTTGACTTGGGCGCACTGGAGGACTACCCCTCCAATCTGCTGCCCGGCTTCAATGAGCGCCTGACAGCATGGCTGCCTGCCCTGATCGAGCACCATTGCGGTGTGGGCGAACGCGGCGGCTTTTTGCAGCGCCTGCAAGAAGGCACTTGGTGCGGCCATGTGCTAGAACATATCGTGATTGAGCTGCTCAACTTGGCCGGTATGCCGACTGGGTTTGGTCAAACCCGCAGCACCTCGCAGCGCGGTGTTTATCGCATGGTGTTCCGCGCCCGCGAAGAACAAGTGGCCCGCGTGGCCTTGGCCCAAGGCCATCGCCTGATCATGGCTGCTATCAATGACCAGCCGTTTGACGTGCAGGCCGCTGTGGCCTTGGTACGCACCGAAGTGGACGACCGTTACCTTGGCCCCAGTACCGCCTGCATTGTGACCGCAGCCGGAGACCGGGGTATCCCGCATATTCGCTTGAATGATGGCAACTTGGTGCAACTGGGCTACGGGGCCAGCCAACGCCGCATCTGGACGGCAGAATCAGAATACACCAGCGCCATTGCCGAAGGCATCGCCAGCGACAAAGACCTGACCAAGAGCCTGCTCAAGTCCTGCGGTGTGCCCATTCCCGAAGGGCAAATTGTTAACAGCCCCGAAGAAGCGTGGGAAGCCGCCCAAGACATTGGCCTGCCGGTGGTGGTCAAACCCTCCGATGGCAACCATGGCCGGGGCGTGACCTTGGATTTGCGCAAACAAGAGGACATCGAAGCAGCCTACCATGTGGCCTACCCCGAGGGCAGCGATGTGATGGTAGAACGCTACATCCCCGGCGATGAACACCGTTTGTTGGTCGTGGGCGGCAAAGTGGTGGCCGCAGCGCGGGGCGAGGTGGTGAGCATCACCGGCAATGGCCGCCACACCGTGCGTGAACTCATCGACAGCCAGCTCAACTCTGACCCTCGGCGCGGCCATGAAGAAGAATACCCGCTGGAATTGATTGACGTGGCTACCGATGCCAAGGTGCAACTGGAACTCAAACGCCAAGATTTGACCCCCGAAGCCGTGCCCGCTACTGGACAGCAGGTGGTGGTGCAGCGCAATGGCAATGTGGCCGTTGATTGCACCGACGAGGTACACCCCGATGTGGCCTACATTGCTCAGTTGGCTGCCAAGGTGGTAGGGCTGGATATTGCGGGCATCGACATGGTGGCGCAAGACATCTCCAAGCCCTTGCACAGCCAAGGTGGCGCGATTGTGGAGGTGAATGCTGGCCCCGGCTTGCTGATGCACCTCAAGCCCGCCGTAGGCGCACCCCGCCCAGTCGGGCAAGCGATTGCCGAGCATCTGTTCCCGATCGAAGAAGGCGAAGATGCACCCACACCGGGCCGTATCCCGGTGGTGGGGGTGGCGGGGCGTCGTGGCACGGCCACCATTGCTCGCTTGGTAGCGTGGCTGCTGCATCTGGGCGGCCACTTTACCGGCTTGGCTTGCCGTGAAGGCATGTTCATGAATGAGCGTTGCGTGGATACGCGCGACAGCG
The DNA here is from genome assembly GCF_054779375.1 of Giesbergeria giesbergeri. Lineage (NCBI taxonomy): Bacteria > Pseudomonadati > Pseudomonadota > Betaproteobacteria > Burkholderiales > Comamonadaceae > Giesbergeria > Giesbergeria giesbergeri. The sequence goes on along the minus strand of NZ_BAAGYJ010000004.1, from coordinate 181,744 downwards.
CCCACTGGGCTGGCGCACACCGCCTGCTGGTCAGCCAAATGGTGCAAGCCGCTGTGATCGAAAACGATGCCCGCGTGATCTTGCAAGATGGCTTGGCCTATGACCGCTGCACGGTGGGGGTTGTGACCGACATGGATGGTTTTGACACGCTGGCCGAGTTTGACATCCAAGAGCCAGCGCAAATGACCAAGGTGCTACGCACCCAAGTGGATGTGGTGCTAGAGCAAGGCGCAGCGGTGCTCAATGCAGCAGAACCTCAGGTTGCCGAGCTGGCCCCGTTGTGCGATGGTGATGTGATTTTGTATGCCGTTGACCCTGACTTGCCTGCGGTGGTGGCCCATCGCAACCAAGACCAAGGCCGTGCCGTGTTGCTGCACGATGGCAAAGTGGTGCTGGCGACTGGCAGCAGCGAAAAATCCATTGGCACCTTAGAGCGCCTGACCGCTGGCCGCGAAGCACTGGCCGCTGATGTACCCACCCTGCTGGCGGCGGTGGCCGCCGCTTGGGCGCTGGACATCGCCCCCGACCTGATTGCCGCTGGTATCAAAACCTTTGAGCCGGCTGCCCCAGCAGCCAGCACGCCGCGTGCGTCCGTACTGCCCCTGTAAGCCTCGCCCCCTTTAGCTGCCGAAAGAAGAACCCATCATGGACGTTTCCCGCATCCGTGCCCTGCGTGGCCCTAACCTGTGGAGCCGCAATACCGCTATCGAGGCCGTGGTCTCTTGCACCCCCGCTGAGCGTGCGATGGCGCAACTCGATGGCTTTGAAGCCCGCTTGCGGGCGTTGTTCCCGGCCATTGGTACGCTGCACCCCGAAGGCAGTGACAGCGATATCTCTTTGGCCCATGTGTTGCAGTCCGCTGCGTTGGCACTGCAAGCACAAGCGGGTTGCCAAGTCACTTTTGGCCGCACGGCCAGCACCATCGACCCCGGTGTCTATCAAGTGATTGTGGAATACACCGAAGAAGCCGTAGGCCGCAAAGCCTTTGAGCAGGCCCAAGCCCTGATTGAAGCCGCACTGAGCGGCGGTCAGTTCGATGGCGTGGCCGCAGTGGCCGAATTGCGCGAGCTGGACGAAGATGAGCGCCTTGGCCCCAGCACTGGCGCGATTGTCGAGGCTGCGGTGGCGCGTGGTATTCCCTACCGCCGCCTGACCCAAGGCAGTTTGGTGCAATTTGGCTGGGGCAGCAAACAACGCCGCATCCAAGCGGCTGAACTGGACTCCACCAGCGCCGTGGCCGAATCCATCGCCCAAGACAAAGACCTGACCAAACGCCTGTTGCACGCCGCTGGTGTGCCCGTACCACTGGGCCGCCCGGTGGAAAGCATGGACGAAGCCTGGGCTGTAGCCCTAGAGGTGGGCCTGCCGGTGGTGGTCAAGCCGCAAGACGGCAACCAAGGCAAGGGCGTGACGGTCAACATCACCGAGCGTGCCCAACTGGACGATGCCTACCGCGTGGCCGAAGAATATGGCACGGTGATGGTAGAACGCTTCTTGCCCGGCCATGACTACCGCCTGCTGGTGGTGGGCGACCATTTGGTGGCCGCTGCCCGGCGTGAGCCACCCCAAGTGCTGGGCGATGCCATCCACACCGTGCGCGAACTGGTCGATTTGGTCAACCTTGACCCCCGCCGGGGCGAAGGCCATGCCACCTCCCTGACCAAAATCCGTCTGGACGATATTGCAGTGGCCCGTTTGGCCGCCCAAGGCCTCACGCCCGACTCTATTCCGGCCAAAGGCCAGCGCGTGGTGTTGCGCAACAACGCCAATCTGTCCACCGGCGGCACGGCCACCGATGTGACCGATGACGTACACCCCGACTTGGCCGCCCGTGCGGTGGCCGCCGCACAAATGATTGGCCTGCACATTTGCGGCGTCGATTTGGTCTGCGAAAGCGTATTGCACCCGATTGAAGAGCAAGGCGGCGGTATTGTTGAAGTCAATGCCGCCCCCGGCCTGCGTATGCACTTGGCCCCCAGCTATGGCAAACCGCGCAATGTGGGCCAAGCCATGATCAACGAGCTGTTTGCCCCCGGCCAAGATGGCCGCATCCCGGTAGTGGCGGTGACGGGCACCAATGGCAAAACCACCACGGCGCGCCTGATTGCCCATCTGTTCTCGGCCCAAGGCTTGCGCGTGGGCATGACCAATACCGATGGGGTCTATGTGAATGGCCGCCAAATTGACAGCGGCGACTGCTCTGGCCCCCGCAGCGCCCGCAATGTGCTGCTGCACCCCGAAGTGGATGCCGCCGTGTTTGAAACCGCCCGCGGTGGTGTGCTGCGCGAGGGCTTGGGCTTTGACCGCTGCCAAGTGGCCGTGGTCACCAACATTGGCGAAGGCGACCACTTGGGCCTGAACTACATCACCACGGTAGAAGATTTGGCCGTCTTGAAGCGCGTGATTGTGCAAAACGTGGCCGCAGACGGCTATGGTGTGCTCAACGCTGCTGACCCGATTGTGGCGGCAATGGCCCCGGCCTGCCCCGGCAAAATTATCTTCTTTGCTGCGGACCGCCACCACCCCGTTATGGCGACGCACCGTGCCCAAGGGCATCGCTCGGTCTATGTGGATGGCGACTCCGTTGTGGCCGCCGAAGGCTCGTGGCGCGAAACCATCCACCTGCGCGACGTGCCCATCACGCGCAACGGCAAAATTGGCTTCCAAGTTGAGAACGTGATGGCCGCCGTGGCCGCCGCGTGGGGTGCTGGCCTGCCGTGGCAAACCATCCGCCGGGGGCTGTCTGGTTTTGTCAATGACAGCGACAACGCTCCGGGCCGCTTTAACCTGATGGACTATAAGGGGGCCACGGTGATTGCCGACTACGGCCATAACCCCGATGCCATGCGTGCCTTGGTGGCCGCTGTGGATGCGCTGCCCGGCAACCGGCGCAGCGTGGTCATCAGCGGTGCGGGCGACCGGCGCGATGAAGACATCCGCGCCCAAACTGTGATTTTGGGCGCTGCCTTCGATGATGTCATCCTGTACCAAGACGCTGCCCAACGGGGCCGCGACGATGGCGAGGTGATTGCCTTGCTGCGCGAAGGCTTGCAAGGGGCCAGCCGCACGCGCCACATCGAAGAAATCTACGGTGAATTCAAGGCCATTGATGCCGCGCTGGCCCGTCTGACTCCCGGCGATTTGTGTTTGGTGCTGGTCGATCAAGTGGAAGAAGCACTGGCCCATTTGGCACAGCGTTGTAGCGAGGCTTGATGCCCCGCAGGTGCAAGCAGTGCGGCACAATCTGCACACCATGCACCTACTTTCTTCTTTTTGGGGCCGTCATGCCGCAGGGCTGTTGCTGGCGCTTACCAGCGTAGCAGCGGCAGCCAGTGGCGAAAAAATCGGTACGGTCGATACCGCCTTTAAGCTGATTGGCCGCGACCACGACATTCTGGTGGAGGCCTATGACGACCCTGGCGCACCGGGCGTGACTTGCTACGTGTCGCGGGCGCGTACCGGCGGCATCAAAGGCAGTTTGGGCTTGGCCGAAGACCGCGCCGAAGCCTCGATTGCCTGCCGCCAAACCGGCCCCATCAGCTTTCCTAAGCCCTTGCGCCAGCAAGAAGAAGTGTTTAGCGAGCGCATGTCCTTGTTGTTCAAACGGCTACGCATTGTGCGCATGGTCGATCGCACACGCAACACGCTGGTGTATCTGACCTATTCAGAAAAGCTGATTGATGGTTCGCCGCAAAATAGCGTCACAGCCGTGCCGGTGGATCGAAGCATCCCCATTCCGGTGCGCTAAAGGTAGCCCATAAAAAACAACACGCCGATGGCCCCACCACACCATCGCGCACAGCGGAAAGGCTTAGGCATCCATGCCAACATTGAACTGGATCGGCAAAGAGGCCGTCACCAAGCACCATAAAAATGTGCCGTTTCGCCTGCTGGAGCCAGTGCCTGAGCTTTCTTGCGGCCCGGCAGATGCAGGCAATCTGATCGTGCAGGGGGACAACCTGCACGCCCTCAAGGCGCTGCTGCCGCGCTACGCCGGCCAAGTCAAGTGCATCTATATTGACCCGCCCTACAACACCGGCAACGAGGGCTGGGTCTATAACGACAATGTGAACAGCCCGGAGATTCGCCAATGGCTGGGCGAGGTGGTGGGTAAAGAGGGCGAGACACTAGACCGGCATGACCGCTGGCTGTGCATGATGTACCCGCGTTTGGTGTTGCTGAAGCAATTTTTGCGCGAAGATGGGGCGATTTTTGTGTCCATTGATGACAACGAAGTGGCAACGCTGCGGCTGTTGATGGATGAGATTTTCGGGGGGGGGAATTTCATTGCACAGTTCGAGTGGCAAAAAGCATATAGCCCTCGAATGGATGCGAAATTAGTCAGCTGGGATACCGACCATATAGTGGCCTATGGGAAGTCAACTTTGGCTTCGTTGAATCGACTACGGTTTGAACAAAATAACGCTCAATTCACAAACATTGATTTGGAAAACGGGAAAAAATATCGTCGTCGCCAATGGCGAAAAGAGGGGAGCGGTGCAAAAAGGGCAGATCGTCCAAACTTGTTTTATGAACTTACTGCACCAGATGGCACACCGATAATGCCGATTCGCCCAGACGGTTCTGAGGGACGATGGCGAGGACAACGAAGCTACTATGACGAGCTTGTTGTGGCAGGCGAAATCGAATGGCTGAAGCAGTCAGGTGTTTGGCAGGTGTACGTAAAACAGTACGCTGATAGTGATGCAACCCGTCCTCCGAGCACTTGGTGGCCCTCGGATGTCTATGGACATAATCACGAGGCGGCGGAAGAAATCAGGAATGTTCTTGGTGTACAGGCGTTTTCCACGCCAAAACCTGTCCGTTTAGTTGAGCACATCCTGCAAATTGCCACCGACAAGGACTCCATCGTCCTCGACAGCTTCGCCGGTTCCGGCACTACCGGCCACGCGGTACTAAAACAAAACGCCGAAGACGGTGGCCAGCGCCGTTTCATTCTGGTGGAAATAGACGACCACATCGCGCAAAACGTCACCGCCGAGCGCGTCAAACGGGTGGCCGAGGGCTACACCAACGCCAAGGGCCAAACGGTAGAAGGTGTCGGCGGCGGCTTCCAATTCTGCCGCCTGTCCACCGAACCCCTGTTCAATGCCGACGGCCAAATCCGCAGCGATGTCACGTTTGCTGAACTGGCCAAATTTGTCTGGTTCTCTGAAACCCAGACCGGCTACACCGGCCAAGCCGATTCACCGCTGCTGGGCGTGCATGAAGGCCGCGCTATTTACCTGCTCTACAACGGCATCCTGAAAGACCAATCCATCGGTGGCGGCAATGTGCTGACCGGCCCGGTGTTCCAGGTGTTGCCCCAGTTTGCTGGCCCCAAAGTGGTTTACGCCGCTGCCAACCGCTTGGGCACCCGCACTGCCCGCGAAGGCATCACCTTCAAACAAACCCCTTACGCGCTGGAGCTTTGACCCGATGGCCGAGCGCAAAGTCATCATCATTGCTGGCCCCAATGGCGCGGGCAAAACCACCTTTGCCCGCGAGTTTCTGCCGAATGAGGCAGATTGTCCCCAATTTTTGAATGCCGATCTGATTGCGGCTGGCTTGGCACCATTTGCCCCCGAAAGCGCCGCTTTGCCAGCAGCGCGGCTGATGCTGGCAGAACTGGAGCGGCATTTCCAAGCCAGACAGAGTTTTGCGTTTGAAACCACCCTGTCAGGGCGTGCCTACCTGCGCCACATCGCCCGTTGGCGTGCTGCTGGCTACCGTGTGGAGTTGATTTTTCTGCGGCTGGCCAGCGCACAGGAGGCCGTGGCACGGGTAGCCCAGCGGGTGAAACAAGGGGGGCACCATATCCCTGAAGCCGTAATCCGCCGTCGCTTTGATGCCGGGCTAGATAACCTGAGCCGCCATTACGCCCCTGCTGTGGATGCGTGGGCGTTGTACGACAACTCGGGCGAAGAACCAATTTTGCTGAATTGGAGTGAAGCACCATGACCCCTTCCCAACCGATCGAGAGCGCAATCAATGCCGACCTGCGTGGCTCTTGGCTGGCCTTGCAACGTGCCGCCCTGCGCGCCCGGCAAGTTGCCGCACAGACCGGCACCGCCGTGGTGGTGATGCGCAACGGGGTACTAGAGCACATCTATCCCCAAGCGGCCCACACCGACAGCGCGCCGAAAGATGCAGCTTCTGTGAATGGAAAACCTACATGAGCGCCTTCACACCCAAGCGCTATCAAGAGCAAGTGCTGGACAGCGTGCAAGCCTATTTCCAGGCCTGCCATGAACTGCCATCGCCCTCGATAGCCTTCACTGCCACCACAGAACGCCTCTGGGAGCGCGGCAACCCGTATTACCCCTTGTCGGGCTTTCCGTCGGATATGCCCTACTTTTGCTTGCGTGTGCCCACGGGCGGCGGCAAAACTTGGCTGGCCGCCAAGAGTGTGCAACTCGTCAACACGCATCTGTTGCGCTGTGAGCACAGCGTCATCTTGTGGTTGGTACCCAGTAAGCCCATCCGTGAGCAGACCCTCAAGGCGCTTAAAAATCGCGTCCATCCCTACCATGCTGCTCTGCGCGAGGCTGGCCCTATCAGCGTGCTGGATTTGGACGAAGCCAAGAGCATCACCCGCGCCACGCTGGATACCTCAACCACCATCATCGTGGCCACGCGACAGGCGTTTCAAGTAGAAGAGGAAGAATGCCGCAAGGTGTACCAGTCCAGCGGCGCACTAATGCACCACTTTGACAACCTATCACCCACACAGCGCGATGCTTTGTTGCGCGATGGTGAAGGCACAGAGCGCACCACGCCGTATTCACTCGCCAACGTGTTGCGCTTGCGCCGCCCCTTTGTCATTGTGGACGAAGCGCACAACAGCCGCACCGAGCTGGCCTTTGATATGCTGGCGCGCTTTCGCCCCAGCGGAGTCATGGAACTCACCGCCACGCCCGACTTGGAGCGCACACCCAGCAACGTGCTGCACAGCGTGTGCGCTGCCGAGCTGAAGGCAGAAGAAATGATCAAGCTGCCAGTGCTGCTGCAAACCGAGCCCAACTGGCAGCAGTGTTTGGCCGATGCGATTGGACGACGCGAGGCGCTGCACCAACTGGCCGCTGAAGAATGCCGTGCCGGTGCGCCCTATTTGCGCCCTTTGGTGCTAATCCAGTCCGAGCCGCGCCGCGCCGGGGTGGAGACACTGGATTTTGAGCGGCTGAAAAACGAGCTGATCAGCAATCACAATATCCCAGCCAACGAGATTGTGCTGGCTACCGGCGAAGAAAAGGGACTGGAACAAATCGAGGCCGATTACCCCTTGGGTATTGCTGATCCGGTTTGCCCGGTCAAGTTTGTCATCACCCAGAAGGCGCTGGCCGAGGGCTGGGATTGCCCGTTTGCTTACATCTTGGTGAGCATGGCATCGCTGTCGTCGGCGACGGCGGTGGAGCAATTGCTGGGCCGCGTGTTGCGCCAGCCCGGTGCCAGCCACCGGCAAGCCAAGGCGTTAAACCAGTCTTACGCCTTCGTGGTCTCGCGCAACTTTGCCGAAACCGCCGGAACCCTGCGTGACCGGTTGGTGGCTGGCGCTGGTTTCGAGAAGCGCGAGGTGGCCGAGTTTGTCACCGCTGCCCAAACCGAACAGGCGCGGCTGGATTTGGAAGGCCACGCCGGGCGCGTGATGGTTCGCCCGGTCACCATCACCCTGCCAGAAAAACCCGACCTGAAAAGTGTGCCCAAACCCGTGCGTGATAAGGTGCGCTGGGACGGCAAGCTCAACACCTTGACCATCAGCACCCCACTGACCGAGGACGAGGCCGAAGCCTTGAGTGCTTCAGTGCAATCGGCAACTGCCGCAGCGGCCATTGTGCAGGCCGCCGAAGTCAGTCGCACCACAGCCATCGAGTTCTTTCAGACCCCAGCCGAATTGGGGGTGCGCTTTGGTGTGCCGCAACTGGCTTTGCGCGTGCAGGGCGAGCTGACTTTGTTCGACGACCCAGAGGTGCTGGACTACCCGTGGGACTTGTCGCCCTACGATGCAGCCCCCACAGCCGATGATCTGTCCTTACTCGGTGCGGGCCTGAAGGTGGCTGAAGGCGGGGTGATTGACGTGGACAATGCCTCGGGGCGCGTCATGGCGCGATTTTTGCCTGAGCTGCAACGGGATTTGGGGCTGGTCTATCAACCTGAACACTGGGATGCTATTCGGCTTGCCACTTGGCTTTGCCGCAACCTGCCCGAGCCGTCTTTGACCCACGCCAGCAAGCAAGCCTTTGTCGCGGCCTGGCTGACCGACTTGTTGCGCCGCGATGGCTTCAACTTGGGACGCGCTAATTTACAAAAATTCCTGATTCGCCATCTGTTAGAAGCGCGTATCCGCGACTTGCGCCAACAGGCGGTGAGCAAAGCCTACCAGCAAGCGCTGTTTGGCAGCGACGCAGCCTCTCGCGTGGCAGTGACCGACCAGCACGCATTTGAGTTTCACGCCCAAGCCTATGCCCCCAGCCGTGACTACGACGGGCGTTTCGGTCATTTCGATTTCCGCAAGCATTTTTATGGGCGCATCGGTGATTTTGACAGCAAAGAAGAGTTTGAATGTGCCTGCTGGCTGGATATTCAAGCGCAGCAAGGGCGCATCGAGTTTTGGGTGCGCAACCTGGTGCGGCGCGAAGGCTGCTCGTTCTTCTTGCAGAAAGCCGATGGTCGGTTTTATCCTGATTTTCTGTGCCAGTTATCCGGCAGCACCGATCAGCCGAAGGCCATTCTTGCTGTGGAGTACAAGGGTGCAGACCGCTGGAATAGCGCCGAGGACGACCGTCTGATTGGTGGCCTCTGGGCCAAGCTGTCCGAAGGCCGTTGCCGATTTGTGATGCTCAAAGATAAGCGCTGGGATGGGATAGAAGAGGCGCTGAACTAACTGATTTCCAGCCGCCTACGCCCTGATGACTCTCTATCGACCTCGCCCGCATCCGGCTGACCACGATGACCACCCCCGACGCTTCTTCAACCACATCCAGCACCACCCCTGCCCCCGATAGCCCTCTGATGTCGCTCTACCGCCAGGCTCTGGGGCCGGTGGGGGTGGGGCGCAATATTCGGGTGTTTTCCGTCTTTGAGGCCACAGGCCGGACGCGGCCTGGTTGGAATTGGGTGGCGGCCTTTCTGACCCTGCACTGGATGGTGTTTTATCGGCTGTGGCGTCCGGCAGCACTGTATGCTTTTTTGGCAGTGGTGCTGCTGGGTTTGTTTTGGATGGTAGACGCTGCCACCATGCCCACCCTGGCATCGGTGCGTTGGTGGCTGTTGTTGGCTTTTGCCGTGGTAGGCACCGTGCTGCCAGGTCTGTATGGCGATGCCCTCCTGTATGCACAAACCGAGTTGCGCGTTCACAATGCCATTGCCGAGTCACTCAACCTTGCGCAGGCTCGCACGCTGCTGGCCCGCAGAGCCGGCACTGCACGGCGCATAGGATGGCAAGCACTGGGCCATATGCTGCTGCTGGTCATGGGAGGCGTGGCAGCAATAGTGGGCATGGCACCCACACAGCAGCCACAGCTCACCAGCAAAGTACCTGAGCCGACGATGGCAACACCCATGCCATCGCCACCTGCCCCGATTTTGCCGCTGAATGCTCCACCCACTACAGCCGCTATTGGGTCAGCGCCCCCTGCTTTGCCGCTACCGCCTGCAACACCGATAGCCACTGTGCAGCAGCCTCCCGCACCAGTGACACCAGCGGCCACTCCCGTTCAGGCGGCCCCAGCAAGTAAAGCAACGGCTGCTCCCCCAGCACCCCCACCAGAGCGCACCAGTGCCACAGTTGATGGCATGGCGGCTGCCGAGCCCGCCACACGACGCCCTGCCAAGGTAGCGGTCAAACCGGTCGAGACACCGTCTGCCCCCCCGGTCAAGGCCCAAGCCAAGGTGTATAGCAGCCGCGATGCCAGCCAACCCGTGGCGCCTACGCCAGTTGTCCCTGTGCCCGAGGTGCCCCGCTCTCCTTCCCCTCCTGGCAAAGTACCTGCCAAAGTAGCCGTACAAGCCAAGCCAGATGCAGGAGCCACTTCGCCTGCCGACAAGACGACTGGCCGGTTTTTTATCCATGCAGGCACGTTTTCGTTGGCAAGCAATGCAGAAAAAGTGCATGCCCGCATAGAAATGGCGGGCTTGCCTGCCACATTGCAAAACTTCACCAACGCTGATAAAGACTTGATACGGGTGCGTGTGGGCCCCTTTGGCAGCCGTGCAGAGGCTGATCGTGCGGCTGCCAAATTGCGCTCTATGCGCCTGGATGCCATGATTTATGGCCGCTGAGACAGTGCCTCTGTAGTGCTCTCTATGGCTTCTGGCAGATTTTGGGGCAGGCGACAAGCCAGAATCTTGTCGATGGTCTTGCCATCCATGTCCACCACTTCCAGTTTCCAGCCTTCCCATTGCACGGTGTCCGTCACCTTGGGCAAACGGCCCGTGAGCAACATGATCATGCCACTCAAGGTGTGGTAACGGCCCCGCTCTTCTTCGGGCACCGTCGATAAACCCAGCCGGTCTTTGAGTTCAGGCACAGGGATATGGCCATCGAGCAGCCAACTGCCATCTTCGCGCTGCAAGGCCCAAGAGGTTTCGGGGTCGCGCGGTTGGAATTCGCCCGTAATGGCTTCGATCAGGTCTTGTAGAGTGACGATGCCTTGCACTTCGCCGTACTCATCAATCACAAACGCCATGTGGACATCGGACAGGCGGAAGTTGTCCAGCAACTCCATGCCCGTGATGGTTTCGGGCACATACAGTGCGGCCTGCAAGTGCTGACCCGACAAGGCATGGTCGCCATCACGCAAAGTGCGGGCCAACCATTGACGGGCATTGATCACCCCCCGAATGTTGTCCATGCCACCTTGCACCACCGGAAAGCGGGCATGGTCAGAGTCTTCAATCCGGCGCAGGTTTTCTTCGAACGATGCGTCCAAATCCAAACAGACCACATCGCCACGCGGCACCATCAGTGAGCCAATCTGGCGATCGTCCAAACGGAACACGTTGCGCACCATCGTGTGCTCATGCGATTCGATCACACCTGCCGTAGTGCCTTCGACCAACATGGCATGAATTTCTTCTTCAGTGACTGGACTGCCACTGGTCTCCTTGACACCGAGTATGCGCAGCAAAGTACGGGTGGAACCCGATAGCAGCAGCACAAAGGGCTTGGTTGCCACGGCCAACAAATGAATGGGGCGAGCCACCAGCCGGGCAAAGGTTTCGGGGTGCGATTGACCAATGCGCTTGGGCACCAGCTCACCAATCACGATAGAAAAATAGGTGATAAGCACCACCACCAAACCCGTGGCTGCATAGCCACCATAGGGTTGGGGCACGCCCATACGCTCGAGCCAAACAGCCAAAGGTGCAGCCAATGCTGCCTCCCCCACAATACCGTTGAGCACTCCAATCGAAGTAATCCCAATCTGGATGGTAGAGAGAAAGCGGGTGGGATCTTCGCCCAACTGGGCAGCGGCTAACGCACCGTGGTCGCCCTCATCAATCAGCTTTTGCAGGCGCGTTTTGCGGGCCGTGACCAGCGCAATCTCCGACATGGCAAACAGGCCATTAAGCAGGATGAGGGCGAAAAGTATTGCTATTTCCATACGAAGGGAACCTATTGTTCCCTGAAAGTGGTGAGGCGGTCGATTGTATGGCTGGGGACAATACAGTATTTGACATCCTCCCCGCCCTAAAGGACGGGAATTCCTACTGCTAGACGGCGATGCCCCGCCGCGAGAATGTTGCGTGCTGCATTCACATCACGGTCATGTGCCTCCCCGCAATCGCTGCACGTCCATTCCCTTATTCGCAAACCTGCCCTACCTTTCGGACTGCTGGTGGGAATGGCCCCACAGCACGAGCAAGTCTGGGTGGTGTAGCTTTCATTCACTACTTCAAAGACGATACCGGCCTGATGGCTCTTGTATTCCAACATCGTCTTGAGCGATGACCAGCCCGCATCCAGCGTGGACTTGGCCATCTTGGTTTTGACCAGCTTGGCGCTGCTCACATCACCGACAAAAATAGCGGCGTTTTGTTTCACCAGTTGCGTGCTGAACTTATGCAGCACATCTTTGCGCTGGTTGGCAATTTTTGCGTGGATGGATTTGAACCGGTGCTTTTGGTGCGCCCGCTGTGCAATACCGAGTTTGCATTCGAGCTTGCGGTAAAAATGCCCTTCAATGCGTTCGCCAGTAGAAGTGACCGCCGCCTCTTTCAAACCCAAGTCGATACCGACACTGGCTGCGCCCGCACTGGCCTGGGCCTGCACCTTGACCACCACATTCAAATACCAACGACCCCGGCTGTCTTGGCTAAAACGGCCCGCACGCAATTCGTAGTCCGCCAGACCGTAGCTGTCCCAGAGGCTCAATTTCTGACCCGCAAAGGCGATTTGCCCCGCTTTGTATTGCAAGGCCCGCGCTTTGAACGGAATCCAGCCCAAGCTGTATTGGCTGGACTGGGGGTTGGAGACGCGCCAGCGCAGTTGGGCCTTTTTGAATTGCTTGCGCGCTTTGGCGTAGTCCTCACACACCTGTTGCACGGTGGGCGAACCAATCTGCACACCGTCGCACTTGCTGAACCCATTGGTCAGCTTTTGCAGGTCGTAACCAGTCAGAAACTGGTGGCGCTCGCGGATGGCGCGGTGGCTGGTTTCGTTACAAAAATTCCAGACCTGATTGACCTCACGCGCCATCGCAGCCAGCACTGTGGCGTGCTTGTCTTTAATGCGCAGGCGCAGGGTTTTGGTGCAGTCCATGACGTAGATTATGGATTGCAAATCCCTATTAGCACGCCTACGGCGCGCGCGCTCTCAACCCCGGACTGAACTCCGGGGCTTCCCGCGCACCGGGTGACAGCATTGGCCCAATGCAGCCAGCCAATGAAAAACGGCGCTGCGTGGTGCAACACGAAGCGCCGTAAAGTTTCATTTGAAATGATCTGTTAAACCGTCATGGCATGGTTGGCACAGATGCCAAATGTGGGAGGGCTGGTCAGACGTTGAACAGGAAGTTCATCACATCGCCATCTTTGACGATGTATTCTTTGCCTTCGGCGCGCATCTTGCCTGCGTCTTTGGCGCCCTGTTCGCCCTTGTGGGCAATGAAGTCATCAAAAGCGATGGTTTGGGCACGGATAAAGCCCCGCTCGAAGTCGCCGTGAATCACCCCTGCGGCCTGCGGTGCCGTATCGCCTACACGGATAGTCCAGGCGCGTACCTCTTTCACGCCAGCGGTGAAGTAGGTTTGCAGGCCCAATAGTTTGAAGCCAGCGCGGATCAGGCGGTTCAGGCCGGGCTCGGTCTGCCCCATTTCTGCCAAGAACATGTCGCGGTCTTCATCGCTCATCTCAGCCATTTCGGCTTCCATCTTGGCGCAAATAGCCACCACGGGGGCATTTTGGCTGGCCGCATACTCTTGTAGACGCTGCAGGTATGGGTTGTTCTCGAACCCATCTTCACTGACATTGCCAACAAACATTGCCGGTTTGGCGGTGATCAGGCAAAAGGACTTGAGCAGAGGCTGGTCTTCTTTGCTGACCTCGACGCTGCGCGCTGGTTTGCCTTCGTTCAGTGCCGCTTGGATGCGTGTTAGCAGCGCCACCAGCTTGGCCGCTTCTTTGTCGTTGCCCGATTTGGCTGCTTTGCTGTAGCGGTTCAGGGCTTTTTCGACGGTGCCCAGATCGGCCAGGCACAGTTCGGTCTGGATGACCTCAATATCGGCAATTGGATCGACCCGGTTGGCTACGTGAATCACGTTGTCGTCTTCAAAGCAGCGCACCACATTGACGATGGCGTCGGTCTCGCGGATGTGGGCCAGGAACTGGTTGCCCAGCCCCTCACCCTTGGAAGCGCCAGCGACCAGACCAGCAATGTCTACAAACCCGACAATGGCTGGCACGATGCGCTCGGGTTCGATGATGTGGGCTAGCTGTTGCAGACGCGGATCGGGCACCTCGACCACGCCAGTATTCGGCTCAATGGTGCAGAAGGGGTAGTTCTCGGCGGCAATGCCGGCCTTGGTCAGTGCGTTAAAAAGGGTGGACTTGCCCACATTGGGCAAACCCACGATGCCGCATTTCAGGCTCATGGCAGGGCTTTCAGGTAATCAGGGGAAACAGAAGTGGCGATTTTAGAGTCCCGCCACAAAGGTGGGTGTGCCTCCTACAATCGCCCCATGCCGCAAACCTTTGATGTCTGTATTCGCGGCGCCGGTGTGGTTGGTCACACCCTGGCGCTTTTATTGGCGCGCGAGAGGCTGCGCGTGGCACTGGTCAGCAGTGCCCCCACCCCCGGCCCGGACGTGCGGGCCTATGCGCTCAACACGGCTTCGCGCCAGCTCCTTGAGTCTTTGCGCACCTGGCCCGATGCTATTCATGCCAGCCCAGTGCTGCGAATGCAGGTGCAGGGCGACCAAGGCGGCGAGGTGGTGTTTGATGCCGCAGCCCAAGGCACAGAAGCCTTGACATGGATTGTGGATGTGCCAGCGTTAGAGACCCGTCTGGCGGAGGCAGTGCGCTATCAACCCCAAGTAGAGCGGGTATCAGCCCCAGTGCCAGCCGCCCTGACCGTGGTGTGTGAAGGCCGTGCCAGCCAGACGCGCACCGAGTTGGGCGTGGATTTTGAGGTCATGCCATACGCACAACATGCCATTGCTACCCGGCTGGTTTGTGAGCTGCCCCACGGTCAAACGGCACGGCAATGGTTTCATCAGGGCAGTATCTTGGCCTTTTTGCCCTTAGAGGGCGAAACGGGCAACAAGGTGGCGGTAGTTTGGTCGGTGCCAGCAGAACAGGTCAGCGAGTTGCTGACCTTGGACGACGACGGTTTTGCCCAAGCCTTGTATGTGGCCAGCCACGGAGAACTGGGGGCACTGGAATTGTGCTCGGCACGGGCTGCATGGCCCTTGCAACAGGCCCAAGCCAGCCGCTGGTGTGGCCCCGTGTTGCACCACGGCCAACCCAGTGCCGTCGAGAGTTGGGTGCTCGCTGGTGATGCGGCCCACAACGTACACCCGTTGGCAGGCCAAGGCTTGAACTTGGGGTTGGGGGATGTGCAAGCATTGGCCCAGATCTTGAGCCAGCGCGAGGACTGGCGCAGTGTGGCCGATTTGCGGCTGTTGCGCCGCTACGAGCGTGAACGCAAGGCGGCTCTTTTGCCCGTTGGGTTGCTCATGGATGGTTTGCAGCAATTGTTCTCGCGCACCGAAGCCCCATTGCAGGCGCTGCGTAACTGGGGCATGAACAGCTTTGAGCGCAGTGGCGCCCTCAAGGATTGGATGGCCCGCCGTGCCATGGGCACCCGTTGACGCTCCCTCTCATCGTCTATCTACTTCTCTGATCTCCTCCATGACCCTGATTCGTACGCTGCTGGTTGCTGCCAGTTTGGGTGTGGCTTTGGCCGCAACTGCCCAAGAGCCCACCATTCGCAAGACTTTGATTGAGCGTATTCCACAACTGGAAAAAATTGACGAGGTGCGCGCCACCCCCATGAAAGGTCTGTATGAAGTGCGCGTGGGCACCGACCTGTTCTATACCGACACCAAAGGCAACTTTCTGATTCAAGGTGAGCTGATCGATACCCAGGCGCGGCGCAACCTGACCGAAGACCGGATCAAGCAACTCACGGCAGTGGACTTCAACGCGTTGCCACTGCAAGATGCGTTTGTCACGGTGCGTGGCAATGGCAAGCGCAAACTGGTCGTGTTTGCCGATCCCAATTGCGGCTATTGCAAACGCTTTGAGCGTGATCTACAGCAGGTGGACAACATTACGGTACATACTTTTTTGTACCCCATCCTGAGCCCAGAATCGGCAGAGAAATCACGCAATATCTGGTGTGCCAAAGACCGCGTTGCCACTTGGAATGATTGGATGCTGCGCGACAAAACACCCCCCGCTGCCAGTTGTGACACAGCCGCTTTGCAACGCAATCTGGTGTTTGGCAAAAAGCACAAAATCACTGGCACGCCCACGTTGTTGTTTGCCAACGGTAGTCGCATTCCCGGTGCCATCGGTACACAAGATATTGAAAAACGCCTTGCCGACATCGAGGCTGGAGCTAAGGTCAGCGCCGCTCAGTAAGCTGTCCTATCCCTTGTATCACCCCGGTGCTTGCACACGCTGGGGGTCTGTGTTTGCTGCCTGAGGCGTTGCCATGTCTATTTCCATCGAACCTGCCGCCCTGCACTACCGTGTTGCAGTGGCTGATTTGCACGCCCATTTGTTTCACGTCACGCTCACCATTACTGAGCCGCTGGCGATGCAAGAGCTATCGCTGCCGGTATGGATTCCGGGCAGTTACTTGGTACGTGAATTTGCCAAAAATCTGCAAAACCTGCGGGCAAGCCAACAAGGCCAGCCTGTGGCCTGCGTGCAACTCAACAAACAGCGTTGGCAAACGGCCAGCCAACCCGGTCAGCCGTTGGTACTGGAGTACGAGGTCTATGCCAACGACCCCTCCGTACGCACGGCCAGTTTGGATGCGCTGCGCGGGTTCTTCAATGGCACCAGCCTGTGTCTGCGCCCCGAAGGCTTAACCGAGCACTCTTGTGTGCTCGAAGTGGTTCCGCCTGAACTGCCTGCAAATCAGCCCGGTTGGCAATGTGCGACGGGTCTGGCGGCCATACAAACTGACCCCGCTGGCTTTGGTTTCTACCGGGCCGCAGACTATGACGAGCTGACCGACAGCCCCGTCGAGATGGGCAATTTTTGGAGTACCGAGTTTGTCGCTGCAGGCGTACCGCATCGGTTGGTGGTGGCTGGTGCAGCACCATCGTTGGATGCCAGCCGCTTGCTGGCAGATACCCAGCGCATTTGCGAAGCTGCGATCCGTTTCTGGCATGGTACAGAGCCACCACCATTTCAGCACTATGTTTTCTTGCTGCATGCCACCGCCGATGGCTATGGTGGGTTGGAACACCGCCACTCTACCGCCCTGATCTGTGCCCGCAGCGATTTGCCTCGCCAAGGCCAAACCCAGCCCAGTGAGGGCTACACCACGCTGCTGGGGTTGATCAGCCACGAGTATTTTCATACGTGGAACGTCAAGCGGTTGCGCCCGGCAGAATTTACCCGCTACGACTACAGCCAAGAAAACTACACAGAACTGCTGTGGTTTTTTGAAGGCTTTACCAGCTACTACGACGATCTGTTGCTGCGCCGTGCGGGGCTGATCGACGATGCCACCTACCTCAAGCTGCTGGGTAAAACCATTGCCCAAGTGCAGCAAACCCCTGGTCGGTTAGTCCAAACGGTGGCCCAGGCCAGCATGGATGCTTGGATCAAGTACTACCGCCAAGATGAAAACACCCCCAACGCCACCGTCAGTTACTACACCAAGGGCGCATTGGTGGCGCTGTGCTTGGATTTAACGCTGCGCCACGAAGGCCAAACCACCCTGGATGTGGTGATGCAAGCCTTGTGGCGGCGCTGCGCTGGTGGCCCCATGACTGAAGCTGATTTGCGCGCTGTGCTGCGCGATTGGGCGGGGCGCTCTTTTGATGCGGAGTTGGATGCGTGGGTGCATAGCACTGCAGAACTGCCAGTGCCCGCTTTGCTGGCTGCCCACGGCATTGCGCAGCAGACCGAAGACGCCCCTGCCGCCCAAATTTTGGGCCTGCGTGTTACAGAAAACGGTGGCATTCGCCTGCAAACGGTGCTGCGTGGCAGCTTGGCCGAGCGTGCAGGCATGGCGGCCAACGATGAGTGGCTGGGCCTAGAAGTGCAAGGCCAAGGCTGGCGTTTGCGCAAACTGGCCGATGTGGCGTTGTATGCGGGCCATGCCACACGGGTGACAGCATTGGTGGTCAGGGGCGAACGCCTATTGCGCCTGCCGCTGGAGTTGCCTGGTGCAGAGGCCCGCACTGTGGCGAGCCAATGGCAAGTCAGCGATAGTGCAGCAGCCACCCGCTGGTTATCCGGCCACTGAAACGGGTCTGTCTTACGTCTTGGTTATATTGACAGGCTTCATCCCACATAAACCCAGGAGATACCATGACCTATGAAATGATTGAAGTTCGTGTTGAAGCCGAGAAAGTCGGCGTCATTACCCTCAATCGTCCCAAGCAGCTCAATGCCCTGAATGACCAACTCATGGACGAGTTGGGCGCAGCCCTCAAGGCTTTTGATGCCGATGAAAAAATTGGCTGCATCATCCTGACTGGCAGTGAAAAGGCTTTTGCTGCCGGTGCCGACATCACTGTCATGGCCAAGTTCACCTTTGCCGATGCCTACAAGGGCGATTTCATCACCCGCAACTGGGAAACCATTCGCAACATTCGCAAGCCCGTGATTGCTGCCGTGAGTGGCTTTGCCTTGGGTGGAGGCTGTGAGTTAGCCATGATGTGTGATTTCATCATTGCCGCCGACAATGCCAAGTTTGGTCAACCCGAAATCAAGCTGGGCACGATTCCTGGTGCCGGTGGCACTCAGCGTCTGCCCCGTGCGGTGGGCAAGTCCAAAGCGATGGACATGGCCCTGACTGGCCGCATGATGAATGCCGAAGAAGCAGAACGTGCTGGTTTGGTCAGCCGCGTTGTGGCACTGGACAAACTGCAAGAAGAGGCGTTGGGGGCTGCTTTGGTGATCAGCGACTACTCGCAAATTACCGTGATGGCTGCCAAAGAAGCCGTCAACCGTGCGTTTGAAGGCACTCTGTCGGATGGCCTGATGTTTGAGCGTCGCCTGTTCCATTCGCTGTTTGCTACTGCTGACCAAAAAGAAGGTATGGATGCCTTTGTGAACAAACGCAAGGCTGTGTTTACACACCAGTGATTTTTGGGCTATAATTTCGCTCGTTCGGTGATATAGCTCAGTTGGTTAGAGCGCAGCATTCATAATGCTGATGTCGGTGGTTCAAATCCACCTATCACCACCACCTACCAGAACAAAGCCGTCCAACCTAGTACAGGTGGGCGGCTTTTTAATTGGGCGATCCACTAGGGCACTGTGCAAGCTAGGCCAAGCCGGTACACTGCAAGCCAGCACAAAACGGGGGAACAAACGGGGGAACGATTGGCACGGATTCGGGGAAATGGGGTTTTTGTTCCCCCATCCCCCTCTGTAGCAGGTCAATTTCCACTGTTCCCCCACCGCCCGGAGGAACTGCCCCATGTTGACCGATACCGCCTGCAAGAAAGCCACCTGCCCACCAGACAAGAAGCGCGAACGCTTTGCCGACTCTGGTGGCCTGTATTTGGAGGTCAGCCCCAACGGCTCTAAGCGTTGGTTCTGGAAATACCGTAAGCAGGGCAAGGAAGGCCGTATGGCTTTGGGCAGCTACCCTGACGTGGGCTTGGCTGCGGCCCGTACTGCCCGTGATACCGCCAAGAACGTCAAGGCGGGGGGGGTTGACCCGGTGCAAGAACGCAAGGTGGGCCAGCTCAAGGCCGCCGCAAATCTGGGAGAAACCTTTGAGCTGGTGGCCCGTGAGTGGTTTGATAAGCGTGCCCCCGGCTGGAGTAGCCACCACCAAGTGCGTGAACTACGCAACCTAGAGAAAGACTTGATACCGTGGCTAGGAGCGCGCAAGGTGGGCGATATGGAGGCCGTGGAGTTGTTGGCCGCCGTGCGCCGGGTAGAAGATCGTGGTGCCTTGGACGTGGCACACCGGGTATTGAGTACCGCCCGTGGCGCACTGGCCTACGCCGTGGCCACTGGCAGGGCCAGCCGCAATGTGGCGCTGGACTTGGCAGGGGCACTCACCCCCCACCGCAAAAAGCACTTTGCCGCTATCACCGACCCAGGCAAGCTGGGAGAACTACTGCGCGCCATTCGGGGCTATCAGGGTGGGCCGGTGGTACGCACGGCGCTGGCGCTGGCGCCCATGCTGTTTCAACGCCCCAACGAGCTGCGCGGCATGGCGTGGGCAGAACTGGATTTAGAGGCTGGCTTGTGGAGCATTGCCCCGGCCCGGATGAAGCGCACCAAGGATGGCAAGGAAAACGGCGCTCCCCACTTGGTGCCACTGCCACGCCAAGCCGTGGAGTTGCTGCGCGACTTGCAGCTCCTGACCGGCCACACGGGCTTGGTGTTTCCGGGGGAGAGAGGCACCACCCGGCCTATCAGTGACAACACCTTGCGCACGGCCCTGCAAACCTTGGGCTATGCCAGCGACACCCAGACCGTCCACGGCTTTCGGGCCACGGCCCGCACCATCTTGGCCGAACGCTTGGAGTTTGACCCGCTGATTGTGGAAGCCCAGTTGGCCCATGCCGTGAAAGATGCCAATGGCCGGGCTTACAACCGCACCAGCTATGTAGAGCAGCGCCGCGCCATGATGCAGACATGGGCTGATTACCTGGACAAGCTGCGCACGGGGGTGAACGTGATTCCACTGCATGGCAAGGTGGCGTAAATGCACTTCACTGGACTGCACTGGCCTTCCTTGCACTTCACGGGTTGCCTGAAAATGGTACGATCTTTGGCATATAAGCACCTACAAAACCTGATGGCTGGCTTTACGTTGGCTGCCAATTGGGGGCTACAGGATAGGCCATACACTTTGCCAAGTGGGGGCTTTGCTCGTGACCGCCACAAGCTGTCTGGGAATGTGCAGCGCGTAGGTAATGACATCCGCAAGGTATCCGAGCGACAGGGGAATCCCCTTCAATGAACAAGCGCAACAGCTTTACATGTGCAAATGTCTGCCTGAGATGCCTCAATTGATCCTATAGAGAGATGCCATGAATCAATACAGCCTGTTCGATGAGCGCAAAGCAGCGCAGGCGGCTGCGTACCTGTTGTTTCGGGCCGGTGGTCAGTTGCCCATCCTCAAGTTGATGAAGCTTTTGTATCTGGCCGAACGCGAGTCGTTCAAACGCTACGGCGACTCCATCACTGGAGACCGTTTGGTCTCGATGCCGCATGGCCCGGTGCTGTCTAGGACGTATGACCTCAGCGGAGGATGTGAGTCTTCCAAGGCGGGCGGTTGGGATACATGGATTGGCGACCGCGCTGGCTACGATGTGGCGCTCAAGGATGCCAGCATGATCCGTTCGCCAGAAGAAGATTTGCTGGCTTTGAGTGATAGCGACCTTGATTGCCTAGCAGAGACATGGAAGCAATTTGGTCATTGGGATAAATACAAGCTTCGTGACTACACCCATACCGATGCGTGCCCAGAGTGGATTGATCCCTTGGACGGTAGTCACGACATACCCTATGCGCGTCTACTCAAGGCTGTGGGCCATAGCCCAGAGCAAGTTGAGGCACTGTCCCGCCGATTGCACGAGCAACGCTACATCAACCAAGCTTTTGCCTGAACGTGCAAGATTGGCGTTGCAGCAAAGGGGAGTCACTGCTGATTCCATCAGGGCCAAGCGAAAAGAGGCATTTGTTTGCTATCTTGCTTGATCCCTGTCGGGTTGAAGGGCGTGGTTCAAAACCACATGTTCTGCTGGCTTCGGTTCTGAGTATCAAGCCGGGGATGTTTGTTGACGACAGTTGCTTACTCAAGCCCGGAGATCATCCTTTCATACGGCACGACAGCTTCATCGACTACCGCTTCACTCGCTTGGAGCAGGCAGAACATGTGGAGGCCAGAGTTGCCGAGGGTGTGTTTGATGTCAAAGAATCCTGTTCTCCAGACCTGATCCGGCGCATCATCGAAGGTGCTCTCAAATCTCCCCGCATCCCGCGAGAGTACAAGATGATTCTGAAAAATCAGTTGTAACCTCAGCCCTCACTCGTCACCGCCCACACCACCAGCCCGGCCACCGCGCCGGGTTTGTGCTTTCTGGGGGCACAGCACCATACTTAAAAACAGAATACGGGGGAAAAAAACAAACGCGCGCGACTTGTATTTGTTGGGGGTACCGGGGGTACTGGGGGTACCACAATACATTTACAGAGAGAAGCTATCCAAAAAAGAGCGGTACCCCGGCAATTTTTAACGGGGGTACCGGGGGTACCGACACCACCAGCCTGTGCCATTGTTCGCTGGCGTTGGTGCCCTTCCCACTGGTGCCGTGCCCCTGTGCCACAATCGCCACCAGCGCCCCAAGCATCGGCCTAATTACCCGATGCCACACCGGATTCCCCCTGTCCGGTTTGGGGCGCTTTCTTGTTTCAGGGGGCAATGCAAAGGGGGGTGCATGAGCATTGTCGCTAAATTGCTTCAAGAGAAACGGGCCGAATTCATTAGTTTGCACGAGCTATTGGAAACAATCGTCCAGCATGACGGCTGCACATTGAGGTTGGCAGCACAGTTTGTTGACCAAAAATTTACAGATGATCCAAAATCAGGATCATTTTCATGGTTGGTTCGCTTGGGTGAAAACACCATTGATATGGGCAATGACGATGAAATAGAGTTTCTAGATTTGCTGGAGTATGTCGCTTTGCATGGCAATTATCACAGCGCATCTTCTGATGCTTCAATTGATAAAAACTACTTCAACTTTGTATTTGAACGTGCAGAAATTTTCAATTTTCTCAATCGGCACGGACTTAATCTGGGATACGTGGCAGTAGAAACATCAGAATCCACCACTCCCACGGCTGCGACACAAGCACCGACTGTGCCAGCATTAAATGACTCGACAGAACCTGAAAGCTACTGGCCTTGGGGCAACCATCACACTGAAGCCTTAGGGCACTTGGAAGCTGCTGCACGGGAATTTTGGTCAGCCTACGACCATACCAAGCCAAGAACCGCACCCAAGAACGAGGTTGTATCCAACTGGCTGCAAGCGCGTGGGGTGTCAAAAACGAACAGCGACGTTATGGCATCTATCCTGCGCTTGGATGGCCTGCCAACCGGCCCGCGCAAATAGTTGTCCCGCCCCATTAAACCCAGCATCCATGCGGGTTTGCGGGGTTGTCCGGGGTAACTCTGCCCCAGTTACCCGGATGAACCCGCCCTATTCGCCAGTCCCCAAACCCGGCCAAATTGCTGTCATTGCAACTACAGACAAGGACGGCCAAGCATGGCTATCTTGCGAATTGACGGGGTTTTGGGTAAGACGGGGCAGCGATCCAAGTCCGCCATCTACTGCGCGGCACGAGAGGGTCTATTCACCAAGCCCGTGAAAATCGGCGCACAAATCACAGGCTGGCCCGATTATGAAGTGGAAACCATCGTGGCGGCCCAAGTGGCAGGCCAAACGAAGGAACAAATCCGCGAGTTGGTCAACCAGCTTCACGCCCAACGCATGGAGCGTTTCAAGGCTTTGCTGAATTCGGCCACGGCCATGAATACCAGTCCTGCCAATACCAACGTGGTGCAAATGGCGGGGGCACGTTAATGGTGGCCGCCATCTTCTATTTGGTGCTGCGCCTGCGCAAATGGAGGGCTTCAAAGTGAAAACGCCCGACACCACCAAAGCAGTATCGAGCGCCCCTACAACAGGCCACTATTCTGCCACCACCACCCAGGTCAATACGGAAGTGCCCGACCAGCCCGCCAGTTTCAGCAACATGACCTTGGCCGAGCTGCTCAAGCGCCTCGGTGCCATCCAAGCCGCTGCCTACCGCAACATGGCTACGATGACCGGCGCGGCCTACACACAGGCAGCCCAAACACACGCCTATGCTGTGCTGGCTGTCCAGACAATCCAAAGCGTGATTGACGGGGGGCTGTAATGATGACCAGCATTATGTTGGCCCTGCCCCGCACTTGCTTGGCTGGCGCTGGCCATGCTACAGTTGCACCCGATGCCAAACAGCATCACGGGTTTGGCGACCCGGTATTAGATAAGGCGCAGCAGCCGCGCCCCTCTCGGACAGCGGCTTTTTTCATGCCCGTGGGCTGCACACGGCACGCACGGCTATCCATTTTGGTGGGCCGTGTGGGGACACCCGCGAGGGTGTGCCGGTTCCTTATCCCGGTTCGCCAACCCCGCACGGTCTGCCACCCTCATTTGGCGATGAGGACGGCAGGTTTCAAACCTGTTGATAAGGAGCCACTCGTGGCTAACACCATCCCCAAGGGCCATATTGCGCCCGCCTCTTTGCCCAGCACGGGCAAGCACTCCCACCCTGTTGACTTGGTAGCCCTGCATGGTGAAGCTGTCAACGCCTGCGCTATGGCCCGTTGGTATGCCGCCCGGCACAACCATGCAGCCGCTGCCCGCAAGTCGGCTCAAGCCCTGTCTGCACTGCGCAAGCTGGCTGCTTTTGAACGTGTGGAGGCAAGCCATGCTTGACCACACCACCACCATTGAGCTTGCAGCCAATACCGTAGCCATCGTGTCGCCATCGCTGGTATTCCCTGACCACCGTATCGCCATGAACGTCTTTGACCGTGGAGCATGGAGCAACTTCGGTATCGAACTGACCCCAGACACCGCCCGTCAATTGGCCGCTGCACTGGTGGCCCAAGCGGATGCCATGCAAGCGCGCAACACGGCGGGGGGGGCAGCATGAGCTATCCAAAATTCAACCCCGACATCTGCTTCGTGGCTGGACTCACCTTGTACGGCAGGAACGGCAAGGTTGCGGCTTCAGCCAAGGTGGGAGGCCCATCGTTCGTGTCGGCTACCCAGCCAGGTGAAATCAACTTGGGCGTGGCGATAGATGGCGAGGCCTTCCATGTGAAGCTCTGCACCAAGTCGGCCCGCGAGTTTGGGGCAGCACTGATGACGGCAGCAGTGCTGCGCGATGCGGCAGACCGCGCGAAGGGGGCCAAGTAATGACTGCCACCACCGCCTATCTGCACTGGCTAGATGCCGAACTGGACGCCACCGCCAACGACCTACGCCAACAGGCTGGCCCCGGCTTGGCCGATGCCGCTGAACGCCTGACCGACCTGATGGTAGCCAAAACCATGCTACGCGAGTTCATCGCCAGCCAGACCCCCAACACCCCCGCAAACCTCACCGAGTAGAGGGAAACATGACCCAATTTCAGAAGCCCGAGCAGTCGGGTCAAGCCGCTGCATTGCCTAAAACCTACGCCCAGCACCCTTTGAGCGCCGCTTTCCCGGCCATGACCGCCGAGGAATTTCAGGAGCTGAAGGACTCAATCGAGAATTTCGGCCCCATGAGTCCGGTTGTGATTGCCAATGGCATGGTGTTGCACGGTTGGGACATCTACCGCGCCTGCACCGAGTTGGCCGTGCCCTACCAAGTGCAAGAACTGCCCGCCCACGTTACCCCGCAGGATTACCTTGACGCGCAAAGCATTGGACGCAAGGCAAGCAGCGTAGAGCAGGTATCTGGCCCCAACGCCATCATGCTGGCGCTGGAATCCATCCGCATTGACGGCAATACCCAATCGCGGGTTGAGCTGGATCAGGCCGTGGTGGCCGAGTACGCCGAAGCTATGGCCGAAGGTGCGCAGTTTCCGCCGCTGATCGTGTTCTTTGACGGCGCGCATCGCTGGCTAGGGGATGGCTTTCACCGCTACTTTGGTGCCCGTAAGGCCGGATTGGTACAGATGGTTGCCGAAGTACGCAGCGGCACCCAGCAGGACGCACAACTGTTTAGCTTTGGCGTGAACGCAAGCCACGGCCTACGCCGCACCAATGCGGACAAGCGCAAGGCGGTTACTGGGGCGCTGCAACACCCGGTTTCATGCCAGTGGAGTGACCGGCAAATTGCCAAACACTGCGGGGTATCCGGCAAGACGGTCGCTTCTGTTCGCCAAGCTAACTGCGGAAATTCCGCAGTGACGCATCAAGAGCGCACCTACACCACCAAACACGGCACCACCGCCGTGATGAACACCAGCAATATCGGCAAGAAGCCAGAGGGACCACAGGCCGCACCGCTCGAGCAGCAGGCCCAGCCCCTGCGGCACACCGTGTCGGTGGTGCCCCCGCCCAAGAGCAGCCAGCCCGACGAGTTGGCCAACTTGGAGGAAGGCGACTACACCCCGCCCGAAGGCATGACCGAGGAAGACTTCGGCCCCAGCCCGGAGGAAATCGCCGAAGCACTGGCGCACGAGGCAGCAGAAAAAGCCAAGCGTGAGCTGCTGGAAAAGATGATCGAGTCGGACAACCAGATGGCTACGTTGTTCGAGGAAGCCAAGATGCTCAAGGCACAGGTGGCCCGGCTGGAACGCTACCGCGACGAGCTGATGAACAAGGCCCATGCCATCGAGCAGATTGCCAAGAAGCGCGACCGCGAGAACCTTCGTCTGCGCAAAGAGTTGGACGCACTGCGTGGCAAAGGTGGTGCCCAATGAACGCCCCTATCTCCAGCCGCCTGTTTCAGGACGCGGCCCCCGACTACAGCAACACCAGCTTTCCGCCGCCACGCCCCTTCCAACAAAGCGCCCATGAGGCACTGCGTCAGGGCTTTCGGGAAGGCCACCGCTGCCAACTCATCATGGCCCCCACCGGGGCTGGGAAGAGCTACCTAGGGCACCGCATTGCCCATGAAGCCTTGCTCAAGGGCCGCCGCGTGGTGTTCCTGTGTGACCGCAACACCCTCATTAACCAGACCAGCGCTGGGGCTGATGCCTATGGGCTGACCCAACACGGCATCATTCAGGCGGGCCACCTACGCCGTGACAGCGAGTTGCCCTACCAAATTGCCAGCGTCCAGACTTTAGCCAAGCGCGGTTTCTGGCCCAAGCTAGATGTGTTGATTGTGGACGAGGCCCACACGATGCACAGCAGTTGGGTAGAGTTTGCCAAGACCACCAAGGCTGCGGTGATTGGCCTATCGGCTACGCCCTTCACCAAGGGGCTGGGGCAGGTGTTCGGCCAGCTCATCAATGCCACCACCACCCACGACCTGACCGAATCCGGGGTGCTGGTACCGCTGCGGGTGTTGTCCTGCACCAAACCCGATATGGCTGGCGCTGCCGTGAGCAAGTCGGGGGAGTGGAGCGATAAGGCCGCCGAAGAACGGGGTATGGCCATCATCGGTGACGTGGTTTCCGAGTGGCTTGGGCATGGCGAGAACCGCAAAACCATCGTGTTCGGGGCCAGCATTGTGCACTGCAAGGAACTGTGCCGCCAGTTTGTCGATGCCGGTGTCATGGCTGCCGTTTTCACCTCAGAGACCACCGCCGCCGAGCGTGAAGTGCTGGTACGCGAGTTCTCTAAGCCAGACGCCACCTTGCGCGTGCTCATATCCGTTGAGGCTTTGGCAAAAGGTTTTGACGTGCCAGACGTGGGCTGTGTGGTTGATTGCCGACCACTGCGCAAGAGCTTGTCCACCTTCATGCAGATGATTGACAGGGGCTTGCGCTCCAGCCCTGCCACCGGCAAGACCGATTGCATCTTGCTTGACCACTCTGGAAACATCTTGCGCTTCGCCGAAGACTTCGAGCAGGTCTATTTCAATGGCGTTGAGTCCTTGGACATGGGCCAGAAGCTGGATAAGACAGTGCGCAAGGAGGAGCAGCAGGACGAATATGAGGCCAAAGGCTGCCCCCATTGTGGCCACAAGCCGTTCCGTAAGCATTGCATGGCCTGTGGCTATGAGAAACCAGCCCCGGCAGTAGAGGTTGCTGGGTCAGGCCAGATGGTGGAAATCACGATCGGCAAGGGAAAAAACAAGAAGGTGCTGGCTGATAACCCCGCGCACCTCTGGGGCCAAGTCTGCACCTACGCCCGCACCCACAGTGCCCCAGACAAGCAGGAGTGGCGTGCCCGCTTTTTGTACCGCGACATCATGGGGGGCCAGCTACCGCCCAAGGCATGGCACATCAGCACCACCCCCGAAGTTCCGCTGTCTGCCGCAGTCGCCAGCAAGATCAAAAGCCTGACGATTCGCAACGTCAACCGGAGGGCAGCATGAGCTTCGTGCAGTTTGCTCGTGCCCACGGGGTGGAGATTGACCCGGCCAAGCTGTACCCCAGCCAGAAAATCCGCCGCTGCGGCACGACTGAGAAGCCCCGCTCCGGCAACGGTGCCTACTTCTGGGACGGAGAGCGCGGCTGGGTGTTTGATTGGAGTGGTGAAGCCAAGGTCAATTGGTACAACGACCCGAACGCCCAGCCGTGGACGCAGGCGGAGAAAGACGCATGGAAGGCCAAGCGCCAAGCCCAGCGCGCCCAGCAGGAGCAGGGCTACCAACGCGCTGCCCAGCAGGCCGCCGAGATGCTACGCAGTGCAACACCCGGCGAACACAGCTACCTGCACAGCAAGGGCTTTCCACTGGCCCAAGGGCTGGTGGCCCAGGACGGTGCCTTGCTGGTACCCATGCGCCACCACCAAACCAACGCGCTGCAAGGCGTGCAGGTCATCCGCTGGTTAGAGGACGAGCGCCGCCACGAGAAAAAGATGCAGCCCTATGGCATGAAGGCTGCTGGCGCTGTGTTGCGCATGGGGCCACCCAAGGCCGTTGAGACGGTACTGGTGGAGGGCTATGCCACCGGCTTGACCGTACTGGAGGCACTGCGTGGTATCGGCATCCATGCTGTGGTGCTGGTCACGTTCAGCGCCCACAACCTCACCCAAGTGGCCCAAGCCGTGGGGGGGAAGGCGTACATCTTTGCCGACCACGACCAGAGCGGCACCGGCCAGAAGGCGGCAGAAGCTACCGGACTGCCGTGGTGCATGAGTCCGGTGGAGGGGGAAGACGCCAACGACTTGCACCAGCGTGCGGGCCTGTTGGCCGTGCGGCAGTTGCTCATGCGGGTGCGCCTGCAACGGAAGGGGTAATCATGGCCGTGAAACGCGATGAAGTAGTGCCCGAGGACTTGGTGGCTCACCTGCAAAAGACCATCCCCGGCTTCAGGAAGGAGGCCATGCACCACCAATTGGCCCTAGCCAGCATGGTATGGACTGGCTCCAGCAAGCGCCGCCAACATGAGAGCTTGGAGGGGGCCATGAGCTTTTACTGCCGGGAACTGGAGGATGCCTTTGGCCGTGGCGGGTTCAAAGAGATCAACAAGCGACTGGAGTTTTTCATCAGCACCGGTCAATGGTTCCGCGATAGCGGCGAGACAAAAGGCTATTGGTTCACTGACCGGGTGAAGGAGAGCCGGGACACCTACCTTGCAAGGCGCTGGCGCAAGGTGACGCGGCTACTCAAGGCTGATGGCACGGTGATGAAAACCATCCCGGCAGCGGTGGCAGGCAAGGATATGTTGGGTGTCAACACCACGGCATGGACAAACGCTAAAGAGTTGAACGTGGTCAGAGTTGACCTTGCATCATTGGAGCGTTTGCGGCGCTGGCTTGCACAGGTTTTAGCGGACTACGACGATGGCCGCGTGCCCCACGACCTAGCCACGGAGTTCCCAGCCAGAGAGGATGTCGAGCGTTTGGCCCACGCCACCGGCCAGATTATTCGGCTGGCCAAGACCGATGTTGCTGGCAATGGGTATATCGCCCATCGTTATGTCCAAGCGACAACAGGCCGCCTATATGCCAAAGGCGTCAACTTGCAAAACGCCCCCAGCCTCATCAAGCAGGCCGCCCTTGCTGGCTTGTGGGAGTACGACTTCAGCAATTGCCACTTCGCCATCATCGCCCAAATGGCCCAGCAGCACGGCTACCAATGCAAAGCCATTGCCCGCTATTTGGCCGACAAGAAGGCTACCCGGCGGGTGATTGCGGCACAGGCTGGTATCAGCGACAACCAAGCCAAAGTGTGCCTGCTGGCCGTGATGTACGGAGCACGGCTATCGGAATGGCATGAGAACGCTATCCCTGAAGCTATCGGCCAAGAGGCAGCAGCCCGGCTTTTTAAGGTGGCGCAGTTCAAAGCCATTGCAGATGATGTTGCGGCAGCAAGGCGGGCTATCTTGAAGGGATGGCCGCGCACAGCCGCTGGACGCCTGACTAATGCTTTCGGCAAGGCTATCGACGGCAAGGCCCGTGCTGTGGAGCAGATGGCCCATTTGGTGCAGGGTGTTGAGGCCAAGGCCCTACAAACCGCCATCGACCTCTATCCCAACAAGATTGTTCTACTCCAACACGATGGCTTTGCATCCACATCCAAGCTGAATGTGGGCGTCATTACCGAGGCGGTTTTTCAGGCCACGGGCTACCGGCTGGAGTTGGAAGAAGACCGGATTCGGGTTGACCCAGACGCCCACTTTTTGAAGAACAGAATTCTTTTTGAAATGGCCCGCCAGCCCAATAACCATGCGGGTTTGCGTGATTCGCTTGCACATTAATAGTGCCTCTTGCTTTCCTCCCTTCCTGCTGCCTGGTATGGGCATTTTCGCGCCCAAGTTCTGGCACAGCTTTCAACCCCCCCGGCCCGCTGACAGGCCACTTACCCCACCACTGAAAGGAAACACCATGGCTACCACCTACACCGACTTGGCCACCGAGGCCGAAACCTACGCCAAGGAATGGGAAAAGGACTTCCCACCGCCACCCGCAGACGGCCAAAGCGCCGAAGTTGATCGCCTCAAGGCGGCCCAAGATGAAAAGTACAGCCGGGGTTGGGCTGACCTTGAAGACGAAACCGGCAACAGCACCTCGTCATCCGCCCAGACCAGCCAGATCGAAACCAAGGCCATAGACCCACTGCCACCTGAACCAGCCGGCACCACCCCGGTATCGGTACCAAGCAGCACCGCAGCCAAGGCACTAGAGCCGCTGGCTCAGACTGGCGAACTGTCTTTCGTGGACGCCCAAGCCAAGGCCAAGGCAGACGGCAAGGCCGCGTTTACATGGAATGGCCGCAGCTTCGAGACTGGTGGTACCGAGCGTGGAGAAACCGCCACTCAGCCCAAGAGTTTCGGTCATGCGTTTGCACAAGCACGCCGATCCGGTCTGTCCGCTTTTGAGTGGCATGGCAAGCAGTACACCACCCAAACCAAGGAGGAAGCAGCATCAGGGCGCAAGGCACCTGCACCGGCCAACACCAGCACGCCGACTGCAGCCCCCAAGGCCACGGCCCCCGCTCCAGTAGCTGCACTGCCTACACCGACGCCAGCATCCCGCCCAGCTATGGCGGCCCCAGTCGCCGCACCGGCCCTTACCGCCAGCCAACCCGCCGCAGCGCCCGTAGCCCCCAAGGCACAAGCCCAAGTCGCACCTGCGCCCATGCCCAGTGGGTTGACCTACCGACAGGAGTTGCAGAAGTCCTACGACGACTGGCAGGCGGCCAAGAGTGCTAACACCAACTGGTACGGCGGCAAGGCACAAGGCAGTCCGGGCCGCAAAGAGGCAGAGACCCAAGCCGAACAGCGTTACCAAGAACTGCTGCGCAACCCACGTTGATCACCCACCCCCGGCCTGCTGGCGCTGCAAGAGCTACCAGCATTGGGGTTCGACACCGGGGGCTGTACGTCAGAACATCGTGCCCATGACCAGCACAGCCACCCCCATCAGATTCGACCGTGCCGCCAGCAAGCGCGCCCAGCTACTGGATGCGTTGGCCTTTCTCTACCACCAGCGTCAGCGCCCAATTTCACCACTGGAGCTACAGGCCGAAACTGGTTTCACCGCAGAGACCACGAATGAAATCCTGAAGGCATTCCGCGAGCGTGGAGAGGTCTTCACTGTTGGTCGTGGCATGTACGCGCCCGTAGTGCAACACGCCCCGCCCCGCGCCGTCAGTCTGACCATGCTGCATGACGGCAGCGCCAAGCTGGAGGTGGGCGACGAACTGCTGTCCCTTGGGCCACTGGAGTACCGGACTCTAGTCCGAGTGGTCGGGGGCATCGCCAGCGAAACCGCCATGCTGGCCGCCGAGAGCAACAACTCAGCAAAGGTGTCCGCACTGGCGGCAAGCGTTCACCGCAACGATGAGTTAATCAAGCGCATGGCCGACTTGCTGGCATCGGTGGCTCCCAAGGGCAGGCCGCCCACGCAAGCCCCTGATGCGCCCTGTTAATCCGCACATGGATGGTTACGGGCGAGCAAGGTTACAGCGATGGTTACGGCTCAGAAGCACTTTGCAGGCTGGTTGACAGCAAAACCCGTGGTTACCAAAGTGCAGGTTACCAAGCCAGTTCCCAACCAAAGGCGCATTTGTGGATGGTGAACAAAGGCGGGGGAAACAAGGCCGTAAACAAGAAAAGCAATGTTTCCAAGGTAGTGGTTTCCAAGCAGGTTTCCAAGGAAACACGCATTTTGGAGCCGGTGCGCAAAGTGTGGTGCTCAGCGAAACCGCTATTTCTGGGAGTGGGTGCCAACTACAAGGGCTACCCGAAGTGGGTACGCAAAACAACGGTACGCAGCTTGGTACGCACGCAATCTGCTATTTCTGGGTGCGTACTTTCCGGGTTAGCGTGGTGCCGGTTAGTGCGAAACGACGCAACAAAATGCGACAGCCCAGCCGCAACCGCAGTTCAGTAGCACATGGCTTGGTTTGCGGCTACAGTTAGAAATTGGCCGCAAGCGTTGGAACTGCCCTGACTGGACGCTACTTCAGGAGAGGCACTAGCTGCAGTTGCGAATGCGGGCCGTTGTCCAGAGACGGCAGACGTGGGTTCGCTCCCGTCCCAATTGATGCCCATGAAGCTGCGGCAGCCCGGCCTCGTGCCGGGTTTTGCTTTTGGTGCTGGCTGCATATCCAACCACTCGCCCCATAGTCGGTAGGTGACGCAGGCAACATGGTCTTCTCAACTGTTGCAGCGAAGCCTGCCCAAGGTGTTTCTATACAGCGCACTCAGGAAATTGCTGACCGCATCCTTGATGATCTGAGGATAGGTGCGGAAGCCAGGGCGCAGGTGTTCAGGAATCCTACCGATGCTGGTCTTTTCACGCCACCGGGGATTGTGCCAACCGGCGGGACGCGCAACGGGCAAATCTACCTTTTTGCCAAGAACTTTGCCAATGATCTTGAGGTCTTCAGAACTGTGTGGCATGAGTTGTTTCACTTCGGATTAAGCACTTGCACCGCTCAGGTTAACGCCGTGGTTAACGCGATTTGGGGCATTAACCAAGGTGCGTTAACTCTGGCCGCCAAGCGGTGGTCTTGCCTAAACGCAACAGCCCAAGGCGGTAAGATTGGAGCGCGTCGGTCATGTACCGGGGAGGCCCGCCACCGTGCGGGCTTTTCTTTTGGGATTGGCTTGGTTTACAAACTGGTTTACACGTTTTGGGGCTGTAAACCGTGGCCTGTAAACGTGCTGTGTGCCCAAGGGGGTAGCCGGAAATTAGCCGGTATGCTGGCTGCAACCAGCCCAACAACATTGGGTAGGCGCTGGCGCTGGCAGTGCCCAAGGTGGCTCAGTTTTGAGCCATCACCCTTAGGCTACGGCCCACCCTTACAAAACTTTTGTAGAGCCACCAGCCGCATAGATCGGCTGAAACTTTAGCCCATGTGGTGCTGGTGATATTCAAATCCAAACAGGGGGAATAAAATGAAACGGGGGAACAAATGGGGGAACAAATGGGGGAACAAATCGCACTTTTAGGTAGTTTCCCATTGGGAAATTCAAATCCACCTATCAAAAAAACCCGCTTTGCATTGCAAAGCGGGTTTTTTATTTTTTCAGCCGATGGACAAAGCAATCGGCTAAAAAGCCCGGCCATTGCCCGCAATACCCAGCCATTCACAACATTGACTTGCGTTAAGGTTGCATGGGTACATCAGACTGCCCTCCAACCTTGCGGCAGTTTGCCACCATTGAATGACGGGAGACGCGCAATGCACCAAAAATTCCACGCCTGCTGGCTGCTGCTGGCCTTCATGGCTGGAGGCATCGCCCATGCGCAGCCCTTGGCCCCGGTCACAGAGCCTATACCAGCCGAAACTTTGGCCGCCTCTGTTGCTGCCGAGGGGCCATCGGCACTTTCCACGTTGCGGGCCTATGCAGAAATGGGCCACATCTTGGCGCAATACCAATTGGCCCAACGTTATTACGTGGGTGATGGTGTGGTGCGTGATGTGTCGTTGGCCGCGTTATGGTTTCAACGGGCGGCAGATGCTGGGGAGCCACGCTCGCAATTGGCACTGGCGCAGTTGCACGCCAAAGGCGAGGGTGTAGCTCGCAGTGAACGCTGGGCTGCTTATTGGACTCGCCAAGCGGCAGAAAGTGGCTTTCGTGATGCCCAGTTGCGATTGGGCCAGATGTATGAACGTGGTCAGGGGGTGAGCAAAGACGAGGCGGAAGCCTATTTTTGGTACTGCTTGGCCAGTGATGGTGGTTGGAGTGGTGATATGGCCTTGCGCGAGCGTGAACGGCTGGGGCCACAACTCACCCATGTGCAGCGGACATCGGCACGTTACGCCGCTTTTCATTGGCGGCCTCGGCAAGGAATGACCTCACCGTGATGTGGTTGGCATCACGGTATAACGATTGGCCATTTTCTGGTGCCAAAATGCAGCCATGAGCCAAAAAACCACCCCCCAGCCTTCTGCCGATCATCCCGCCGCTGCTGGCGTGGATGCCCCTTCCCGCAAACCTGTTGCCAAAGTGGCTGCCAGCACCCGTTCTCGTCGGGCCAGCAGTGGCGACACTGCGCCCGTTCTGAATGCTGTTGCCGTAGCGCACCATGTGCCACAAGAGGCTACGTTGGCGGCGCAGGATAAACAAATGGCCGTTCTTTCTGGCCTGCTGCACAACGATGAGCTGCCCAGCAAACAGCGTGCAGCCGCCTTGCGTGCCACGCTGGAGGGAGCCTCGGCAGACGATTTGGCCGTACTGCGCCAGATGTTGCTGGGCACCAGCGCCACGGGTATTGTCAAGGGGCACCCCGATGAGCAATTAGCCTCTGACTGGCGTGAGGGTGGTTACCCTTACAAAAACCTGATGCGCCGTTCTACCTACGAGGCGCAAAAATACCAATTGCAGGTAGAGCTGCTGAAATTGCAGGCTTGGGTGAAAGAAACCGGCCAGCGGGTGGTCATTTTGTTTGAAGGCCGTGATGCTGCGGGCAAGGGCGGTGCCATCAAGCGGTTTATGGAGCACCTGAACCCGCGTGGTGCCCATGTGGTGGCCCTAGAAAAGCCCAGCGAGGTTGAGCGCGGCCAGTGGTATTTTCAGCGATACATTCAGCACCTGCCTACTGCCGGAGAGATCGTGCTGTTTGACCGCAGCTGGTACAACCGTGCTGGCGTCGAGCATGTCATGGGCTTTTGCTCAGAGGCAGAGTACCAAGAATTTATGCGCCAAGTGCCCGAGTTTGAGCGCACCTTGGTGCGCAGTGGCATCCATCTGGTCAAATTTTGGTTTTCTGTCAGCCAAGCTGAGCAGCGCCGCCGCTTCAAGGAGCGCGAAGTGCATCCACTCAAACAATGGAAGCTCAGCCCTATCGACTTGGCCAGTCTGGACAAATGGGATGATTACACCCGCGCCAAAGAGGCGATGTTCTTTGGCACAGATACCGCCGATTCGCCTTGGACAGTGGTCAAGAGCGATTGCAAAAAGCGCGCTCGCCTCAACGCGATGCGCTACGTATTGCACAAGTTGCCTTACGCCAACAAAGACCTAGACACCATTGGCAAGCTCGACCCACTGATTGTGGGCCGCGCCCACGTTGTCTATGAGCGTGGTGAGCAGCCTGGCTCGTTGTTGTGACCCGTGAACGTCTGGGTGCTACGGTGGTGCGGCCATGCCCTTGCGGACGACAGTCCGCAGGAAAGCGGCCACTGGCTTATGCCGACTGCTGTGGCCGTTACATTGAGTACGCAGATACCGTACCCGCTCCAGACGCCGAAGCGTTGATGCGTTCGCGCTACAGTGCTTTTGTGCTGGGGCGCGTGGATTACTTGCTCGCCACTTGGCACAGCAGCCAACGCCCAAGCACCCTGGAGTTGGAACCACAGGCCCGTTGGTTGGGGTTGGAGGTGCGTGGGCACCACGGTGTGGATGCCAATCATGCCGAGGTGGAGTTTGTGGCCCGCTATCGCGTGGCTGGGCGGGCCGTGCGTTTGCATGAGCGCAGCCGTTTTGTGCGTGAAGCGGGGCGTTGGTATTACGTGGATGGCGATCAGTACTGAATCCTGTCTTTGAATCTTGAATTGGGTGCCATGACATTTGAGGCCGTTTTGTTTGATTGCGATGGGGTGCTGGTAGACAGCGAACCTATCACCAACAGCGTGCTATGCCAGATGCTCAATGAAGCTGGCTGGGTGCTGAGTCCGCAGGAGTGCATGCGCATCTTTCTGGGCAAGACAGTGCGCAGCGAGGCTGCGCGCATCCAGGCCCACACGGGTCGCCCGCTCACCGATGAATGGATGGCGGCTTTTTATGAGCGCCGTAACGTCAAGCTCAAGGCACAGCTCAAGCCGATGGCTGGGGCTGTGGCTGCTGTGCAGGCGGTACACGCCTTGCTGCAAGGGCGCATTGCCTGTGCCTCGGGGGCCGACCGCTTCAAGGTAGAGATGCAATTGGCCCAGGTGGGGTTGACGCAGTATTTTGAGGGGCGTATCTTCAGCGGCCACGAAATGACTGCCACCAAACCGGCTCCTGACGTCTATCTGGCCGCCGCTGCTGCGCTACAGGTGCCAGCCTCACGCTGTCTGGTGGTTGAAGACACCGTGACTGGGGTCACGGCAGGCGTGGCGGCAGGTGCCACCGTGATTGGTTACAGCCCCCCCTCTACACAGGGTCATAGCAGTGCCGTGGCCTTGCGGGCTGCTGGTGCTGTAGATGTGCTGACCAAACTGGCTGATTTGCCTGCCCTGTTGGGTGATTGAGCCTTGAGCGAGTCTGCCCTTGGAAGCTGAGTTACACCATATCATCTACGCCCTGTCTGATGCGCTGGACTTGGTGGGTGTCGATGACGTTGCCCACGGTAAGCGGGTGGGTGTTATGGCTTCGGCCTGTGCTGAAGTGCTGGGCTGGGAGCCTGCAGTATGCGACTTTATGTTCGAGTTGGGCATGTTGCACGATATTGGCGTCTCCTCTACCCGTACACACCAGCATTTGGTGGCCGAGTTTGACTGGGTAGGCTCCCAAGAACATGCTATTTTGGGGCATGATCTGTTGGTAGATTTTGTGCCACTGGCCAAGATGGCCTTGCCCATCCGCTACCACCACACGCTGTGGGCCAAGTTGCAGACCTTGGCGCTGGCACCAGAGATTGCACTGCAAGCCAACCTGGTGTACCTGACGGATCGGGTAGATACTCTGGCGGCTCCTTACTATGCCAGCCATGCGGTGTTGTTCCATGCCGATGGCATTCGTGCTGAAATTGCCCGGCGGGTAGACAGCCATTTTGCGCCGGAGTTGGTGCGGGCCTTTATGGAGATTTCGCACACAGAGGCTTTTTGGTTGCGGCTTGAACCCAGAGCAGTAGACCAATGCTTGCAACAGCAATTGGCCCATGCCCAGCCCATTCCAGCGCATGGCCCCGAGATTCGCCAGGTGGCAGATTTGTTTGCCCGTATTGTGGATGCCAAAAGTCCCTTTACTGCGCGCCATTCCCACGGTGTGGCCCGGCTATCGCGCTTGTTGGCGCAGTGCATGGGGGTGAGTGCAGAGCAATGTGACAAGATCGAAGTGGCTGGTCTGTTGCATGATTTGGGAAAACTGCGGGTGCCTGACGAAATCCTAGAAAAGCCAGGCGCTTTAGATGCCTACGAACGCCAAGTTATTCACACCCACAGCTTTGAGACCTTCCAGATTTTGCGCAGCATTCTGGGCTTTGAAGAGGTGGCGTTGTGGGCGGCTTATCACCACGAAGAGCCTGGGGGCAGTGGCTACCCGT
Source organism: Giesbergeria giesbergeri (assembly GCF_054779375.1). NCBI lineage: Bacteria > Pseudomonadati > Pseudomonadota > Betaproteobacteria > Burkholderiales > Comamonadaceae > Giesbergeria > Giesbergeria giesbergeri. Next base: position 144,282 of record NZ_BAAGYJ010000004.1, on the reverse strand, counting down.
TCCACGTCGATGCCCAGGTGCTGCCCTTAGAAGCCCGTATTTTGCGTGTGGCCGATATTTTCCAAGCGATGGTGCAAGACCGCCCTTATCGGGCTGGACTGACGGGGCCAGAAGCGATGGTCTTTATGCGTACCCTGCAAACCGAAGGTCGTATAGAGGGGCAGATTTTGGATGTGCTCGAAAGCCATTTGGACGAGGCGATGAGCGCAGCCCACGCCTGATTCCCTTTATGCCCCTTGGCGCGCATTGCGCCGAAACTCGGCGGGGGATTGCCCCGTCCAGCCCCGAAAAGCCCGGATAAAACTCTTATCGTTGGTAAAGCCGGTATCGTGCGCTACTTGCTTGATGGGGCGCTCGGTGCGGTGCAACAGGCTGATGGCCCGCTCGCGGCGCACCTCGTCTTTCAACGCCTGCAAGGAGGCACCCTCTTCCTTGAGTTGGCGGTGCAAGGTGCGCGGTGACAGGTGCAAGCGCAACGCCAGTGCCTCGGCGCTGTGGCTGGCACCGGGGTCTGCCGCTAGCACTTGGCGCACCCGTTGCACCAACAGCCGGTCGCGGCGGTATTGCAGCACCGTCAGTGGTAGGGCGCGTTGCAGCATTTGGCGCAAGGCGGCTTCGTCGCGGGCTAAAGGCAAGTTCAGGTAACGGGCATCAAAGCGCAGTAAAGCCGGGTTGCTGCCCCATTGCACTGGCCCCGGAAACAGCAGCGGGTAAACATCTTGGTGTGGTGGAGCGGCAAACGGAAACTGCGCTCCCTGCAACGGAATGCGCGAATCAATCAACCAACAGGCCACGCCGTGGGCATTGCGCAGCACCGAAACTAAACAGAACTCGCGCAGCAGGCCCAAGTGCTGCCGTTCGGTTAAGGACAATGTTGCCATGCCATCACGGGTCTCTAGCTGGAGCGCGATGGCCTCGGTCAGTAAGTTATGGTGGCGACACCAACGCCGCAAGGCTACCCCCAAGGTGGGCGAACTGATGGAGGCACGCACCAACATGCCATAGCTGCCCCAAGGCAGGCGGCGCTCAAACCAGCCCAAGGCTTCATCATCGAGCGTGCGCATAGCCAAATCTGAGAGGCGTTCAAACTGCCAAGCGGTAATGCGGGACTGAGGGTTTTCCAGTTGGGCTGGCGCAATTTGTGCCTGTTGCAACAAGGGCGTTGGGTCGATTTGGGCGCGTTCCAGGGCATGCACAATGGCCTGGACAAAGGCTATGGGCGTAGCAGCCGGCCCGCTGGATAAAGACAGTGGCGAGGCCACAGCAGAAGCAGTACAGATCAGGGTATTCACGGATACCAGTGTGGCCCAGTATGGCGCAATTTGCAACCCTGCTGGCACCCGCTACACCGCCAGAAGACGTATTCTTGACCGCTACATCGTTCCCTTTTTGCCCCCGGAAAGACCTCCATGCCCGTTTTGCAGAGTCAACTCAACGCCCGCTCGGCCGACTTCCAGACCAATGCCAACGCCATGCGTGCGCTGGTGGCCGACCTGAACGCGCAAATCACCAAAATTTTTGCCGGTGGCGGCGAAGCGGCCCGCGCCAAACACACCGCCCGTGGCAAGCTGCTGCCGCGTGAGCGCGTGCAAATGCTGCTCGACCCCGGCACACCCTTCTTAGAGCTGGCTCCGTTGGCCGCGCTGAACATGTACAACAACGATGCCCCTGGCGCTGGCGTGATTGCCGGTATTGGGCGCGTCAGCGGCATTGATTGCATGATTGTCTGCAACGATGCCACCGTGAAGGGCGGCACCTACTACCCCATCACCGTGAAAAAGCACCTGCGGGCGCAAGAAGTGGCCGCACAAAACCGCCTGCCCTGTATTTATCTGGTCGATTCGGGTGGTGCTAATTTGCCCAACCAAGACGAGGTGTTCCCCGACCGCGACCACTTTGGCCGCATCTTCTACAACCAAGCCACCATGAGTGCCGATGGCATCGCGCAGATTGCCGTGGTCATGGGCAGTTGTACCGCCGGTGGTGCTTATGTGCCCGCCATGAGCGATGAATCCATCATCGTGAAAAACCAAGGCACCATCTTTTTGGGTGGCCCACCGTTGGTGAAAGCAGCCACGGGCGAAGTGGTCAGTGCCGAAGACTTGGGCGGTGGCGATGTGCATACCCGCCTATCGGGGGTGGCCGACCATCTGGCACAAAACGATATGCACGCACTGGCCTTGGCCCGCAATGCGGTACGCAACCTCAACCGTAGCAAAACCCCCAACCCAGCCGATACCGCCCCGGTGCCGCCTTTGTTTCAGGCTGAAGAGTTGTATGGCGTGATTCCTGCCGATACGCGCAAGCCGTTTGATGTGCGCGAAATCATCGCCCGCATTGTCGATGGCAGCGAGTTTGACGAGTTCAAAGCCCGCTACGGCACTACCTTGGTCACGGGCTTTGCCCGCATTGAAGGTATGCAAGTGGGCATCATTGCCAACAATGGCATCTTGTTTTCTGAGTCGGCCCTCAAGGGGGCGCACTTTATCGAGCTGTGCTGTCAGCGCAAAATTCCGCTAGTGTTCTTGCAAAACATCACCGGCTTTATGGTGGGGCGCAAGTACGAAAACGAGGGCATCGCGCGCAATGGTGCCAAGATGGTGACGGCGGTAGCCACGGCCAGCGTGCCCAAGTTCACCATCATCATCGGTGGCAGCTTTGGTGCGGGCAACTACGGCATGTGTGGCCGCGCTTACAGCCCACGCTTTTTGTGGATGTGGCCCAATGCGCGTATTTCCGTCATGGGGGGCGAACAGGCCGCAGGCGTGCTGGCGACCGTTAAGCGCGATGGCATCGAAGCCAAGGGCGGCACGTGGAGCATGGAAGAAGAAGAAGCCTTCAAAGCCCCGATTCGCCGCCAATACGAAGACCAAGGCCACCCCTACTATGCCAGCGCCCGCCTGTGGGACGATGGCGTGATTGACCCCGCCGACACCCGCCGCGTGCTGGCGCTGGGCCTATCGGCCACGCGCAACGCGCCGATAGAAGACACCAAGTTTGGCATCTTCCGTATGTGATAGAGGGGATTGAATATGAGCGCCCTCTCTATCACCTACGACGGCCCCCGTGCCACCATCACCCTGACCCAGCCCGAAGTGCGCAACGCCTTCAGCGATGAGGTGATTGCCGACATCACCGCCGCCTTTGCCGAGGTGGGTAGCCGCGACGAGGTACGCGTGGTGGTGTTGGCCGCGCAAGGCCCGGCCTTTTGTGCCGGGGCCAACCTCAATTGGATGCGCCGTATGGCCGACTACACACGCGGCGAGAACCTGCAAGACGCAGGCAAGCTGGCCGAGATGCTGCGTGTGATTTACGAATGCCCCAAACCGACCATTGCGCGCGTGCAGGGCGATGTCTATGCCGGTGGCATGGGCTTGGTAGCCGCCTGCGATATGGCGGTGAGCGTAGACAGTGCCGGTTTTTGCCTGAGCGAAGTCAAGCTCGGCCTGATTCCAGCCACTATCAGCCCCTATGTGATTCGCTCTATGGGGCCACGCGCGGCGCACCGCTACTTCCTGACCGCCGAGCGTTTTGATGCGGCCGAGGCGCTGCGTATCGGTTTTGTCCATGCTGTGGTAGCCGCAGAAGCACTGGATGCCAAAGTGGATGAATTGGCCAAGGCCATCACCGTAGCCAGCCCCAATGCCGTGCGGGCCTGCAAAAAACTGCTGCAAGACGTGGCCGAGCGTGACATCAACACTGAACTGATTGCCGCCACCGTAGAAAGCATTGCCGACATCCGCGCCAGCAGCGAAGGCAAAGAGGGCGTGCAATCCTTCTTGCAAAAACGCAAACCCCGCTGGTTGGCCTGACCCCTTCAAAGAACATTGGAAAGAACTACCATGTTTAAAAAATCCTGATTGCCAACCGCGGTGAAATCGCCTGCCGCGTGGCTGCCACTGCCCACCGTTTGGGCGTGAAAACCGTGGCCGTGTATTCCGATGCCGATGCCCATGCCAAGCATGTCGCCGCTTGCGACGAAGCCGTGCATATTGGTGGCAGCGCCCCCAAAGAAAGCTACCTGCGCTGGGAACGCATCATCGAAGCGGCCAAAGCCACGGGCGCACAGGCCATCCACCCCGGTTACGGCTTCTTGAGCGAGAACGAAGAATTTGCCCAAGCCTGCGCTAATGCCGGTTTGGTCTTCATTGGCCCGCCCGCCTCGGCCATCCAAGCGATGGGCCTGAAGGCCGAATCCAAGCAACTGATGGAAAAAGCGGGCGTGCCTTTGGTGCCCGGCTACCACGGTGCTAACCAAGACCCAGTCCTGCTGCAAGCCGAAGCCGACCGCATTGGCTACCCGGCGCTGATCAAAGCCAGTGCCGGTGGTGGTGGCAAAGGGATGCGCGTGGTGGAGAAAAGCGAAGACTTTGCCGCAGCCCTGGCCTCGTGCCAGCGCGAAGCCATCAACAGCTTTGGCGATGATGCCGTGCTGATTGAAAAATACGTGCAGCGCCCCCGCCACATTGAAATCCAAGTGTTTGGCGACACGCAGGGCAACTACGTCTATCTGTTTGAGCGCGATTGCTCGGTGCAGCGCCGCCACCAAAAGGTGCTGGAAGAAGCCCCGGCCCCCGGCATGAGCGCCGAAATGCGTGCCCAAATGGGGCTGGCTGCGGTGTCGGCAGCCCGTGCAGTGAACTATGTCGGTGCTGGCACGGTCGAGTTCATCGTCGAGCAACGCCCCGATGGCAGCATGGCCTTCTTCTTCATGGAGATGAACACCCGCTTGCAGGTAGAGCACCCCGTGACCGAAGCTATCACCGGCCAAGATTTGGTGGAATGGCAATTGCGCGTGGCCGCCGGCGAGCCGCTGCCACTGCGCCAAGAGCAATTGCAAATCACCGGCCATGCCATTGAGGCGCGTATTTGCGCCGAAAACCCCGAAAACCAATTCTTGCCCGCCACCGGCACGCTGGCCGTGTACCGCAAGCCAGCTTGCACCAGCTTTAGCCGGGGCGAGGTGCGCTTTGACGATGGCGTGCGCGAAGGCGACACCATCAGCCCGTTCTATGACCCGATGATTGCCAAACTCATCGTGCATGGCGACACACGCGAGCAAGCCTTGGCCCGTCTGGATGAAGCCTTGGCCCAAACCCATATCGTTGGGCTGGCGAACAACGTGCAGTTTTTGCGCTTAGTGGCCCGCAGCCCGTCCTTTGCCCAAGCGCAACTCGATACGGCTTTGATCCCGCGCGAAGCCGCGGTGCTGTTTGGTCAAGAAACCGTCGGCCTGCCGCTCGCCGCTGCCGCTGCCGTGGCCCAAACCCTGCTGGCCGAGCAAACCTTGGAAGGCGTAGACCCGTTTAGCCGCCGCGATGGTTGGCGCTCGCATGGCCGCACCCAGCGCAGCTTTGCTTTTGAGTTTGGCGGCGCACCAGCCAGCGCCCAACTCACCTATTTGGGGGGGGGGGCGCTGCAATTGGCGGTGCAACCCGGCCAAGGCAGCAGCGCCAGTGCCGCCAGCGGTGCTTTGAGCTTCCAAGCTCTGGGCAACGGCCAGATTGAATTGCAATTTGCCGAAGAACGTGCCTTGGTCAACGTGTATGCCCAAGGCGAAACCCTGCAAGTGTTTGCCGCACGCGGGGCCACACAGATTGTCGAAATCGACCTGCTGGCGCACGCGGGCGAAACCCAGGCTGAAGGTGGCCGCCTCACGGCCCCGATGCCGGGCAAGGTGGTCTCGTTTGCTGTGCAAGCAGGTGACAAGGTGAGCAAGGGCCAACCTCTGGCCGTGATGGAAGCCATGAAAATGGAACACACCATTGCCGCCCCCGCCGATGGCGTGGTGCTAGAACTGCTCTATGCACCCGGCGACCAAGTGAGCGAAGGCGCAGAACTGTTGCAACTGCAAGTTGCCGAGGCCGCCGCATGAGCCTGAACCAACTCCCCAGCCGCGTGCGGCTGATCGATGTCGGGCCACGCGATGGCCTGCAAAACGAAAAAACCCCCGTGCCCGCCGACGTCAAAATCGGCTTGGTGCAACGTCTGCAAGACGCGGGCCTGCAAGAGATTGAAGTCACCAGCTTTGTCAGCCCCAAATGGGTGCCGCAAATGGCCGACAACGCGCAGGTCATGGCGGGCATCCAGCGCCAACCGGGGGTGCGTTATTCCGTCCTCACGCCCAATATGCAGGGTTACGAGGCGGCGCTGGCCTCGCAGTCGAACGAAATCGTCGTGTTTGGCGCGGCCAGCGAAGCCTTTAGCCAGAAAAACATCAATTGCAGCATTGCTGAAAGCATCGAACGCTTTGCGCCGGTCGTGCAAGCCGCTTTGGCGGCGGGCATTGGTGTGCGCGCTGCCATGAGTTGCACCGTGGGTTGCCCCTACGAGGGCGAGATTGCCCCCGAGCGCGTGGGCTATCTGGCGGGCTTGCTCAAGCAAATCGGCGTGCAACGGGTCGATGTGGCCGACACCATTGGTGCTGGGACACCGCGCAAGGTGCAAGCGGCCATCGAGGCCACCCTGCGCCACTACAGCATCGACAACATCTCGGGCCATTTCCACGACACCTACGGCCAAGCCCTGTCCAATACGCTGGCGGCGCTCGAAATGGGGGTGTGGAACTTCCAATCCTCGGTGGCTGGTTTGGGTGGCTGCCCTTACGCCAAGGGGGCTACGGGCAACGTGGCGACCGAAGATGTGGTTTATATGCTGCACGGCATGGGCATCGACACAGGTATTGACTTGGACAAGCTGATTGACGCTGGCAGCTATATCAGCGAATTTTTGGGGCGCAAGTCGCATTCGCGCGTGGCGGTGGCGCTGCTGAATCGCCGAGCGGGATAGAGCGCAAAAAGCTACCAAATAGTGGGATGATGGCAGCCATTTTTCCAGAAAGAATATGGAAGCCACCTCTTCCCCACCTATTGCCGCCCGTGCCCAATTGCTAGCCGAGGCGGGTTATTTTGCTCCCGACAGTGACGAGGGCGTGCCCTCGCCCTGCATTGCCGTGTGCCGCATGAGTGCTGATCAGAGCCATTGCGAAGGCTGTTTCCGCACGATCCCAGAAATCCGCGCTTGGGCTGGGGCCGACAGCGCCGAACGCCTAGGTATCTGGAGCCGGCTGGCACAGCGTGCGGGCTTTGCCTTTCCCCCTACTGCCACTACACAGCCAGCGCAACCATGAAGCACATTACTTTTTACTTGGATTTCGTCTCGCCCTATGCTTGGCTGGCCTTTGAAAAATTGCCACAGGTGCTGGAGGGGCTGAGCTACAGTGTCGAGTACCGCCCCATCTTGCTGGGGGCACTCTTGCAAGCACAGGGCAATCCTGGCCCGGCGGGCATTCCGTCCAAGCGCGATTGGACTTATCGCCACGTCACTTGGTTGGGCCACAGCTTGGGCATCCCAGTGCAGATGCCCGCCCGCCATCCTTTCCCGCCCCTGCCATTGTTGCGCTTGGCACTGGCTTGCAGCATGGATGGCAGCATTAACCGCTTTACGGCGGGCACGTTGTTGCGCCATGTGTGGCAAGGCGGTCACGATGCTTTAGACCCCGCCCGACTCGAAGCCCTCAGCCCGGCCTTGGTCGAGCAGCACCAACCCGGCGGTGATGATCCCAAGAACTTGCTTTGGGCCAATACCGAAGCGGCTGCCGATCGAGGGGTGTTTGGCGTGCCGGCCTTTGAAGTGGATGGCAAGATTTTTTGGGGGCTGGACAGCCTGCCTATGCTGCGCGCCTACCTAGAGGGCGACACTTGGTTTGATAGCCACTGGCAACAAGTGGCCCAGGTGCCCAATGGCCTGCCTTCTGCACCAGCCAAGTGACAGGGGCAATCCCAACCAACAAGGGTTCAGGTATTGCGTGTCAGACTTGGCAATGCGCCCCATAAAGAAGCCGTTCGTGCCAGCAGCAACTGAACACGCAATCGGAGTATGTCGGTTTCTTGGGCCACCACCTTGCCGTAGGTGGTGCTAGCCCACGGGCCCACCCGTGGCTGTAAGCGCCCTGCTGGGCCGATCAGGGCCACATCTTCAACCGGGGGATGAACCGAGGAATGCAGTGGATCAGCCATGTGGTTTATTGAATCCATGAAGCCATCGGGTAACGGTATGGCGTGTGTGACCACGTGATGCTGGATGGGCAGGAATGGCTCGGCCCAGCCAGCACTTGCCAATGGTGGTACAGGCTATGGATCATGCGGCGCAACTCCAGCGACAGTCCTGGATGCCGACACAGCAAATCCAGATGGGTACGAATCTTGTGTGCCATCCATGTTTGTTGGCTGGCACAGGCACTCTGTGCGTGGCCAGTCATCAGTGCCAAAGTGGCAGCCAATACGGCCTCTGCGCCAGACAGCTCGTACTCTTGATCTGCGGGGTGTGAGTCCATCGCATCGCTCCTGTATGTAGGAAGAAGGTCATTCAGTGATTGCAGCCCAATTCTATTTGAGAATAGTTCTTATTTGTAATTAGTTTAATACTATTGGTGTTTGTGTTCAAATTGTCATTTGCTAATTTGGCGGTGATGACCGCGTGCAGCGCCTTGCATGCTGGGTTGTGGTATCTTTTATTGATAATGATTATTGATTACAATTTAGTTTGGGGCACGCTGAGTGCCCAAGATGCCCCCGTGCCAACCCCATAACTCAAGCACAACAGCCAGCGTTTGCCAGCCAGTGCATCTCTGAATAGGAATACACCATGCTGCGAATGACCCCTGTTGCCCTTGCGGTCAGCATCCTCAGTGCTCCTTCATGGAGCTGGTCTCAATCTGCCCCCCACAGCGCAGCCGCAGACGCCTTGACCTTGCCTGCCGTTCGTGTTTCAGCCAGTGCTGAGCGCCCATCCGATACCCCTGCACCGTATGCCGGTGGTCAAGTGGCCCAAGGGGCGCGCCTGGGGGCTTTGGGTAATCAGAGCGTGTGGGATACGCCCTTCAGCATCAGCAGCTATACCTCTGAGTTGATTGTCAATCAACAGGCCCGCAATTTGGCGGACGTGATGGTCAATGATGCTTCTGTACGCTTTACCACGTCCAGTGGGCATGCCTACGAAAACTATCGTATTCGGGGCTTTGATGTCAGTTCGTCAGAATTGGCTATCCACGGCATGTTTGGCTTGGCCCCTATGGGCCATGCACCACTGGAATCGATAGAACGGGTCGAAGTGCTCAAGGGCCCCTCTGCCTTGTTCAGTGGTATGCCTCCGGGGGGTGGGGTGGGTGGAGTGATCAATCTGGTGCCCAAGCGGGCAGGCGATGATCCGTTGTCGCAGGTTGCGTTGGGCTACCAATCGGCAGGGCAGTGGACGACTGGGCTGGACTTGGGGCGCCGCTTTGGCGAAAACAAGGAATGGGGTGTCCGGATCAATGGCGCTTTGGGCGATGGAGACACGGAGCTCGATGGTCAGTCTAAAAAGCGCGAGTTCCTGTCTGGGGCTTGGGATTACCGTGGTCAGGCATTGACGGCCTCATTGGATGCCTATTACAGCCATGAATCCTTTGCAGGTGGCATACCCGCTATGTATTGGTTTCAGAGCACCACCCCCATACCTGCTGCGGTAGATCCGCACAAGACGGTCTTTCCTGGGGCCAGTGGTGCGTTGGAAAGCAAAGCAGTGATGGGCCGGGCAGAGTATGCGTTCAACCGGCACCTATCGGCTTTTGCTGGGGTGGGGGTGATGGGGTTTGAGCAGACCGGATTTATCAACGGCACCCATGCCCGCAACATTGCAGCCAATGGCAACTTCACTGCGGCCACCAACGGCACGCGCTCATTCACAGACAACGTGGCATTAGAAGCTGGCCTGCGTGCGCGCTTTAGCACTGCATCGGTAGACCATGAGTTGACCCTGCACGCCACCCGTCTGGAGCAGAAAAGCGGCTCGGCCACGGTTTCGGCCACGGCCACTTCCAATATCTATCAGCCAGAAAAAAATCTGGTCATGCCAGCGCCGCCCGGTGTAGCGCCCAAGACCAGTGACACCTCGCTGTCGAGTTTGGCGCTGATCGATACGCTCTCGTTCATGGAAGACCGCATCCGCATGACATGGGGTCTGCGCCACCAGCGCATCCAAACTAACAATTACCATGCCAGCACGGGGGCTGTGACGGCGCAATACGACAAAAGTACGGTGTCACCAGCCTTGGCTCTGGTGGTCAAGCCTTGGGGGCCAACGGTCGCCCTGTACGCCAACTACACCGAGGGTTTAAGCAAGGGCGATACCGTCAGCGATGCACAGGCCACCAATAGAAACTTTGTCTTTGAACCCTACCAAACCCAGCAAAAAGAAATTGGGGTTAAATGGGATGCGGGCCGTTTTGCCCACACCTTGGGTTTGTTTCAAATCACCAAGCCCACGATGGTGGCCCTGGGTAGCAGTGACCATCCCACCTATACCGATGATGGAGAAAAACAGGTGCGTGGCCTAGAGTGGAACACCTGGGGTGCGTTGGTGCGCAATGTGCGTTTGTTGGGGGGAGCATCCTATAACCAAGGTGTGCAGACAAAAACGGCCTATGGTCGCTACGATGGCAACACCGCTATTGGCGTACCACGCTGGCAGGCCAATCTGGGGCTAGAGTGGGATGCATCTGCGGTGCCAGGCCTGACCCTCAGTGGCCGCATGACGGCCACCAGTGGCCAATATTTGGATGCGGCCAACCAACAGCGCATTCCTGGCTGGGCCACATTGGATGCCGGGGTGCGCTACGCTATGGATTGGCAGGGACGCAAAACGGTGCTGCGTCTGAACGTCAACAACCTGTTGGATCGGCGCTATTGGTCTGGCAGCTTTAGCGACAGTTACGCTATGGCTACTTTGGGGGCACCTCGCACGGTGTCGGTGTCTGCCACGGTTGATTTCTGACGCCGATGCGCCGATTGCACAATTTAGGGCTGCTGTGCAGCAGCCTGGTGTGGGGCATCCTGATGTCTTTGCCTGCCCATGCGCAAGCCGTGGACAGTGGTTGGGCCACGGTGGCATTGACTGCGGCACAGCAGCTGGACATTCGGGCGCGCACTACCGGATACCCCTACCGTATTTTGATGTCGGTGCCAGATGCGCCAGCACCCAAGCAAGGCTATCCGGTGCTCTATGTGTTGGATGGCAATGCCGCCTTTCCGGTGGCAGCCTTTTTGGCACGCAGTGTGGCTAGCCGCCGTGATGTGACTGGCCACCAGCCCCCTTTGGTGGTGGGCATTGGCTACCCTGGCGATCGTGATTTTGATGTGGCTGCACGCCAACGAGACTACACCCCCGGTGCCCAGAGCCCACACCCCCCAGCCACCGAAGGGGGAGCTGACCATTTTCTGGATTTCATCGACCGAGAAGTCAAACCTATGGTGGCCGCCCGCTACCCCATCGACAGCCAGCGGCAGGCATTGTTTGGTCATTCTTTTGGGGGATTGTTGGCATTGCACGCGTTGTTGACCCGCCCCACCAGTTTCAGCACCTATTTGTTGTCTAGCCCATCTATTTGGTGGCAAGACAAACGGGTTTTGGCTGGGTGGCCGAATCTGGTGCGCAGCGCCGCAAGGCCACGGGTGCAGATCAGTGTGGGTACCTTGGAGGACGATCCACCCAAAGGAAACTATCCACCAGAGGTGCGGGCCTTGTGGGCCCAACGGCCTATGGTGATGCCAGCGCGCCATTTGGCGCACCAATTGCGCGAGTTGCCGGGCTGGAGTGATGCCAACACGGTCTATTACGAATTGGCTGGCGAAAACCACGGCCCCGCATGGTTGCCCGCCATGACGCGTGGCATGCAGTTTTTCATGGAGCAAGCTCCGTCCCACTCGGTAGCAGCCACACCATGACCTTTTTTATTGTCATAGGCTTGCTGGCCATTGCATCCGGTTGCGTTGGCATTTATCTGGCATCTCCCCACCAGAGTTGGTGTGCGGTGTCATGGCCTAGGCTTCCAGCCCACAGTGTGGGTGTTTTTTTGCTGTTGTTAGGTTGGAGTAGTTTGCTGCAAGCCATGCACGGGTTAACGGCCTTTTTTGTGCTGTGTACCACCTTGATGTGGGTCTTTGTTGCACTGCCGTATGTGGGTGCATTGGCCCACCTTGGCCGTAAGTGATGACATGACGCACAAGCAGAAAGATCTCCCCATTCAGCGGGACTGGCTGTCCAAAACATTGGCGGGCATCGTGTGGGGCGTGGTGCTGGGATTGGCTGGCAGCGGCTGGTTTTCTTACCTCCATCCAGACATGCCGTTGGCTGTCCGTGGGCAGTTGGCGATGTGGATGTTTGCGCCGATTGCCTTGGGGGTATTGGCTGGCGTGTATTTCTTTTCTAGCGGCATCCGCGCTTGGTGTTGGCTGGGCAGTGTGGCATTGCTGGCATCGGGCACGTTAGCTCTATGGCGTCTGTTTTGAAGCTCTGTATCCCATCACCATGAGAAGCGATTTTGTCCGCATTTACAAATCGGTTCATACTTGGACAGGCATTCTGTCTGGGTTGGCTTTGTTCATTGCCTTCTATGCCGGTGCCCTCACCATTTTCAAAGAGCCCTTGACCCGCTGGGCGACTCCACCCCAGCAGGTGCGCTGGGTGCCGTTGGCCCAAACCCAGTCATTGATCCTCCAGACCTTGGAGGCCCACCCTGAAGTGGCCAAGGACTTTAGTATTTACCTCCAAGATGCCGAGCATGTCCCGGCACGCATGGGCTGGCAGGTGCGCGATCCGCAGGCAGACGACCATGATGACACCCAAGCGCGGCACTATGTTGCCACGCTGGATGCGCAGGGCCAGGTGCAGGTGGCGGCCTCGCAGCCTTCGCAATTGGCCTCTTTGATAGATGTGCTCCACCGGGTTGTGGGATTGCCCGTGGATAGTGATCCCAACCGTTGGTTGATGGGTGGGGTGGCTGTTCTGTATGCGCTGGCGCTGGTGTCTGGGGTGGTGGTTTTGATGCCATCCTTGGTCAAGGATTTCTTTGCTTTGCGGATAGGCAAGAACCTCAAACGCATGTGGCTTGATGCCCACAATGTGGTGGGCATTGTGAGTTTGCCCTTTCATTTGGTCATGGTGCTGACGGCCATCGTGTTTGCCTACCACGACGGTATTTACTTTGTTCAAGACAAGCTGTTGCACGATGGCCGATGGGCTACAGCATTTCAGCGACCTTCCACGGCACCGCCGCATCCTGTGCCAGGCAAAAACCCAGCCCTGATGCTGTCACCCGAGGATTTGCTCTATACCGCACGCCAATCGGCCCCAGGGTTTGAGCCATCTTTGCTGCAATACCAGCAGGTAACGGGGGCACGGGCCGTGGTGCGTGTTTGGGGCAAAGATCCTTCGGCTGTGTCACCCCGAGCCCGAGGGGGGTTTTTGGCGATAGACCCCTACAGTGGCAAGATTCTGAACACCGATTTTCTGCCGGGTGCCCAAAATACAGCCAACCTTTTTATCAGCAGCTTCTTTGCGCTGCACATGGCCGCATTTGGTGGCGTAGCAGTGCAGTGGTTGTATTTTTTACTGGGGTTGGCAGGGGCTTGGCTTTTTTACAGTGGCAACCTTCTGTGGGTGGAAAGCCGACGCAAGAGGCAAGGACGCCAGAGCCCCAGTGTGCCCATGCAGCGGCTCGATACGCGACTGATGGCTGCCGTGACGGTCGGGGTGTCTTTGGGGTGTGTCAGTGGTGTTTCATTGGCAATGGTGGGCAGCAAATGGCTGCATGTGCTGCTAGGAGATGCCAATCCGTGGCTGGCTGGCATGTATTACACCGCCTTTGGGGGCTGCATTGCTTGGGCATGTTGGCAGGGCGCAGGCCGGGCCGCTGTGCATTTGCTTTGGCTGGCCTCGCTACTGACACTGGCTATCCCCCTGACGACCCTGTTGGCATGGTGCATGCCCGCTTCAGGGCTTTGGGCGCACCACTCCATTGCCAGCCTTGGTGTGGATATCACGGCCTTGGTCGGTGCTGTCGTATTGGGCAGTATGGCAAAAAGCACGGCGCAGCGTGTGTACACGGGAGCATCAGACAGCGTATGGTCTACGGGTCGGACATGGGGGCCGCAAGGCAGCACAGCCCCAGTGCCAAGGCAGGCACAGGTGGTTGATGCAATGGGCGAGCGCACTGGAAAACCCTGATGCCAGGTGCAAGCCTTTTGCAAGGCCCACCGGGTTGAATGGGCTCTATGCCCAATGCCTTCAATTTTTCCGCTTCACCGTTTGACTGCCTGAACCCCGAAGAGCAGGGGCTGGTACGCAAGAGTGTGGATATTGCCTATTTCCCGGAGGGTGCAGTGGTGCTGGATGTGGGGGCCGTACCCACGCACCTGTTCATCATCATCAAGGGCTATGTCACGCAGAGTGAAAGCGAGGAGGTGTTGGCAACTTACGGCCCCGATGATACTTTTGATGGTCGGGGCTTGGTGGCTGGGCGTGTTAGCAGCCGGTTTGTGGCTGCCGAAGAGGTGGTGGCTTACCAGCTCACCCATGAGGCCGTGAATGAACTGATTGCCCGCAACGCCACCTTTGGTGCCTTGTTGTTTTCCGATATTGGGCACAAGCTCAACACCTTGGCACAACGGGGCGATGAGCACGAGTTGCAGTCGCTCACCTTGGCACGGGTGGATGCGACCTATCTGCGCCCAGCCCACACGGTAGATGCGCAGACCGACATCATCTCTGTGGTGCATTTGTTTCAGGCACAGCGCACCAACAGTGTGTTGGTCACAGACTTGCCCGGTGGGCAGTTGGGCATTTTCAGCAACACCACCTTGCAGCGGGCCGTGTTGGATGGCCGCCCGCTCCACGAACTGACTGTGGGTGAGTTTGCTAGCAGTCCAGTCGTCACGATACGCCCTGGCGATCAGTTGGGCGATGCCATGGCCTTGTTGTTGCGCAGCCGTGTCCATAGACTGGTGGTGGTGGATGAACAGGGAAAAATCCATGGCATTCTCGAGGCGCTGGACATGTTCAGCTTCTTGGCTAACCACTCGCACCTGATTACGGTGCAGATTGAACAAGCCCCCGATTTGGCAGCACTGGAGCAGGCTGCTGCACAGATCACACGGTTGGTGGCCTTGCTCTACCGGGGGGGCACCCGTATTCGTTTAATGGCTACCTTGGTGCAGCAACTCAATGCCCGGCTGTTTGAGCGTGCATGGCAGATGCTCGCACCGCCAGATTTGGTGAGCAACAGTTGTCTGTTTGTGATGGGCAGTGAGGGCCGGGGCGAACAACTGCTCAAGACCGACCAAGACAACGGCTTGATCTTGCGCGATGGCTACACCCCGCCAGCAGAGTTAGACGCCATTTGCCAGCGGTTTTCTCAGGCATTGATTCGTTTTGGTTATCCAGAATGCCCAGGCTACATCATGGTGAGCAATTCTGCTTGGCGTGATTCGGTGAGTATGTGGGCGCAAAAGGTGCGCCAATGGCTCTTGTTGCCCGATGCCGATAGCCCGATGCATTTGGCTATCTTCATGGATGCCCATGCCGTGGCTGGTGACGCCCGTTTGTTGGACGAGGTGCGTGCTCGGCTGATGGAGTTGGCCATTGACAACGATGCCCTGCTGGGCCGTTTTGCCGCAGTGGTGGAGTCTTTTGGTCACCATGCCAGTTGGTGGGCGCGTCTGTTGGGCAACGGCCACAGCGCGCGTGGCCTGAACCTGAAAAAGGAAGGCATCTTTCCTATTGTGCATGGGGTACGCAGCTTGGCCTTGGCCCGGCGCATTGTCCACACCAGTACCGCTGAGCGCATCTCGGCCTTGGTGGCCGATGGCACGCTCAGTGCCAGTCAAGGGGCCGAGTTGAGCGAAAGTCTGTTCTTTTTGATGGGGTTGCGCCTCAAGGCGGGGTTGGCCGAGTTGGACACCGGCCATTGCGTCAGTGGCGATGTGACGCCCGAGCATTTGAGCAGCCTGGAGCGCGATTTGCTCAAAGACACCCTGTCGGTGGTCAAACGCTTCAAGGCACTGTTGCACCAGCGTTTTCGATTGGATGCCCTATGAGCATGGCCCCGGCTCCCCGGCGCTGGTTGCAGCAATGGCAACGCCAATGGCAGTTGCGCCAACTCAGCGATCCACAGTACCGTTTTCTTTGGGACGCCCCTCCTGCCGATGAGTGGGTCTCGCTCGACTGTGAAACCACCGGACTGAACGTGCGCAGCGATGAGATCATCTCTATTGGGGCGGTGCGCATTGCAGGCCAGCGCATCTTGAGCAGCCAGCGCCTAGAGTTGTTGGTGCGCCCCGATAAAGGGGTGTCTGCGGAGAGTGTGCGTATTCACCGCCTGCGTGAACGCGATGTGGCCCAAGGACTGCCCTTGGCCCAAGCCATGCATGAGCTGTTGCACTTTATTGGCAGTCGTCCGTTGGTGGGTTATTTTTTGGAGTTTGATGTAGCCATGCTCAATCGGGCGGTGCGGCCGTTGTTGGGGACAGGTCTGCCACAACCCCAGGTAGAGGTGTCTGCGCTTTACTACGACTACAAGTTCCGCCAGCTTCCACCCTATCGGCAGCAAGAGAACGCCGATATTGATTTGCGCTTTGATACCCTGATGACCGATTTGCAGCTGCCCCGGCGCGATGCGCACGATGCGCTCAATGATGCTGTGATGGCTGCGCTGGCTTTTATCAAGTTGCGCCAGTTAGGGGCCAGCGCATAAATGGGCTTGGTGCTGGCCCGCTGTGCTAGCGGTTGGTTTTGCGCCAATGTTGCATGGCCGTCTTGCCTGTGGGTGTTAGCAGGGGCTGCAATTGGCGCCAAGCCAGGGTGATGCTGTCGTTGCAAGCCCGCATGGCATGTGGATGCAGGGTCTCAAACACCAGTCCTTGCGGGGTTGGATAGGGCTGGGCAATCTCCATGTGTTCGGAGTCTTCGGCACAATCGTCTCCGGGGGTGTTGCGGGGGTCATGCTTTTCCAGCAGCGCCCGCAGAGGGGTGCGTATGGCTTCTCCTGAGGGGGTGTGTTGGGGAGCTGCCGCCTTGGCACCCCCTTGGAGCCAATCCCAAACCACCGTGGGCAGGCCGGTCTCTAAATTCCATGTCAGATGAGAGACGGAGGAAAAGCCGTGGGCACCACCGCAATACAGCTCTGGCGTAAAGTCACGCAACACCAAAGTGGTATCTGTCCAGAACACCAGCTCTAGGGTGCTCTCCCAAGTGCTGCCGCCCATGCGTGTGCATTCGTAATCTTGTATGGCTTGTTCACCCAGCCATTGGCGCGCATAGGCATTGAAAGCCGCAACGCCAGAGCTGTTGCCGGGGAGTTGCAAGGCACGGGCAATGGGCGTGCGCAATTCTTGATAGCTGCGCCCTTGGTATTGCCGGGGGTGTGATTGCACTGTGTGGGCGGCCTGAATGGGGGCATAAAACTGGGCACCACAGGCGGCGCTGTCTTCCTGCTGGCGCCCCGCCACTGCGGGCAGGCGCGTGAGCTGGATGGGCGGTTTTTTCTGTCCTGTCAGGTCACGCCAGATGCCATGCAGCCCCCCTTGGGCATTGGGCTCCAGTTGCCAATGGGCCAAGGGCCGTAGTTCAATGCTGCCTGCATCACGTACTTGTTCTGTCAGGGTCAGTTGCCCTGTTTGCAAGGCTTGGGCCAGCGCATCTTCGCTGCTTTGGCCGGTGGCCTTGGCTTCTAGCCATAGACCGCGCCGCTGTTGAAGGGAGTAATACTGGGCCGTTTGGGGAGACAGGCACACCATGACGTTGTGTGGGCCAATGCTCCCTTTCCAGGTGCCTGCATACGGCACAGTGGTGGCTGTTGTGCCAGCTTGGCTGGACGGAATAGTGACCAACCAAGCCGTGCAAAGCAAAGCGGCAGGAATACACGCAAGCACTTTCAATCGAGTCTCCTTGATGCAGGGGGCAGTGTGCCGCGGGACAATAAAAAAACCGGGCCTGATGGCCCGGTTTTTGTCAGGGGAAGGCGCCACTGTAGAACAACAGCGCCCTTATCAGGCCCAACGCTCAGTGGCCAGAAGCACCCGAGGCACCCAGGCCGGTTTCCGAACGCACTTTTTGTGCGGGGAAGGCAGCACGTTCACGGGCGGCATTGGCGCTCTTGTCCATGACAGAGAACAACCAAACACCCAAGAAGCCGATGGTCATGGAGAACAGAGCAGGCGAGCTGTAGGGGAACAGAGCCGAACCCTTAGGATTGCCCAGCGTGGCTTCCCACACCGAGGGCGACACCACAGTCAGGGCCACAGAGGAGATCAGGCCCAAGAAGCCACCGATCACAGCACCCTTGGTGGTGCAGTCTTTCCACAGCACCGACATGAACAACACGGGGAAGTTGGCCGAAGCAGCAATCGCGAAAGCCAGCGACACCATGAAGGCGATGTTTTGCTTTTCAAACGCAATACCCAGCACCACAGCAATCACGCCCAGAGCCAAGGTGGTCATGCGGGAAACCTTCAGCTCGGATGCGCTGTCGGCATTGCCCTTCTTGATGACGGTAGCGTACAGGTCGTGCGACACAGCAGAAGCGCCCGACAAGGTCAAGCCAGCCACCACAGCCAGAATGGTAGCGAAGGCCACAGCCGAGATAAAGCCGAAGAACACGTTGCCACCGACCGACTTGGCCACCAGCACCGCAGCCATGTTGGCCGTACCTGCACCGCCGTGGATCACGCCCTTGGCGGTATCGGCGTACTCGGGGTTGGTCAGCACCAAAGTGATAGCGCCGAAACCGATGATGAAGATCAGGACGTAGAAGTAGCCAATCCAAGTGGTGGCCCACAGCACGGATTTACGGGCTTCTTTGGCATCAGGCACGGTAAAGAAGCGCATCAGGATGTGGGGCAGACCAGCGGTACCGAACATCAGGGCCATACCGAAGGAAATGGCAGAGATGGGGTCTTTGATGAAGCCACCGGGGCCCATGATGGCCAAACCAGCCTTGGCAGCCTCTTCAGGGGTTTTGCCTGAGTTGGCAGCAA
This sequence comes from Giesbergeria giesbergeri, assembly GCF_054779375.1. NCBI lineage: Bacteria > Pseudomonadati > Pseudomonadota > Betaproteobacteria > Burkholderiales > Comamonadaceae > Giesbergeria > Giesbergeria giesbergeri. The sequence goes on along the minus strand of NZ_BAAGYJ010000004.1, from coordinate 125,434 downwards.
TACCAGCACGCACTTCCACACCCTTGGCAAACAGTGCTTCGGGGCTGAAACCAAACTGGGCCAGCACCATGAAGGCCATGAAGGTCACGCCCGACAGCAGCAGCACGGCCTTGATGATCTGCACCCAAGTGGTGGCTGTCATGCCGCCAAACAGCACGTACACCATCATCAGCACACCCACGATGACCACAGCCATCCAGTATTCCAGACCGAACAGCAGTTTGATCAGCTGACCTGCACCCACCATTTGGGCGATCAGGTAGAAGGCCACCACCACCAGCGTGCCAGAAGCAGCAAAGGCGCGGATGGGGGTTTGTTGGAAGCGATAACCGGCCACGTCGGCAAAGGTGAACTTGCCCAAGTTACGCAGGCGCTCGGCCATCAGGAAGGTGATGATGGGCCAGCCCACCAAGAAGCCCAGCGAGTAAATCAGGCCGTCAAAGCCCGAAGCCATCACCGCAGCCGAAATACCCAAGAAGGAAGCGGCAGACGTGTAGTCGCCCGCAATGGCCAAACCGTTTTGGAAGCCCGTGATGCCACCACCGCCGGTATAGAAGTCAGCCGCCGATTTGGTCTTGGCAGCAGCCCATTTGGTGATATACAAGGTGCCGGCCACAAAGATGCCGAACATGATGATGGCCGTCCAGTTGGTGGCCTGTTTGGCCGCTTGGCCCACATCACCGCCAGCGGCGTAAGCGCCCCCGGCAGCCAATAGCGCCATCAGAGCGCCCAACAATTGCACACGAGACTTCATTTGGCAGCGTCCTTCAGGATTTCTTGGGTCAGGCGGTCAAACTCACCGTTGGCGCGATTGACATAGTAGCCAGTGATGGCAATAGTGAAAACGATCACGCCCATGCCGATAGGAATACCAATCGAGGTAACACCCGCACCGATAGGTTGGGCCAAGAAGGGCTTGTTGAAGGCGACCAAAGCGATGAAGCCGTAGTACACGATCATCATCATAATGGTCAGGGTGACACCTAGGCCGTTGCGCTTGGCTTGCAACTCTAAGTATTTGGGATGGCGCTGTATCTTGTCTACCACCGAATCGCTCATTGCGTCGTCTCCTCAGAAATGGATGAAAGCAATAAAACCCTAGGGGCTTTAAGGCATCGGCCCATTCTGCAAATGCCGTCTGACCAACTCCTTACGAAAATCGCTCAAAACTGTCATTTAAGTATTTGATTTGCTTGGGGAAAACCCGTTGGTAATTACCCTAGGTTCTACCCTGTCAACACACCTTTGGCTGCTGCTTTTGCTGGCTTAGGGCACCATCCTAGGATTTTTTGGCTTTTCCTTTTTCCGAAAGATTCTCGATGAGCGATGGCCTGATTCGCATTCGTGGCGCCCGTCAGCACAATCTGCAAAACCTTGATTTGGATATTCGTACCGGGGAGCTGACCGTGGTCACTGGCCCCAGCGGTTCGGGCAAGTCCAGTTTGGTGTTTGATACCCTGTATGCCGAGGGCCAACGCCGCTATGTGGAAACCTTTAGCGCCTATGCCCGCCAGTTTTTGGAGCGCATGGACAAACCGGCTGTGGATGCGATAGAGGGCGTGCCACCGGCCATTGCCATCGACCAGACCAATCCGGTACGCAGTTCGCGCTCCACCGTGGGCACCATGACTGAGCTGAACGACCACCTCAAGCTGCTGCTGGCGCGTTGTGGTCGATTGTTTGACCGCCAAACCGCGCAGCCGGTGCGCCACGACAGCCCCGAAAGCATCTATGCCGAATTGCAGCACCGCTGTGCCACCACCGACCCCCGGTTGGTACTGACCTTTGCCGTAGAGCTGCCTGCCGATACCAGCCCGGAGCAGCTCCAACAATGGCTGTTGGCCAGCGGCTTTACCAAAGTGCAGGCACAGCGCAGCATCGATACCCCCAGCGGGCCGCGCCAAGTGCTGGACGTGGTGGCCGACCGCTTTCGTATTGGCAAGGTAGAAAAAGCCCGCGCCATCGAAGCGATTGAACTGGCCTTGCAACGCGGCAGCGGGCGCTTGCAGGTGTTGGTGCTGCACGAAGGGCCAGAAGCGGCCCCCGAAACTTGGCGTTTTTCTACCGGCCTGCATTGCCCAGACAGCGACCTGCGCTACAGCGAGCCACTGCCATCGGCATTCTCCTTCAACTCGGCGGTGGGGGCGTGCGAAACCTGCCGGGGCTTTGGCCGCGTGATTGGGGTCGATTGGGGATTGGTGATTCCCGATGGCAAGCGCACGCTGCGCGAAGGCTGTATCAAGGTGATTCAAACCCCGGCGTGGAAAGAAGCCCAAGACGACCTGATGCGCCATGCCGAGGCCGAAGGCATCCCACGCGACACACCGTGGAATTTGCTCACGCCAGAGCAGCAGCAGTGGGTGCTGCAAGGCTCGCCCCGTTGGAACGGCCAATGGAACCAGCAGTGGTATGGCATTCAACGCTTTTTTGATTATTTAGAGAGCAAAGCCTACAAAATGCACATCCGGGTGCTGCTGTCCAAATACCGCAGCTACACCGAATGCCCACACTGCGCTGGCGCGCGCCTGAAAACCGAAAGCCTGCTCTGGCGCATCGGCAGCCAAGCAGAGGCCGATGCGGTGTTGCCGCCAGCGCAACGCTTTATGCCGGTGGGCGTAGCGTGGAGCCGCGCCCAACTCGAAGCCCTGCCCGGCCTGTGCCTGCACGATTTGATGCGGCTGCCCATTGCCCGCTTGCGCCAATTTTTTGCCGGGTTAGACAGCAGCGGCCAAGGCAGCGATGCCCAAGCCTTGCGCTTATTGCACACCGAGATTAGCACCCGGCTCCAATACCTATGCGATGTTGGCATTGGCTACCTGACACTAGACCGGCAAAGCCGCACCTTGAGCGGCGGCGAAGTACAACGCATCAACCTGACCACGGCGCTGGGCACGTCCTTGGTGAACACCTTGTTTGTGTTGGATGAGCCTAGCATTGGCCTGCACCCGCGTGATATGCACCGCATCACCCAAGCCATGTTGCGGCTGCGCGATGCGGGCAACACGCTGGTGGTGGTAGAGCATGACCCCGCCGCCATGCTGGCTGCCGACCGCATCATCGATATGGGGCCAGGCCCAGGTGAACGGGGCGGCCAGATTGTGTTTGATGGCAGCACCGATGCCCTGCGCCATGCCGATACCCTGACCGGCCACTATTTGGGCGGGCGCAAGCACATTGGCATGGGCTTTCAGCGCCCCGTAAGCGAGGCCACACCGCGCCTGCTGCTGGAAGGGGTGCGCGCGCACAATTTGCAAAATTTGACGGTGGGCTTTCCACTGCAACGCTTGGTCACGGTCACGGGGGTGAGTGGCTCCGGCAAATCCACCTTGATTCAAAATGTGCTGGCCCCAGCCTTGATGCGCCATTTTGGGCTCGCCACCGAAGCCCCCGGAATCCACGACCGGCTGTTGGGGGCCGAACATCTGAGCGCCGTGGTGTTTGTCGATCAATCACCCATTGGCAAAACGGCACGCTCCAATCCGGTCAGCTATGTGGGTGCTTGGGATGCCATCCGTGAATTGTTTGCCTGCACGCCGGTAGCACGCCAGCGTGGCTACACCGCCGCCAAGTTCAGTTTTAACAGTGGCGATGGGCGCTGCCCTACCTGTGGTGGCTCGGGCTTTGAGCATGTGGAAATGCAGTTCTTGAGCGATGTCTATTTGCGCTGCCCGGATTGCCACGGCCAGCGTTATCGGCCCGAAATTCTGGAAGTGTGTATCGAACGCACCCAGCCGCAAACTTCCGACTCGGATGCTGACGCGTGGGAAACGCGCACCCTGAACGTAGCGCAGGTGTTGGAACTGACCGTGAGCGAAGCCGCCGTGCTGTTTGCCCAAGACCATGCCGTAATGGCTGGCCTGCGCCCGCTGTTGGATGTGGGGCTGGAATACATCCGTTTGGGCCAGCCCGTGCCTACGCTATCGGGTGGGGAGGCGCAACGACTCAAACTGGCAGGCCATTTGGCCGAAGCGGGGCGCACGGCCAGCAAGTCGCGCCAACCGCTGGCGCGCAAGGGCACTTTGTTCTTATTGGATGAACCGACCACCGGCCTGCATTTTGACGATATTGCCAAGCTGATGCGCGCGCTGCGCCAGTTGGTCGATGCGGGGCATTCGCTGGTGGTGATTGAACACAATTTGGATGTGATTCGCGCCAGCGACTGGCTGATAGACCTTGGCCCCGAAGGCGGCGAGGGTGGCGGCTGCATGGTGGCAGAAGGCACTCCGCACGACTTGCGCCAACACCCCACGTCCCACACCGGCGCAGCCTTGCGCGACTACGCGCAGGCGTTGGGCGTGTCGCCTTTGAATGTGCAAGAGCCACGGGCCCATTGGGACACACCGGCCAGCGCCAGCAATGCGCCCGCCATGTCCGAGTGCATCCAAATCGTCAATGCCAAAGAACACAATTTGAAAGGCTTGTCGGTGGAGATTCCACGCGGGCGCTTCAATGTGATTACGGGCGTGAGCGGCTCGGGCAAATCCACATTGGCGTTTGATATTTTGTTCAACGAGGGCCAGCGCCGTTATTTGGAATCGCTCAATGCCTACGCCCGCAGCATGGTGCAACCGGCAGGGCGGCCCGAAGTGGATGCGGTGTATGGCATTGCCCCCACGGTAGCGATTGAGCAGCGCCTGTCACGCGGCGGGCGCAAATCCACCGTGGGCACGGCCACCGAAGTGTGGCATTTTCTGCGCCTGCTGTATGTGAAGCTGGGGGTGCAGCATTGCATCCACGACGATGCGCCAGTGCAACCACAAAGCATTGACCGCATTGCCGCCCAGTGGCTGACGGAGTTTCGCGGCCAGCAGATTGGCCTCTTGGCCCCGCTGGTGGTGAACCGCAAGGGCGTTTATACCGAACTGGCCGACTGGGCACGCCAGCGCGGCCACACCCATCTGCGCGTGGATGGCGAGTTCTTGCCCACCACGGGCTTTCCACGTTTGGACCGCTTCAAAGAGCACTCGATTGAATTGCCTATCCTCAGTTTGGAGGTGTTGCCAGAACAAGAAGCCCTGTTACGCGCCGGTTTGGCGAAGGCGCTAGAGCATGGCAAAGGCGTGGTGCAGGTTTTGAGCAATTTACACGGATTGCGCGAGGCCATGCAAACCGGCAGTAGCACCGCGGGCATTGGGCGCTTGCAGGTCTATTCGACCCTGCGGGCTTGCCCGGTCTGTGCCACCAGCTATGCCGAATTGCAGCCCGCATTGTTCAGCTACAACAGCAAGCATGGTTGGTGTCCGCATTGCGTCGGCACGGGCGTGGCCTTGACTGCCGCGCAGCGCAAGGCCTTGGACGACTCGGTGCGCGACGACAAAGACAAAGGCCGCGAGCAAACCTTTGCCGAGCCAGACATCGACGAAGTCGCCGATACCCCCTGCCCGCATTGCGAGGGCACGCGCTTGAACGCCACGGCCCGCGCAGTGCGCTTTGGCGGCCACAGCATCACCGAAGTGGCTCGCTGGCCGATAGGGCAAATCCAGCACTGGCTCAACCAGCTGGCTTTGAGTGAGCGCGAAGCAGGCATTGCACGCGATTTGATTCCCGAAATCCGCAGCCGTTTGCAATTTCTGCAAGAAGTGGGCTTGGGCTACCTGACGCTCGACCGGGGCGCGCCCACGCTGTCGGGCGGCGAGGCGCAACGCATTCGGCTGGCAGCGCAATTGGGCAGCAACCTGCAAGGGGTGTGCTATGTGTTGGACGAGCCCACCATTGGCTTGCACCCACGCGACAACCATATCCTGCTCAACGCCCTGCAAAAATTGGGCGACCAAGGCAACACCTTGGTCGTCGTAGAACACGATGAAGACACCATCCGCCGGGCCGAACACCTGATCGACATTGGCCCCGGTGCGGGCCAGCGTGGTGGGCAGTTGGTAGCCCAAGGCAGTGTGGCCGACCTGACGGCAGCCCCCCATTCGCAAACTGGCCGCTATCTGTTGCACGCCATGCAGCACCCCTTGCAAGCCCGGCGGGCCACCGATGCGGCAGACACGGCTTGGCTCACGGTGCAGGGGGCACAGTTGCACAACTTGCAGCAAGTCACGGCCCGTGTACCCTTGCACCGGCTGGTGGCCGTCACGGGGGTGAGTGGCTCGGGCAAATCCACCTTGGCGCGTGATGTCTTGTTGACCAATGTGGCTGCATGGGTGCAACAGCGCAGCACGCAGGCCGGACGGCAAGCGATGGACGCAGGCCAAGCCCCGCCCTTGCACGGTTGCACCGGCCTGCAAGGCTTTGAGAGCATTGCGCGGGTGTTAGAAGTCGATCAAACCCCGATTGGCAAAACCCCGCGTTCCTGTCCAGCCACCTATATCGGTTTTTGGGACAACATCCGGCAACTGTTTGCCCAAACGCTAGAGGCCCAAGCGCGTGGCTACAGTGCAGGGCGCTTTAGCTTTAATACCGGCGCGGGCCGCTGCCCGCATTGCGAAGGGGCGGGCATCCGTACTATTGCCATGAGCTTTCTGCCCGATGTGAAAGTGCCCTGCGAGGTTTGCCACGGCGCGCGCTTCAACCCCGAAACCTTGGCAGTGACTTGGCGCGGCAAACACATCGGCGAGGTGCTGAACATGGAAGTGGACGAAGCCGTGGGCTTTTTTGCCTCCATGCCAGTGATTGCCCACCCGTTGCAACTGTTGCAAGACGTGGGCTTAGGCTACCTGACCTTGGGCCAGCCCAGCCCCACCCTGAGCGGTGGTGAGGCCCAGCGCATCAAACTGGTGACTGAGCTGACCAAGGTGCGCGATGACATCACACGCCGCGGGCAAAAAGCCGCGCACACCTTGTATGTGTTGGATGAACCTACCGTGGGCCTGCACATGGCCGATGTGGATCGGCTGATTCGGGTGTTGCATCGGCTGGTGGACGGTGGCCACAGCGTGTTGGTGATTGAACACGACTTGGATGTGATTGCCGAGGCCGATTGGGTGCTGGACTTGGGGCCAGAAGGTGGCGCTGCGGGGGGCTGCATTGTGGCAGCCGGTACGCCAGAAGCACTGGTGCGGGCCGGTACGCACACCGGGAAGGCACTGGCCCCGGTGTTGGCACGCTCTGGGGTGTAACTCAGGCTGTAGCGGCCAAGGCTTGCGCCCGCTCGGCCAGCCCTTGCGCGCAAGCAAAGGCGCTGGCCCAAGCCCATTGAAAGTTGTAGCCCCCCAACCAGCCGGTAATGTCCACCACCTCGCCCACAAAATACAGCCCCGGTTGCGCTTTGGCCTCCATGGTTTGTTGCGATAGGGCTTTGGTGTCGATGCCACCCAGCGTGACTTCGGCCTTCTTGTAGCCTTCGGTGCCGGTGGGGGTGAGTTGCCAGCGGCTCAGGCGCTCGGCCAGCCGGGCCAAGGCCTTATCAGAGGCTTCGGCGATGGGGCGCTGCCAATCGGCCTCTTGGCTGGCCCAAGCATCGGCCAAACGGCTGGGCACCAGCGTCGCCAACTCATTGGCAATCAGCTTGCGAGAGCGCAGCTTGGCCTGTGCCAATGCAGTGGGCAAATCGACCGTGGGGGCTAAATTGAGTGATAGCGGCGTGCCCTGTTGCCAATAGCTGGAAATTTGCAACACCGCCGGGCCAGACAAGCCCCGGTGGGTAAAGAGCAAATCTTCGTCAAATGCCATCAGGTTCTTTTTGCTGCCGGTGCTGATGCTCACCGGCAAGGCCAACCCAGACAATTGGGCGTAGGGTGCCCAATCCGTGCCATCAAAGGTCAGCGGCACCAAGCCGGGGTGGCGCTCGACCAGCGGAATGTTGAATTGCTGTGCCAGCCGGTAGCCCAGATCGGTCGCGCCAATTTTGGGAATGGACAGTCCGCCCGTAGCCACCACCAAGCTGGGGGCTTGCACCACGCCTTGGCTGGTGTCGAGCTGGTAGCTGCCGCCAGATTCTGTCGCGACAAAACCGATTTTTTGCACCTTGCAGGGTTGCCAGCGTTGCACCTGCCCAGCAGCGCACTCGGCCAGCAGCATCTGGATGATGTCTTCCGCCGAGCGGTCGCAAAACAATTGGCCTTTGTGCTTCTCATGGAAGGGAATGCCGTGTTTTTGCAGCAGCGCGATAAAGTCTTGCGGCGTATAGCGTGACAGCGCCGAGCGGCAAAACTGTGGGTTTTGCCCGACAAAATGCTTGTGCGGCGCACGCACATCCAAATCGCGGTTGGTAAAGTTGCAGCGCCCACCGCCAGAGATGCGGATTTTCTCGCCCACGCGCTCGGCGTGGTCAATCAGCAGCACCTTGAGGCCGCGCTGGCCTGCTTGGGCCGCACAAAACAGACCGGCGGCACCGGCCCCAAGGATGATGGCGTCAAAGGTAAGGCTCAAAAGGTGCTCCAAGGCCAAAGATAAACAAGGTGGTAAGGGGCGCGAGGTTAGCTGATGGCAGGGGGCTGGGTGGGTGTGCTTTTACCCTTCGGTATCTCCGCCTAACCCACGCACCCGCGCCCGGTGTTCGCGCTCTTCATGCAGCGCACGGGCTTTCATGCTTTCATGGACAAAGGCGATATGGCCTTCTACCGCTTGCACGGCAGCAGTGGGGTCGGCATCGCGGATGGCTTCCCACACAGCACGGTGCTGTTCACGCAGGCGGCACCAGTCTTCTTCATTGCGGCGCAGGTGGCGCAGGTTGCGGTCAATGTGGTCGTTAATCACTTTGAGCAGGCTGGCCGTGAGGTGACCAATCATCACATTGTGGGCCGCTTCGGCCACAGCTTGGTGGAAGGCCAGGTCGGCCTTGACCTGTTGTGCCAACACGGCGGTAGAGGTGCCTTGGGCAAACAGGGCATCGACGCGGGCATAGGCTTCGCCAATGCGTTGCCGGTCGGCATCGGTAGCCCGACGTGCGGCCAAACGTGCAGCTTCTTTTTCCAACATACCTCGAAACTCCAGCAAATCGTCTTGGAGCTTGGGGTGCTGGGCCAGCATGTTGTGCCAAGGGTCGGTAAAACCAGCCTCGGGTTGGTCGGTGACATAGGTGCCACCGCCTTGGCGGCTGAACAGCATCCCTTTAGACACCAGTTTTTGAATCGCCTCGCGCAATGAGGGGCGGGAGACGCCCAACTCCACCGCCAACTCACGCTCTGGTGGAAGGCGGTCACCGGGCTTCAAGGCACCGTCCAAGATGCGGCGTTCTAGTTCGTGAACGATGGTGTCCGAGAGTCGCTGCACGACAAGCTTGCCAGTAGCCATAAAGAGTATGAAGAAATTGGTCTGACCAAAATTTTAATGTTCTCTTTCGGGAGTATGTAGCAAAAAACTGGCTTTCACTACAGGTTTACCCTTATTTTTTCCATAAATTACAGGGATTGCAGGCGCAATGGATTGACTTCGCTAGCGTTCCTAGGTAAATTTTGCTGCACACAGTCAATTGGTCTTGCCAATTTACCAAGCAAGAGACACAGTATCTGCGTGACGCGATACACACCGGGGGGCCACCCGGACAGGAGCACAGATGAGTCATCCCGCAACCGGCGCGTCTGCGCGCAGTTATCCATCCCGCCCGCAGGCGGTGTATTTTTATGGCACCTGTCTGGTCGACATGTTTGTGCCCGAGGCTGGGCTGGACGCCATTGCCCTGCTGGAGCAGGAGGGCATCCGGGTGATTTTTCCGGAGAATCAGACCTGCTGCGGCCAACCGGCGTTTACCAGTGGCTTTCCGGGCGAGGCGCGGCAGGTAGTGGCATCGCAGTTGGATTTGTTTCCAGATGACTATCCCATCGTGGTGCCATCAGGCTCTTGCGGGGGCATGATCCGCTGGCACTGGGAAAAGGTGGTGGCCGATGATCCAGTCCTCCAAGCCAAGGCGCAGGCCATTGCCGCACGCACTTATGAGCTGGCCGAGTTCCTGCTCCATGTGGTGGGGTTCAATCGTCCCGATCAAGGCCCGGCCACCACCGTCACCCTGCATACCTCGTGCTCTGCCCGCCGTGAGATGGGCACCCATCTGGCTGGCCGTGAACTGTTGGCACGGCTGGGCAATGTGACCTTGGCCCACCACGACCACGAGTCTGAATGTTGTGGTTTTGGTGGTACCTTCTCGCTCAAGCACCCCGATGTGTCCACCGCGATGGTCAGTGACAAGGTGGCCGCCCTACAGGCCACTGGCGCACAGCAGATGGTGACGGCCGATTGCGGCTGTATGCTCAACATTACCCGGCACGCCGCATGGCAACAGCAGCACACCAGTGGCAGCAAGCCCGCCTTGTTGGGCGAGCATTTGGCTACCTTTTTGCTGCGCCGCTTGGGCGGTCAGCCTGCCGGAGAGCAGCGATGAGCGCGCGCGACCGCATTTTGGCCAAGCTGCGCGCCCACCGGCCAGAGCAGCCCCATGCTCTGCCCGATCTGAAAGCCCATTACGCTCCCCGTGCCCGTGGCGAATCTGTTGCGCAACGGCTGGTGCGCTTTCGTGCAGGTATCGAGGGTTTTCAAGCCCAAGTCCACCTGAGCACCGAGGCCGATTGGCCTGACCTTTTGGCCCGGTTGTGCGCACAAAAGCAAGTGGGCACGCTGATCTATGGTGCCGACACCCCCGCAGGCCGCCGCTTGCAAACGGATGGTTTGGGGCAAACCACGCTGCGCCCGTGGGCGGGCCAGTTTGAAACATTGAAAGCCGATCTGTTCCACCGTGTGGATGCTGGATTTACCCAAGCCCGTGGCGCCATTGCCGAAACGGGCAGTCTGATCGTTTGGGCGTCGGAGGCGGAGCCGCGCACTTTGTCGCTGGTGCCGCCCATCCACTTTGCGCTGCTGGATGCGCGCACCATCCACCCGACCTTCTTCGATGCCTTGGTTAACGAGTGCTGGGCGGCGGGCCTGCCCACCAACGCCCTGTTGATTTCTGGCCCTTCCAAAACGGCCGATATCCAGCAAACCTTGGCCTATGGTGCCCACGGCCCCAAAGAGCTGGTGGTGATCGTCACCCACACCGAAGGAGAGGCGCCATGAGCACCCAACCCCAGCCTATCGCTTTTGTTTCGGCCCAAGCCCTGCGCGAGCGTATGCACAGCGCGGTCAATGACCCACACCTGCGCCAGAGTTTTCGGGGGGCCATGGATTTTCTGATGGCCAAGCGGGCGGCGCAGTTTCCTGACCCGGCTGAGTTGGAGTCGTTGCGCAGCCTGTCCGAGCGCATTCGCCAATACAGCTTGTCCAAACTGCCCGACCTGCTGGAGCAGCTAGAAGCCAACCTGACGCGCAACGGCGTGACAGTGCATTGGGCCGAAACCCCCGCAGCAGCCAACGCCATCATGCTGGGCATTGCTCGCCAACACGCAGCCAAGCTGATTGTGAAGGGCAAGTCGATGGTGAGCGAAGAGATCGAGTTCAACCACGCCATGGAAGCCGCAGGCATTGGTGCGTTGGAATCGGACATGGGCGAATACATCGTGCAATTGGCCGGCGAGAAGCCTTCGCACATCATCATGCCCGCCATCCACCAAACCAAGCTGCAAATTGCCAAGCTGTTTGCCGAGAAGATTCCGGGCGTGGATTACACCGACAACGTAGACACGCTGATCCAGATTGGCCGCCGTGTGCTGCGCGAAAAGTTTGAGCAGGCAGAAATTGGCCTGTCGGGCGTCAACTTTGCAGTGGCCGAAACCGGCACCCTGTGCCTGGTAGAGAACGAAGGCAATGGCCGTATGTGTACCACCGTGCCCAAGGTGCATATTGCCATCACTGGCATTGAGAAAATTGTCGAAAAGCTAGAGCATGTGGCACCGCTGTATTCGATCTTGACGCGCTCGGCCACCGGGCAGGCGGTGTCCACCTATTTCAATTTGATCTCTGGCCCGCGCCGCCCCGGCGAGCAAGACGGCCCCGAAGAAGTACATCTGGTGCTGCTGGACAATGGCCGCAGCCAAGCCTATGCCGATGAGCAACTGCGCAAAACGTTGCAATGTATCCGCTGCGGTGCCTGTATGAACCACTGCCCGGTGTACACCCGCATTGGCGGCCATGCTTATGGCACCACCTACCCCGGCCCCATCGGCAAGATCATCTCACCCCACATGATGGGGTTGGAGCAAACCCACTTGCTGCCCACGGCCTCTAGCCTGTGCGGTGCCTGCGGTGAGGTTTGCCCGGTCAAGATCCCCATTCCGGAGCTTTTGATCCGCCTGCGCAGCGAAGCCCAAAGTGCTCCCCACGCCCAGCCCGCCATGGTGGGCCAAGGCGCGGGCTACGACCCGAAGGTCAGCTGGATGTGGCAGATGTGGGCGCGCATCTATAGCCGCCCCACCGCTTACCGTGCCCTCACTTGGTTGGCTACTCGGTTTCGTGCTTTAACGCCCCGCCAGCAAAGTGGTTGGACAGCAGCGCGTACCCCTTTGCAACCGGCACCCCGCAGGCTCAGAGACAGACTCCACGAGCGACGATGACGCCCGCCTTACCGCCGCCCCCCTAGCCCCCCTGCCCTGAACGCATAAGGCGTTGTGCTCCTCCTGTTTGCAGACAGGAGCGGGCCGACTTTTTTCCTGTAACCCGATCAATCCCTTTGCCGGGAGGAGCCCCCCTGTGTCCACGCTGATCAATGCCCTGCGCCAGCGCCTGCCCGCCGAGCGCGTAATCACCGACGAACTGCGCCGCCTGGCCTATGGCACCGATGGCAGTTTTTACCGTTTGATACCCGAGGTGGTCACGGTGGTGCAAACCGAGGACGAAGTGCGCGCGGTGATGGACATCGCCCGAAGCAATCAGCGCCCGGTGACTTTTCGTGCGGCAGGCACCAGCCTGTGCGGTCAGGCGGTCACGGATGGCGTGCTGGTGTTGTTGGGCGAGGGGCTGGCTACCTGCCAAATCAGCCCCGATGGTGCCACCGTGCAGCTGGGACCGGCCATCGTGGGCGCAGAAGTCAACCGCCGTTTGGCACCGCTGGGGCGCAAGATTGGCCCCGATCCGGCCTCCATCAACGCCGCCAAGATTGGCGGCATGGCCGCCAACAACAGCTCGGGTATGTGCTGCGGCACGGCACAGAACAGCTACCACACGCTGGCGGCTTTGCGCGTGATGCTGGCCGATGGCACGGTGCTGGACACCGGCGATGCCCACAGTGTGGCTACTTTCCGCCAAAGCCACCGCACTTTGTTGGAACGGCTGGACGAGCTGGCCGCTGGGGTGCGGGCCGATGCGGCCTTGAGCGCACGTATCCGTGCCAAATACAAGATCAAGAACACCACCGGCTACAGCCTGAATGCCTTGGTCGATTACCACGACCCGGTAGCTATTTTGGCCCACTTGATGATTGGCTCGGAGGGCACGCTGGGCTTTATCTCACGCATTACTTACTACACAGTGCTGGAGCACGCACACAAAGCCAGTGTGTTGGCCTTCTTTCACGACATGGAAAGTGCCTGCCGCGCCGTGATCGGCCTCAAGGCGCGGCCCGTAGATGCCGTGGAGCTGCTCGACCGGGCCTCATTGCGCTGCGTGGCCGACAAGCCAGGAATGCCGCCCCTGTTGGCTACTTTGCCCGAGGGGGCCACGGCCCTGTTGATCGAAACCCGTGCGCCCTCGGCGGCAGATTTGCAACAGCGCATGGATGCCGTGTTGCAAGAGTTGGCGGCCTATCCGTTGGTTGAGACCCCAACCTTTACCACCAACCCGGCAGAAATGGAGCGGCTGTGGAATGTGCGAAAAGGCACCTTTCCGGCGGTGGGGGCAGTGCGCAAGCCGGGCACCACCGTCATTATTGAGGATGTGGCCGTGGCGGTGGCCGATTTGGCCGCTTGCTGCCGCGATTTGCAACAGCTCTTTGCCCGGCATGGCTACCACGAGGCCATCATCTTTGGCCATGCGCTCGAAGGCAATGTGCATTTTGTCTTCACGCAAGACTTTGGCATTGAGGCCGAAGTGGCCCGCTATGCCGCTTTCATGGACGACTTGTGCCACACGCTGGTGCGCAAATACGATGCCTCGCTCAAGGCCGAGCATGGCACAGGCCGCAACATGGCCCCGTTTGTGGAGCTGGAGTGGGGCGCTCAAGCCTATGCCCTGATGCAAGAGATTAAGCAGCTTTTTGACCCCGAAGGGCTGCTCAACCCCGGCGTCATCATCAACAGTGATGCGCAAGCCCACTTGCAGCACCTCAAGCCCATGCCCGCGGCTGGGCAACTGTATGCCGCAGTAGACCGTTGCATTGAGTGCGGTTTTTGTGAGCCGCAATGCCCCTCGCACGGGCTGACACTGTCGCCACGCCAACGCATCGTCGGCTGGCGCGAGCTGTCGCGCCGCGAGGCCGCAGGCGAGGCTCCGGGTGCATTGGGCCAAGATTACCTTTACATGGGGCTAGACACCTGTGCCACCTGTGGCCTGTGCGCCACGGCTTGCCCGGTGGGGATAGAGACCGGTGCCCTGACCCGTGCGGTGCGTGGTGAGCAGCTTTCGGGGGTGGCCCGCAGCTTGGGCCATGTGGCAGCGAATCATTTTGGGGCGACCCAAGCGTTGGCACGCACCGCGCTCAAGGCGGGCCATTGGGCCGAGGCTATGGTGGGCACGCAAGCCTTATCGCGCCTGACGGGCGGTGCTTGGAAAGAGGGCATGCCCACCCCGCAGCCGCTGGGCCGTGCCACCCGCACCCAAGGCGACAAGGTGGTGTATTTCCCCACCTGTGCAGGCCGCATGTTGGGTGCCGATAGCCCAGAGCAGGCTTTGTCTGCCACGGTGATTCGGGTACTTGAGCGTGCTGGTTACGCCCCCATCGTGCCAGACAACGTCAACCGCCTGTGCTGCGGCCAGTCTTTTGCCAGCAAGGGCTTGGCGCAAGATGCCGACGACAAAGCCGCCGAATTGGAAGCCGCCTTGCTCAAGGCCAGCAACAACGGGGCTTACCCGGTCATTTTGGACGCCAGTGCCTGCTCACTGCGCATGAAAACCTTTTTGGCCGAGCGCCTGAAGGTTTATGACTTGGTGGAGTTTGCCCACGATGCACTCCTGCCCCGCCTGATGCTGCACAAAAAGACCGAGCCGGTGCTGATCCATCTGAACTGTTCGGCCCGCCGCATGGGCTTGGAAGGCAAGTTGCGTCAACTCGCTGCCACCTGTGCCCACCAAACGGTATTGCCCGCCGAGGTCAAGTGCTGTGGTTTTGGTGGCGACCGGGGCTTTGTAGTGCCAGAACTCAACACCCATGCCCTGCGCAAGCTGCATGCCGAGGTGCCCACCGGGTGCTGCGGCGGCTACTCCAGCAACCAGACCTGTGAGATTGGCCTGACCCACGCCACAGGCATGCCTTACCGATCCATCGTCCATTTGCTCGATGAGTGCAGTGCCGAGGCCACCCGCCTTGCCACCTGCTGATACCGATTCACCCACTTTTACCCGTATCTCACCCTAGGAGAAAACACCACCATGCAACCCTGGACGCAAATCTACGACCCCCTGGGCAACCTTTGGTTGTCCTCGCTGGTCGCCGCGCTACCGATCATCTTCTTCTTTATCGCGCTGGCGGTGCTGCGCATGAAGGGCCATGTCGCGGGCACCATCACCGTGGCTATTTCGTTGGCCGTAGCCATCTTTTTCTACAAAATGCCGGTACAGATGGCACTGGCCTCGGCGGGCTATGGTTTTCTGTATGGTTTGTGGCCCATTGCGTGGATCATCATTGCAGCGGTGTTTTTGTACAAAATCACGGTCAAGACGGGGCAGTTTGATGTGATTCGGGCCTCGGTGGTGTTGATCACCGATGACCAGCGTTTGCAAATGCTGTTGGTGGGCTTTTCCTTTGGTGCCTTTTTAGAAGGTGCCGCTGGTTTTGGTGCTCCCGTAGCCATTACCGCCGCTTTGCTGGTCGGTCTGGGCTTTAACCCACTCTATGCGGCAGGTCTGTGCCTGATTGCCAATACGGCCCCAGTGGCCTTTGGCGCGATGGGTATCCCGATCATTGTGGGTGGTCAGGTCACGGGCATTGATCCGTTCAAGATTGGTCAGATGGCAGGCCGCCAATTGCCGCTGTTGTCGGTGATTGTGCCTTTCTGGTTGGTGGCCATGATGGACGGCTGGCGTGGCGTCAAGGAGACTTGGCCCGCTATTTTGGTGGCTGGCCTGAGTTTTGCCATCACCCAATATCTGACAGCTAACTTCATTGGCCCAGAGCTGCCAGACATCACATCGGCGCTGGTGAGCCTGATTTGCTTGACGGTGTTCTTGAAAAACTGGAAGCCCAAGCGCATTTTCCGTTTTGACAACCAGCAACCTACCGCAGCCGACCAGCAAAGCCACCATAGTTTTGGTCAGATTGCCAAGGCTTGGTCGCCCTTCGTCATTCTGACTGTCATGGTCACGATCTGGAGTCTCAAGCCGTTCAAAGCCCTGTTTGCCAAGGGTGGGGAGTTGTATTCACTGGTGTTCCAGTTTCCGGTGCCCATGCTTGATCAATTGGTCATCAAGATGGAGCCAATTGTGGCCAAGGCCACACCCTATGTGGCGGTCTATAAACTCGACATTTTGTCGGCCACCGGCACCGCCATTTTCATTGCCGCCCTCATCAGCATGGTAGTGCTGGGCATGAAAACCAGTGATGCCGCCAAGGCGCTTAAGGAAACCGTGGTTGAACTCAAGCGCCCCATCTATTCGATTGGTATGGTGCTGGCCTTTGCCTTTGTGGCCAATTACTCCGGTCTGTCGGCTACTTTGGCGCTGCTGCTGGCGGGCACAGGGGTGCTGTTTCCGTTTTTCTCGCCATTTTTGGGGTGGCTGGGCGTGTTTCTGACGGGGTCGGATACTTCGTCTAATGCGCTGTTTTGCTCATTGCAAGCCACCACCGCACACCAAGTGGGCGTGTCAGACACCCTGCTGGTGGCAGCCAACACCACAGGCGGCGTGACGGGCAAGATGATCTCTCCCCAATCCATTGCCGTGGCCTGTGCTGCGGTCGGTTTGGTGGGCAAAGAGTCGGATTTGTTCCGCTTTACGGTCAAGCACAGCCTGATTTTTGCCACGATGGTGGGCATCATCACCACGCTGCAAGCCTATGTGTTTACTTGGATGATTCCGTAAGGTTCATCAGGCTCAGGCTCAGGCTCAGGCACTGGGCCGCTCGTACAGTCGCCAGCCGTTGCGCCCGGCATTCTTGGCTTGGTACAGCGCGGCATCAGCGCAGGCGATCAGGCCGTCCACATGGTCGGCATGGTCGGGAAACAGCGCGATGCCAATGCTGGTGCCAATTGAGGCAATGCCTGCTGCCAGTGGAAAAGGCTGGGCCAAGCTGTACACCAGGCGTGCTGCCAGCGCCTGGGCATCAGTCACCGTGAGCATATCGGGCAAGATGCACAAAAACTCGTCACCTCCCAAGCGGGCCACGGTGTCTACGGCGCGTACCGCATCGCGCAGGCGCTGCGACACTTGGCGCAGCAACTCATCTCCGGCGGCATGGCCCATGTTGTCGTTGACCCACTTGAAGCGGTCTAGATCCATGTAAAACACCGCCAGCGGCAAGTTGCTGCGTCTAGACTGCTCCATGCCTTGTTGTAATCGGTCGCGGGCAATGGCCCGGTTGGCCAACCCTGTCAGGGGGTCGTAGTTAGCCAACTCCAAGTCTTGTTTGGTGCGTTGCAGGTGGTCAATGGTGCATTGCAGCTCAAACTCCTTGACTTCATGCTGCACGACCAGTTTGGCAAAGGCCTCGGCCAGAGCGGCCAGCTCGGGGGATTCTGGGTGTTCCGAGGCCATGTCCAACAGTTCGGGCACGGCCTGCATGTCTCCTTGGTGGGCAATGCGTTCGGCCACGGTCAACAGCTTGGTCAGCAGCAGGGCATGGGGGGCTGCATCGTCGGAAAAAGGCAGGTCTGTGGGCATAGGTTCCTGGGCAGTGGTGAGGGAAGGCCTGGCGCTGCCGTGGCAGGCGAATCTGCGCGATGATAGCCACAGGCGGCTCGGCCTCATGCCTCCATGCGGTTTCGAGGCGCGACTTTTTGCGTCAGCGCAAAGCCACCAGAGCGCAGAGACAACAGCCCGTACTGGGCCTGTGCCCACATTCACATTTTTGCTACCAAATGCAGGATGTGTTCTACCTGCCGTTGCAATGCCGTGGGCACGGGCAAACGTCCTTGCATGACCGCTTGTGTATAGCGTGTGGTGCTGGCTACGTCAATTTCTGTGGGCAAGCCCGGCACCTCGCTGGCGGTGCCTGCCTGTTGCTCCTCCAGCAAGGAGTGCTGCCCCTGCACGAAGCCGTCGTAACGGGGCCAGCGGCGTGGGTCAGCAGCCACTTCGCCCTCTAGGCCGCGCGAGAGCAACGCATTGGCCTGGAGCAGCGTAAAGGTGGCACACAGCCGCTCTAGGTATTCAGGATGGGTGTAGCTGGTGACGACCAAGGCGGCTTCGGCGCCGGGGTTCATCAGTTTGACAACGCTGTGGCCGGGATTGCGCAGCCCAATCACTTCGCGTGCCGCCAGCAGGCGGGCCAGACCGGGGTGCAGATCGTGAGTGTCAATATGCGCCACTTGACCCGCAGCAATGGCTTCTGGTTTTGTCAGGGCTGCAACCCCCAGCGCCTGCAAAACCTCGGAGGCTAAAACCCGGCGCGCCTCGGTGCGCATGCCGTGTAGCAGCACGGGCAACCCCTCGCGGGCCAACAGCAAGGCCAACAGGGGCGTGAGTACCGGCAGCTTGCGGGCGCCGTTGTAGCTTGGCAGCACCACCAGCGGTCGGGTGCTGGTGGGCCACCGGGGCAATCGGGCGTGGGTAGCATCCAGAAAACCGGCCAGCTCTTGGGGGGTTTCACTCTTGATGCGCATAGCCAAGCAAAAGGCGCCAATTTCTAGATCACTCACCGTGCCGTCGAGCACCTGAGCGAATAAATCGGCGGCCTGTTCGCGGGTCAGTGGTTTGGCGCCGCGGGGGCCGCGCCCAATTTCTTTGATGTAGTGGCCTATGCCCATGAGGTTTCTCTGGCCTGGATCAGGCAGGTTGCAAAGGGCCATTTTCTACCAACCATCACGGCTCTGCCTGCAAGCGAGTTGCCCCGGTAAAATCGCTGCCTTGTACCCGGCCTGGTGTGCGCTTTGGGCGCCGACGGGCCACCCTCCCACAGTATCTCTCTGTGGCCGCTGCGCATTGGCAGTCGCTATCCCTCTCGTTCTGGAACGCTCCCCTGTGTCTTACGCCCCCGAAACCCGGCGCCGCCGCACCTTTGCCATTATTTCTCACCCCGATGCGGGTAAAACCACGCTGACTGAAAAGCTGTTGCTGTTTTCGGGTGCCATCCAGATTGCTGGGGCCGTCAAGGGCCGCAAGGCCAGCCGCCATGCCACCTCCGACTGGATGGAAATCGAAAAGCAGCGCGGCATCTCGGTGGCCAGTTCGGTGATGCAGATGCTCTACCGTGAGCATGTGATTAACCTGCTCGATACTCCCGGCCACAAAGACTTCTCAGAAGATACCTACCGTGTGCTCACGGCTGTCGATTCGGCCCTGATGGTGATTGACGCGGCCAATGGTGTCGAATCCCAAACCCGCCGCCTGATTGAGGTGTGCCGCCAGCGTGACACCCCCATCATCACCTTTGTCAACAAAATGGACCGCGAGGTGCGCGATCCGCTGGACATTCTGGACGAAGTAGAGCGTGAACTGGGCATGCCTTGCTGCCCTATGACGTGGCCGGTGGGCCAAGGCAAACGATTTGGCGGCATCATCAACCTGCGCAACCAGACCATGACGGTGTTTGAGTCGGGCAGCGAGCGCCGCCCGCAAGACTTTGAAGCCATCCCGCTCACCGAGGTAGACACCTTGCGCGCCCGCTTTGGCAGCGAGTTTGATGCTGCGATGGAGAGCATGGAGCTGGCGGTAGGGGCTTCACCCGCTTGGGATCATGCGGCGTTCTTGGCAGGCAAACTCACGCCGGTGTTTTTTGGCTCGGGGGTAAACAACTTTGGTGTCATGGAAGTGCTCGATGCGCTGGTAGACATGGCTCCATCACCTGGCCCGCGTGTCAGTACCTTGCAGGTCAACAAGCAGCCGGTGGTCAAAACCATCCAGCCCGAAGACGAAGGCTTTGCTGGCGTAGTCTTCAAGGTACAGGCCAACATGGATGCCAACCACCGCGACCGCATCGCCTTTGTGCGCGTGGCCTCGGGGCGCTACCAGCCTGGCATGAAGCTGCGCGTGCAACGCACCGCCAAAGAGCTGCGCCCCACCAGCGTGGTGACTTTCATGAGCCAGCGCCGTGAGGCCGTAGAAGAAGCCTATGCGGGCGACATCATCGGGTTCACCACCCACGGTGGTGTGCAGTTGGGTGACACCATTACCGATGGCGCGAGTTTGCAATTTACTGGCCTGCCCTTCTTTGCACCAGAAATGTTCATGACCGTGGTGCTCAAAAACCCGCTGCGCACCAAGCAGTTGCAGCAGGGCTTGGCGCAGTTGGGTGAAGAAGGCGCGATTCAGGTGTTCAAGCCCGACACTGGCGGCAACATGCTGTTGGGGGCCATTGGTCAATTGCAGTTTGAAGTAGTGCAACACCGACTGAAGGCTGAATACGACTGCGATGTGCGGCTAGAGAGCTGCCAATACACCGGCGCCCGTTGGATTACGGCAGACAGCCCCACCGACTTGCGCGCCTTTACCGATGCCTACCCCATGCGTTTGGCCCATGATGCTGCAGATACGCTGGCTTATCTTTGCACCAGCCCCTACGATGTGCGCTTGGCGCAAGAGCGATTTCCGAAGATTCATTTCCACCCACTGCGCGAGCATGCGGGCTTGAGCCTAGGCAGCGCAGGCTAAACCCATAAGCCACCGGGCCACTAGGCCAGCAACGCAGGAGGTATATTTTTAGTATGGTACGTCCTGCACTTCGCATTACCCTGCAACGGCTGTTGTTGGCGGTGCTGTTGTTGGTGTTGCTACCGTTGCTTATGGTGCATGGCTGGTTCTCCTACCGGGCGGCACAAACCTCTGCCGAGCAATACCAAACGCAATTGGCCCGCGAGGTCAGCGCGCGTATCTACGACAAGGTGGTGCAGTTCTTTGCGGTGCCACAGCAGGTGTTGTCGTTTAACGTACAGCTCTTTCGTGCCGGATTGTTGCAACCCCAAGATCAAGAGCGCCTGCTGCCATTCTTTTTGCACCAGTTGCGTCGTGAGCCGCTATTGACTTTTTTGTCGATGGGTAATGCCGAAGGGGAGTATTTTTCGGTCAGTCGTCCCCCGTTGGGAAAAGACAAGAGCTTGCGTCTGTTAGATGCACCCTTGAGCGAGGGGCGCGTGATGTCTATCTATCGCATCCGCGACGACAACCAGCGCGGCCAGCGCATCGCCTTGGGTAATCGCTATTTTGACGCCCGCACCCGGCCTTGGTTTCAAATAGCAGCGGATAGGGCGGGTATGCAATGGTATTTGCCCTATCGCTATGTCATCCACGATGAACAGGGCGCCTACGAGGCGATGGGCATGGGCATGTCGGCTCCCTTGCGCAATGCCGAAGGCCACTTTATCGGGGTGCTGAATGCCGATGTCGCGCTGGTGCAATTGAGCCAGTTGTTGGCCGACATCACCCGTGAGCTGGGCGGTGTGGCCTTGTTGGCGGACGCCAGTGGAGCCTTGTTGGCCACCTCCATCTCCGATCCGCTCTACCACTTAGACAATGGCAAAGCCGTCCGTATCCGGGCGGCAGATAGCCAACACCCAGTGATTCGCAGCACCGCCCAAGCAATGGACAGCCAAAACCAGCCACAGGGGCGGGCGATACGGCAAATTCAAGGAGAGCCGTACCTGTTGGATTGGTGGACATACCAACTCCCTGATGGCCCGCCCTTGCGCATTGGCGTAGCCTTGCCACAAAGCCGTTTTAATGCCCCCAGTGAAAATCTGATGGAGCATTTTGTGGGTTTGGTCATGGTGTCGGTACTGATCAGCCTGCTGGCGGCTTGGGTAGTGAGCAAATGGGTGGCGCGGCCCTTGGAGGCGTTGGGGCATTGGGCACAACAATTGGGGCAAGGCGATTGGAACAGTGCTCAGCCTCGTATCCATAGCCCGATGGCCGAAGTGGGGGCGCTGTCCCATGCTCTGGGGTTCATGACCGAGCAGATGCGCAACTACACACAAAATCTGGAAAGCCAAGTGGCCGAGCGCACGGCGGCACTAGAGGCTGCCAATCGTGAGCTGTCTAGCCAATCGCACACCGATGGCCTGACCGGGCTGGCCAATCGACGCTGTTTTGATGAGGTGTTGGCCGAGGAATGGTCTCGGGCCAGACGCACCCGCCAGCCATTGGCGTTGATCATGATAGATATCGATTATTTCAAACGCTACAACGACCATTATGGTCATGTGGAGGGCGACCACTGTCTGCGTCGGGTCGCCCAGATACTGGCGGACAATGTGCGCCGTCCTGGCGATTTGGTAGCCCGGTATGGAGGCGAAGAATTTGCCGTGATTGCACCAGCCACTGATCTGCATGGCATCCAGCAACTGGCAGAAAAGCTGCGTTTGGTCATTGCCCAAGAGGCCATTCCCCACGCCCTGCATACCCAAGGTTGTGTCACGGCCAGCTTTGGCGTAGCCATTGCGGTGCCCGATGGTAGCAACGGCCCCGAACCCTTGCTCCAGGCGGCCGATCGGGCGCTCTACCATGCCAAAGAAGCTGGTCGCGATCGGGTAGGGGTGGCGCTTTAGGAGGAAGGGGCCGCCGTCTGCTCGGCCAGCCGCTTGAGTTGGTAGAGGGTCTCCAAAGCCTCTCGGGGGCTTAGGGCATCGGGTTGTATCTGTGCCAGTGCCGCCTCTACGGGGCTGGATGGAGGTGGCTCTGCCGCTGGAGGTGCAGCAAACAAATCTACCTGGGCTTGGTGTTGGCTGGCACGCTCTTCCAAGCTCGCGAGGGTGTGGCGGGCGTGGTGCAACACAGCGGCAGGAATGCCCGCCAGCTTGGCTACTTGAATGCCATAGCTGCGGCTGGCTGGGCCACTTTGAAGTTCATGCAAAAACACAATATCGTGGCCGGATTCGGCGGCGCTCACATGCCAATTGACGGCATGGCGTGCTTGCGCAGGCAGTTCGGTCAGTTCAAAGTAATGTGTGGCAAACAGTGTGAGCGCCTTGGTCTTGTCATGCAAGTGGGTGGCAATCCCACTGGCTAGCGCCAATCCATCAAAGGTGCTGGTGCCTCGGCCAATCTCATCCATCAGCACCAGGCTGTGTGGTGTGGCGGCGTGCAAAATTTGCGCTGCCTCCACCATCTCTAACATGAAGGTCGATTGGGCGTTGGCCAAGTCATCGGCGGCCCCAATGCGGGTGTGGATGGCGTCAATCGGCCCCAAGCGGCAGGCGTTGGCGGGCACATGGCTGCCCATGCTAGCCAACAGCACGATCAGTGCCACTTGGCGCATATAGGTCGATTTACCGCCCATGTTGGGGCCGGTGATAATTTGCAAGCGTGTGTGGGGGTTGAGCCGTGTGTGGTTGGCTATAAAAGCGCCGCTCGAGGTTTGGGCCAATCGGGCTTCTACGACCGGGTGACGGCCCGCTTCAATGTCAATACAGGGCTCGGGGGTGAACTCTGGCACACACCAGTTCAGTGTGAGTGCGCGTTCGGCCAAGCAGCACAACACGTCCAGCGCCGCCAAGGCCCGTGCCATGCGTGTGAGTGCTGGCACATAGCCTTGTAACTGCTCCAGCACCTGCTCGTACAGCCATTTTTCACGGGCCAGTGCCCGCTCCTGTGCCGACAAAGCCTTGTCTTCAAAGGCTTTCAATTCGGGGGTGATAAAGCGTTCGGCGTTTTTGAGCGTCTGGCGGCGGCGGTAGTCGTCGGGCACTTTGCTGCTTTGGCCCTGCGTGACTTCGATATAAAAACCATGCACCTTGTTGAACTGCACGCGCAGATTGGCAATGCCAGTGCGGGTGCGTTCGCGGCTTTCTAAATCGAGCAAAAAAGCATCGCAATTGCTCTGGATGGCGCGTAGCTCATCCAAATCGGCATCAAAGCCATTGGCAATGACGCCACCATCGCGCACCAAGGCGGCTGGTTCTTCGGCTATCGCCGCTTGCAATAAGGTGACACAAGCCGGTGGCACTTGCAAATCAGCAGCAATATGGCTGAGGTAGGGGTCGGCCTCGGGGGGGAGCAGGGCGAGCAGCTCCTGCTTTTGCAAGGTTTTGCACAGCGCCACCAGTTCGCGTGGGCGCACTTGGCGCAGTGCGATGCGGGCACTGATGCGCTCGACATCGCTCACACCTTTTAGTGCGTTGCGCAAGGTTTGCCAGAGATTGCCATGCTTGTGCAGCGCCGTGGTGGCCGCCAGCCGCGCTTGGGCCTCGGTGCGCTCGCGCCGAGGCTCCAGCAGCCAAGTCTTGAGCAGGCGGCTGCCCATGCCGGTCATACAGGTATCGAGCAAGGACAGCAGTGTGGGCCCGTCTTCGCCACGCAGGGTTTTGACTAGCTCCAAATTGCGCCGTGTGCTGGCGGGCAGGTCGATCATGTCACCTGTGCGTTGCACTTGGATGTGGTGAACATGGGTCAGTGCCCGGCCTTGGGTGTGTTCGGCATATTGCAGCAGGGCACCAGCTGCCGCATGGGCTTGGGCCAAGTCTTGTGCGCCCCAAGCGTGTAGGCCAGCAGCCCCGAGTTGCGTTAGCAATTGGCGTGCCCCCAAAGCGGGGTCAAACTGCCAATCGGGCCTGGGGCTGATGGGGCATTGAAAAGCACCACGCTGTCGCAGCAGCAACAATTGCTGCTCAAAACGCTCGTTGCTACCGGCGCTGTAAATCACCTCGCTGGGGGCAATGCGCACCAACCATGCGGCCAGCTCGTCCGGGTGGCATTCTGCCAACTGCACAATGCCTTGCGTCACACTCATCCAAGCCAAGCCATAACGGGCGCGTGGCCCTTGGTGGATAGCCAACAACAGGGCTTCGGTTTTGTCTGAAAGCAATTCGGCATCGGTGAGCGTGCCGGGGGTGACCACCCGCACCACCTTGCGTTCCACGGGGCCTTTGCTGGTAGCTACATCCCCCACCTGTTCACAAATGGCAACCGATTCGCCCAACTTGATGAGGCGGGCTAAATAGTTCTCTAGCGCATGGAACGGCACCCCGGCCATCATCACCGGCTGACCTGCCGACTGGCCGCGTTGGGTCAGGGTGATATCCAGTAGCCGTGCTGCTTTTTCGGCATCGGCATAAAAGACCTCGTAAAAATCACCCATGCGATAAAACAAGAGCGTGTCGGGATACCCAGCCTTGAGGCTCAGGTATTGCTGCATCATGGGGGTGTGGTGTTCACCGGCCTTGGCCTTGATGGGTTTGTCGTTGTTATCCATTACTGATCCATGCCGCAGATAAAAAATTGCTTGGCACTAACTGTTTGCTAGACAAAGCGCAATTTTGCCGCTGTTGGGCTTAGCGAACTGCCCCATCTCGGACCGGACTGGGGTGCATTCCGTGGGCATTGGGCACGCTAATGGTGTCAGGCAAGCCGTTTTCTGTTACTTTCTTATGGCTATTGCACCTTACTATGTCTGATTCTTCGCCATTGCTGCACTGTCGCCGTGAATTCGTTTACCTCCAGAGCCTTATTTCCCGTCATCAGCCAGGGTAACGAGCCATCGTTGCAGCCCGAAACCTGTATGTCACTGGAAGACCCAGTGGTGGAAATTGCCGCCTTGCGCGCAAGGTTGGCGCAGACACAACAGCAATTGCAGGAGGCACAGCGCCAATTGCATGAGCAGGCCCGTGTCTTTCAGGCGATGGAGGACTTGGCCCGAGCGGGCTACTGGTGGCGTATTCGCGGAGACCACAGCAGCGGCTCGTACTGGTCTCCGGGGTTATGCCATTTGGCGGGTTTTCCTGAGCAAGAGTGGGTCAGTTGCCAACAGGGGCGCAGTGGCATCTTGCCCGACGATTGGAGCGCCTTTCAGGATGCAGTCGCCCGCATGGATGGCCGCGATATGGAATACCGCTGGCGCCGTCCCGACGGTCAGGTGCGCCGTTTGCGCACGCGCATGTGTCTGCACCAAACCCAAGAGGGCACCGTGATGGAGTTGGGTGTGGTGCTGGATGTGACCCAGGGGCACCAGGTGGCAGCACAACTGCGTGAACAACTGGACTTTATCCAACGCATTGCCAGCAGCATTCCAGGGTTTATTTACCAGTACCGCATTCGTCCTGATGGTTCGACCTGCATTCCGTACATCAGCGATGCCGTGCAAGAGCTGTTGGGGGTCTCGGCCCAGACCGTCATGCACGATTTGGCCCAAATTGAGGCCAGGGTCGATGCCAGTGATTTGCAACGCATGCGTCTTACGTTGCAGCGTGCGGCACACGACTTGCAACCGTGGCAAAGTGAATACCGAGTGCATGCCGACGATGGCACGATACGCTGGCACATGACCAGTGCCGTGCCGCAAATGGAGTCTGATGGCAGTGTGCTGCTGCATGGCTATACGTTGGACATGACCGAACGCAAGCGCGCTGAAGAAGAAATTGAACGACTGGCTTTTTACGATGCCCTGACCGGGTTGCCCAATCGGCGTCTGTTGCTCAATCGGCTAGAACATACGATTGCGGTATGTTTGCGCAAACAGCAGCGCGGGGCTTTGCTGTTCATTGATCTGGACAATTTCAAAGACCTCAATGACACCCAGGGCCACGATATTGGCGACCTGCTACTGACCCAAGTGGCACAGCGCCTCGTGGCTGTGGTGCGCGATGCTGACACGGTAGCCCGTTTTGGCGGTGATGAATTTGTGGTCATGCTCGATGGTCTCTGTGCTGATGTGAGCACCGCCACAGCCCAGGCCGAGACCGTGGCCGAAAAATTGTTGCGGGCCTTGAATACGCCCTACACCTTGGGCGCAGCACCGCATTACAGCACCCCCAGCATTGGTATCACGCTGTTTGGCGATGAGCGCCACAGCGTCGATGAACTGCTCAAGCGGGCCGATTTGGCTATGTACCAAGCCAAGGCCGCAGGCCGCAATACCCAACGCTTGTTTGACCCGTCCATGCAGGCGGCGCTGTTGGCCCGCTCCAGTTTAGAGGCCGACTTGCGCTTGGGGCTAGAGCGTGGTGAGCTGTTTGTGCAATACCAACCCGTGGTCAATCACCGTGGGCAGATTTTGGGCGCCGAGGCACTGGCACGCTGGCGTCACCCCGAGCGCGGCATGATCAGCCCGGCCGATTTCATCCCATTGGCTGAACAAACCGGCTTGATTTTGCCGCTGGGGCGTCATGTGTTGCGCACCGCTTGCCTGCAATTGGTAGAGTGGGCTGACGATCCGCAGGCTGCCCATCTCAGTGTGGCTGTCAATGTGAGTGCGCGCCAGTTTCGCCAACCGGGCTTTGTGGCCGAGGTGCTGGAGATTCTGGCCGAGACCGGCGCCAACCCGCGCCGACTCAAGGTGGAGCTGACCGAAAGCATGCTGTTGGGCGATTTGGAATGCACCATCGATCGTATGGAGCAACTCCAGCATGAGGGCGTAGGCTTTGCGCTGGACGATTTTGGTACTGGTTATTCCAGCCTTAGCTACCTCAAGCGCCTGCCGCTAGACCAAGTCAAGATTGACCAGAGTTTTGTGCGCGATGTACTCACCGACCCCAATGACGCCGCAATTGTGCGCACCATCTTGGCATTGGCGCAGAGCCTCGATTTGGTAGCCGTGGCCGAAGGGGTCGAGACCACCGGCCAGATGGGATTCTTGCGGTTGCACGGTTGTGAGCAGTTCCAGGGCTACCTGTTTGGCCGTCCGGGTTCGGCGCAGGCGTTGCAGGCACTGCTCCATGCCCAGCCCTGACTTTTACCAACGTTCAGTTTCCTATGCTCCAGCATCCCATGCCACAGCATCCTTTGTATGGCTGGCGTGGTGTGGTCGTGGTGTTGCTGTTGGCGGTGTTGGGGGCGGCACTGGCGGTGCAGGAGGTTCGCGAACAGCGTTTGCATGAGCGCCAAACCACCAAGGGGCAGATGCTGGAGTTGATGGCGCAGGCACTGGATGGGCAGGCGGCCCAGCAGGTATTGCGTGAGCACCTGAAAAATGGGGGGCAGGTGCCTTGCACACTGGCGCAACAGCGTGTGCAGCAACCAGCCACCATGCCCGAAAAAGCCCTTACCGCTTGGCTAACCAAAGTGCGCACAGCCCTGTCTGCCGAAGCGGTCTACATACTCGATGCCCAGGGGCAGGTGTTGGCCCAAGATGTTTCTAGTACCCGTTTATCTGCGGCTGGTCTGCACTTACGCCAGCGTTTTGCCATGGTGGCTGGCCCTGACATACAGGTACAAGCCGCCGTCAGCCCCAGCACCCATGAACGCCAGCTCTATCTGTTGGCACCTCTGTCGGCCCACTGCCCGCAGTCTGATCGAGTTTCTGGCGTGTTGGTGGTGCAGTTGGCGTTTTCTCCCTTGGATGCACTGTTGGCCCGTGCCGGCCATCCCATGCTGTTGCTGTCACCCCAAGGCGTGGTGTTTGCGGCCACACGGCCCGAGTGGATCTATACCGTGGCACCGCCACTGACACAAAGTCGCATTGACGCCATTGCCGCCTTGGGGCAGTTTGGTCATCATTTTGACAATGGTGTCGCCTCTGCCTTGCCGTTTTCACCTGTGGCCACCGAGGTGGTGGTAGATGGGCAGGCCCATACGGTACAGCAGCGTGGTATGGATTGGGGCCATCCCGATGGCCCTTGGCAGTTGGTCATGTTGGACAATGTCAGCCCGCAGATGTCTGCCGCCGACAGCTTGCGTTATGGTTCGATTGCTTGGGTCTTGCTGGTTTTGCTGGGGTTGTTGGTATTGGCCTTGCTGCGCAGCCGCGCCCGCATGGCGGCCATGTTGGCGCGCGTGCAACTGTTGGGCACAGCTTTGGAGCACAATCCGCTGGCAGTGGTTGTCACCGATGCCAGTGGTGTGATTGAGTGGGTCAATCCGCAATTTGAGCGCAATACCGGCTATGCGCTGCATGAAGTGCGGGGCCGCAAACCGTCTATGTTGGCCAGCGGCCGCACCTCGGCACAGACGTTCCATGATATGTGGAGTACCGTCATGGCGGGGCGCATCTGGACAGGGCAGTTTATTAATTGCCGTCGTGATGGCACCGAATACTACGATGATGTCACCATCTCTCCAGTGTTGGATGCCCAAGGCAAGTGCATGGGGCTGGTTGGATTGCAACAAGATGTAACCCGTCGTATTGGCGAGCAGCAAGAAAAACGCCACAGCGAAGCACGGCTGCGAGAACTCTTGCAAGAGCAAACGGCCATTTTTGACCATGCCCCACCGGTGCTGGTAGTGGGCAACGGTGTGGTGCACAAATTCAATCCAGCCTTGGTCGTTTTGTTGGGGCCAGTGCGTATCGGCCAAAGTACCAGTGCCTTTTTTGGTAATTTGGAGCAGCAAGCGGCTTTTTCGGCCAAGGTGGCCCCGTTGTTGGCGGATGGGCAACCCGTGCGGATCGATTGGCGTTTGTACCGCAGCAATGGCAGTCATTTTGAGGCCCGCTTGTCTGGGCATCGGGTGGAGCTGGAAGGCTGCCAAGAGGCCTCTTTGTGGGTGATTGAGGATGTGAGCGAGGCCCGGCGCATTGAGTTGGCGATGCAGGCGGCCATGCAGTTTCAGCAGGTGCTGATTGACACCATTCCGATGCCGGTGTTTTACAAAGATGCTCAGGGGCGTTATTTGGGCCTCAACCGTGCCTACACCCAAGCGTTTGGTCAACGCCGTGAAGACTTGTTGGGGCGCACGGTATTAGAGCTAGATTACCTTGGGTCTGCACTGCGTGAGGAGTTCCAGCAGGCCACCCAGATAGCCTTGGGCTGCATGCAAGCGCCTGTACACCGCGAGATCGATATTCCCCATGCCGATGGACAGCTGCACCACATGCTGTATTGGCTGCAAGGCTTTGCCCAGCCCGATGGTCAGCCGGGCGGAGTCATCGGTGTCTTTGTTGATATCACCGAACGCCAACGGGCTGCCCAAGAGTTGCAACAGGCCAAGGAGCGGGCCGAACAGTCGGTGGCCCTCAAGTCTAGTTTTTTGGCCAATATGAGCCACGAAATTCGCACGCCCATGAATGCCATCATTGGCATGTCACATTTGGCTTTGCAGTCGGGTCTAAATGAGCGTCAACGCGACTATATTGGCAAAATTGAGCAGGCCAGTCGCCACTTGATGGGCATCCTGAACGACATTCTGGACTTCTCGCGGGTGGAGGCTGGCAAGCTGCGCATTGACCCCCGTCCCTTTGTGCTCGATCAGGTGTTGGCTGGCGTCATTGATGTGATTGGTCAGAAGGCTGCGGCCCAGGGGTTGGAACTGATTTGTGATGTGGCCCCCGATGTGCCCACCCATCTGGTAGGCGATGCGCTGCGCATTGGTCAGATACTGATCAACTATGCCAACAATGCCGTCAAGTTTACCGAGCGTGGCGAGATTGGGGTGGCGGTGCGGGTGCAGGAAGAATGTGATGCCCGTGTGCTGCTGCGCTTTGAGGTGCGAGACACGGGCATTGGATTGGCCCCCGAACAGTTGCCACAACTGTTTCAGAGTTTTCAGCAGGCCGATGCTTCCACCACCCGCAAGTATGGGGGGACGGGTCTGGGTTTGGCTATTTGCAAGAGCTTGGCAGAACTGATGGGCGGGCAAGTAGGGGTACAAAGCCAGTGGGGAGAAGGATCGACTTTCTGGTTCACCGTACCCGTGCAACGCAGTGGCCCCGCCAGGGTGCTGCTGCCACCCCCCGATCTGCGTGGCAGCCGGGTGTTGGTGGTGGATGACAACCCTTCTGCTGCTGCGGTGTTGGCCGAAATGTTGCAGGCGATGGGTTTTGTTGTGGAGCAAACCCATTCTGGTGCCCAAGCATTGGTGGTGCTGTGGCAGGCCAGCGCCCAAGGCCGGGCCTTTTCCTTGGTCTTGCTGGATTGGCAAATGCCAGGCATGGATGGGTTGGAGTTGGCACGGCGCATGGGAGACATGGAGTTGCCACAACCCCCGCGCATTGCTATGGTCACAGCCTTTGGCCGCGAAGATGTGCTGCGCTCAGCCAGCAGTTGTGGCATTGCACAGGTGCTGATCAAGCCCGTCAACGCCTCCATGTTGTTGGACACCATTGTCGAAGTGCTGGCCAGCCCACAAGCCAAGTTTGCCAGCAGCACAGGTGGGGGTTGGCGCTCAGAAGCCGCATTGGTACCTCCGGCACTGCATGGGGCCAGGGTGCTATTGGTAGAAGACAACCTGCTCAACCAAGAAGTGGCCTGCGCTCTGCTAGAAGAAACGGGAGCGCAGGTGGATGTGGCTGGAGATGGGCAAGCGGCCATCGACTGCTTGCAGCACCAACATTACGATTTGGTGCTGATGGATATGCAAATGCCCGTCATGGACGGTCTGCACACAACGCGGTGGCTGCGGGCAGATCCGCGCTTTGCCACCTTGCCCATCATTGCCATGACGGCCAATGCCCTCGAGGTAGATCGCCAGCGTTGCTTGCAAGCAGGCATGAACGAGCACCTGTCCAAGCCGATGGAGCCAGAACGGCTGTGGCAGGTGTTGCAGCATTGGATTGCCCCCCGTGGGGCCACAGGTGGCGCAGCCTTGGTGCAGCCCCACATCGGGGCGACTGAGCACATAGAGCTGCCCCCACCGATTGCCGGGCTGGACATGGCCTTGGGCCTGCGCCACGCTTTGGGGCGGCGGGCGTTGTATGCAGACTTGTTACACCGCTTTGTCAGCCATCAAGCCAATACAGCGACAATTTTGGCGACCAGTCTGGCCCAAGGAGACCATGATACGGCCCGGCGGCTGGCCCACAGCTTGCGTGGGCTGGCCGCCACCTTGGGAGCCACTGCCCTGAGCCAAACGGCTGCAGAGCTGGAGCAAACCTTGGATGTGGACGTGGCACCCTCACAGGCTTGCGTGACCGAGCTGTTGGCCTCTTTGCAGACCCAGTTGCGGGCCGTTCTCGAGCCATTGAGCCTTTGGCAGGCCCAGCACAGCCGTTGCCAGTCTGCGCCCACAGACGACATGGCCCAAGGCAGCGAGGCAGCAGCACTGCAACGGCTTTATACCTTGTTGGATCAAGATGACCCCGCAGCTCTGGCTTATCTAGACCGCCATGCCGCTGCTTTGTCGCAGCGTGTGGGCACCAATTGGCCGCAACTGCTCAGTGCGGTGCGTCAATTTGATTTTTCAACGGCACAGACCTTGCTGCAAAGCTATCTGTCTTTGGAGCAAATCCCAGAACAAGGGGTACAACCCGGTGCTGCATCGGGCATTGGCTCCACCCCCTGACGTCACCATCACACCAGCCGCCAGCACACCAGGAGAGATCATGGAAGCAGCCTCTGTCACCCCTTTGCCACCGCAACGGCCCGAGCGGCCCTTGCCCGTGGTATTGGTGGTGGACGATACGCCAGACAACTTGGCACTCATGGCTGAGTTGCTCAAGGAGCGTTACAGCGTCAAAGTGGCTGCCAATGGAGAGCGGGCCTTAAAAATTGCCCAAGCCCGACCAGCCCCCGATTTGGTGTTGTTGGACATCATGATGCCTGGCATGGATGGCTACGAGGTGTGCCGCCAACTCAAGGCCCAAGAAACCACATGCGACATTCCGGTCATTTTTCTGACAGCCCGTGCTGATACAGAAGACGAACGCAAGGGCTTTGCCCTGGGAGCGGTGGACTACATTACCAAGCCAGTCAGCCCTCCCATTTTGTTGGCACGGGTGCAGACCCATCTGGCCCTCAAGGCCACTGCTGATTTTTTGCGTGATAAGAGTGCGTATTTGGAGCGTGAAGTAGCCTTGCGCACATTAGAAGTGCAGGCCATTCAGGACGTCACCATCATGGCGATGACCTCACTGGCCGAAACCCGCGATGATGAAACCGGCAACCATATTCGGCGCACCCAACTCTATGTCAAGGCCTTGGCCGAGCGCCTGCGCACCCAACCGCGTTTTGAGGCCCAACTCAATGAGCGCATGATTGAGCTGTTTTACAAGTCGGCCCCTCTGCACGACATTGGCAAGATTGGTGTTCCCGATGCCATCTTACTCAAGCCGGGCAAACTCACCGCAGAGGAGTTTGGTACCATGCAGCGCCATGCTTCTTTGGGGCGCAGGGCCATCGAAGGGGCTGAGCGGCGTTTGGGGATGCGGGTACCCTTTTTGCGCATCGCCAAAGACATGGCCTATAGCCACCACGAGCATTGGGATGGTGGTGGTTATCCGGAAGGGTTGGTGGGAGAAGACATCCCTTTAGCGGGGCGTCTGATGGCGCTGGCCGATGTCTACGATGCCTTGGTGCATCCACGCATCTATAGACCAGAACCGTTCACCCACGAGCAGGCTTGCACCATGTTGCTTCGGGGCCGAGGAACGCAATTCGATCCTGAAGTGGTGGATGCCTTTATTGACATAGCCCAAGACTTTCAGCGCATTGCCCGCAATTACCCCGACGAGAGCAGTACCCCAGCAGCCCGCACTGGGCGCAACAACCAGCCCCGACAAGCAAGCCACAGGCATTCAGATCCGCTCTCTGGTGCAAACACACCTGTTTAGAAAGGCGCGTCTGGCGTTTCGTGAGGGGTGGCCGTTGCGCTGGTTTCTGTGTCGGAGGCGGTGGCAGTGCTCACCGCATCGGTTTGGCGCAAACCTGCTTTTTCGCCTGCGCTGGCAAACTTGCTGTACTTACCCAGAATGCTGACCAGCTGGCCATAGATGCGTGGGTTGCCTGCCAGGCATTCGCCCTGCTCCAAGAAGTCGGCTTCTCCCGTAAAGTTGCCGATCAGGCCACCGGCCTCCGTTACCAACAACGAGCCTGCTGCCACATCCCAACTGCTCAAGCCAGATTCAAAGAAGCCATCGCAATAACCAGCGGCGATATAAGCCAAGTCCAGAGCTGCAGCACCGGGGCGGCGCAGCCCTGCCGTGCGTGGCATGACATCGGCCATCATGCGCATGTAGTTTTGAAAGTTGTCCCCAGGACGAAACGGAAAGCCTGTAGAGATCAGGCTGTCTTTGAGCTGGGTGCGTTTGCTGACGCGGATACGGCGCTCGTTCAGGTAGGCACCCCGACCTTTGGTGGCGGTGAATAGGTCATTGCGCGAGGGGTCGTAAACCACGGCCTGCTCAATTTTGCCGCGCACCGACAGGGCAATGCTGACCGCATAGACCGGAAAACCGTGGATGAAATTGGTGGTGCCGTCCAGTGGATCAATGATCCAGACAAACTCGGAGTCTTTGGCACCATATTGGCTGCCCGATTCTTCGGCCAAAATGCCGTGACCAGGATAGGCGGTGAGCAGGGTCTCAATAATGGCTTGTTCGCTGGCGTGGTCTACTTCTGTCACAAAGTCGTTGATCTGCTTTTGCGAAATGCGCACCGCCTCCACGTCCAAGGCCGCGCGGTTGATGAGGGCGCCGGCGGCGCGGGCAGCCTTAATGGCCACGTTGAGCATGGGGTGCAGATTAGACGACATAAATTGTGGGAGTTGGTGCGCTCACTGACAAAACAGCGGCGCACAGGCCAAGAACAAAGAAAACGCAGCCCGGCGATGCGCGCTGCGACAATAAGGCCCCTGATTTTACCTGTGCCGTCCCCAACGTGCATCGTGCCTTTGCAACGTTTGCAGCATGGGTGACGCCCCAGGTCTGCTCTGCCTGCCATGAAAACCCGCTTTATCCTGATCCAGACCAGCCATGCTGGCAATGTAGGTGCTGCTGCCCGCGCCATGAAAACTATGGGCTTTGATGATTTGGTGCTGGTAGCGCCGCGTTGGCCCAACGTGTTGCGCCGTGAAGAAACCATCCAGCGGGCCAGTGGTGCCTTGGATGTGCTCAAAAATGCCCGCATCGTTGAGACTCTCGATGAAGCCCTAGATGGCCTGAGTCATCTGTGCGCCACTGCCATGACACCGCGTGATTTTGGCCCGCCCACGCGCGCCCCGCGCCAGCATTTTGAGTTGCTGTTGCAAGGCGCCCTGTCTACCCATGCTGTGGCCCATGCAGAGGCCACAGCGGCTGCCACGGCTCCAACCAGTGCAGAGACGGGGGTGGGCTTTTTGTTTGGTTGTGAGCGTTTTGGCATGGCCAATGAAGATGTGTACCGTTGTGATGTTGCCTTGCAGATCCCAACGCACCCGCAATTTGGCTCGCTCAATTTGGCCGCTGCCATTCAGGTAATTGCCTACGAGTGGCGCCAAGCTTTGGGCGGGTTTGCTGCGCTTGCCACAGCACCGGCCACTACCACCACAAACCGGGCCGATGCAGCCCAAGTGGCAGGGATGCTGGCACATTGGGAGCAGGCGTTGCTGGCTGTGGGTTTTTTGGACCCTGCGTCACCCAAAAAGCTCATGCCCCGGCTCAACCAGCTTTTTAATCGGGCGCAATTGCAGACCGAGGAAATCCACATCCTGCGTGGTGTTGCCAAAGCCATGATCGAAGCAGCACAAGCAAAGCACTAAACTTGCCAGCTCTTTGGCTTGCACGGTACTTTCTTTCCATGTTCACCCGCCTGCGCTCCGATATCCAGTGCATTCTTGAGCGCGACCCGGCTGCGCGCAGCACTTGGGAGGTATTGACTTGCTATCCCGGCCTGCACGCACTGGTGCTGCACCGCCGTGCCCATTGGTGCTGGACGCATGGCCTCAAGTGGCTCGGGCGCTTCATTTCTCACAGTGCGCGCTGGCTCACGGGTATCGAAATCCACCCCGGTGCCCAGATTGCACCCTGTGTCTTTATTGATCATGGCATGGGCGTAGTCATTGGCGAAACCGCCGAAATCGGCCCCGGCTGCACCATCTACCACGGTGTCACGCTTGGTGGCACTTCTCTTTACAAAGGCACCAAGCGCCATCCCACCCTGGGGGCCAATGTGGTGGTGGGAGCGGGTGCCAAGGTGTTGGGCGGCTTCACGGTGGGCGATGGGGCCAAAATCGGCAGCAATGCCGTGGTGACCAAGCCCGTACCGGCAGGTGCCACGGCAGTGGGCAATCCGGCCCGCATCATTGAGGCACAGGCCGATGTGCGTCGCGAGGAAGCCGCCTCCAAAATGGGGTTTTCTGCCTATGGTGTCACGCAAAGCGATGATCCTCTCTCTCAGGCCATGCGTGGCCTGATCGATAACGCCAGTGCCCAAGAACACCAGATTGCCCTGCTGTGGCAAGCAATAGAAAAGTTGGCTGCCGCCCCCCAGAACGGCAATTGCGTGCCTGCTGATGCCGCCCGACAGGAGCAGTTCGAGGCAGACAAGCTCAATGCCTTGGTGGGCAAGTAAGGGCTGGAGCCACTTTCTTTTTTGTATCAGGAGATCAGACCGATGGATGTATCCCAAGCCTTGCAGCAGCGCCGTTCGGTGCGGGCGTTTTTGCCACAAACCCCGAGTGCCCTGCTGGTGCGTACTGTGCTCGAGCGCGCTGCCTGCGCTGCTTCGGGGGGCAACCTGCAACCTTGGCGTGTGGTGGCCCTGACGGGCGAGGCGTTGGCGCAGGTGCTCCAGGCCGCTGCTCAATCAAACCCCCAAGAATATGCCAACAGTTTGTCGTATCCACCCAACCTGTGGGAGCCCTACCGCACGCGCCGTTTTGCCAACGGGGAAGACCTTTATCGCACCTTGGGCATCCCCCGCGAAGACAAAGCTGCACGGTTGCAACAACTGGCCAAGAATGCGCAATTCTTTGGCGCTCCTGTGGGCATCTTCATCTGCATTGATGAGCGTATGGGCCTGCCGCAGTGGATGGATGTGGGGATTTACCTGCAATCGTTGATGCTCCAAGCCACTGAAAGCGGATTGGCTACCTGTGCACAGGGATTTTGGCGCAAATATACCGAGGTGCTGCGCGAGCCGTTGGCCTTGCCCCAGCCCTACACCATTGCCTGTGGCGTGGCATTGGGCTATGAAGACACTGCGGCTCCCATCAATGCCCTTGAGGCAGGCCGCGCACCCTTTGATGAATGGGCTGTGATGCGCGGCTTTTGAGCCTGTCAGGCCCAACTGTCTTTTAGCCCCACAGCCCGGTTGAACACTGGTTTGCCCGGTGCATGGTCTACGCGGTCGGCCACAAAGTAGCCGTGGCGTTCAAATTGAAACTTGGCATCGGGTTGGGCATGGGCCAACGAAGGTTCAATGATGGCTGTGACCACTTTCAGGCTGTTGGGGTTGAGCGCCTGCAAGAAGTCCTTGCCTCCGGCATCGGGCTGGGCGTCAGCAAACAGGCGGTCGTACATGCGCACTTCGGCCTGTATGCCGTCACTCACGCCGACCCAGGTGATGGCAGCCTTGACTTTGACGCTATCGGCACCGGGCGTGCCGCTCTTGGTATCGGGCACTACGGTGGCCAGCACCTCGGTGATCTGCCCATGGGCATCCTTGGTGCAGCCGGTGCATTCAATCACATAGCCACCCTTGAGGCGCACCTTGTTGCCGGGGAACAGGCGCTTATAACCCTTGGGCGGGACTTCGGCAAAGTCTTCGCGTTCAATCCAAACCTCTTTACCTATCTGAAAGTGGCGTAACGGTGGTTCGGTGCCTGCTGGGGGATGGGGCAATGCGGGCAAGACGCAAGGCTCCAGATGTCCAGCTCCCATCACTTCGTCCCAGTTGGTGAGCACCAATTTCACTGGGTCTAGCACCACCATGCCCCGGTGTGCCGTGGCTTCAAGGGTCTCACGCAGGCAACCCTCCAGCGTGCTGTAGTCGATCCAGCTGTCACTCTTGGTCACGCCAATGCGCTCAGCAAACAGTTGCAAGCTCTCGGGGGTGTAGCCCCGACGGCGCAGGCCCACGATGGTGGGCATACGTGGGTCATCCCAGCCACTGACTTTGCCTTCATTCACCAGCTGTGCCAGCTTGCGTTTGCTGGTGACGACATAAGTCAGGTTCAGGCGTGCAAACTCGTATTGGTGCGGTGCAGGTGCTGCCAGCAAACCGGCCTCAATCAGGCGTTGCAACAGCCAGTCGTAGAACGGGCGCTGGTCTTCAAACTCCAATGTGCAAATGCTGTGGGTGATTTGTTCCAGTGCGTCTTCAATCGGGTGGGCAAAGGTGTACATCGGGTAGATGCACCATTGGTCGCCAGTGTGGTGGTGGCTCGCGTGCTTGATGCGGTAAATGGCTGGATCGCGCAGGTTGATGTTCGGGCTTGCCATGTCGATTTTGGCGCGCAGCACGGCTGCACCATCGGGCAAAGCACCATCGCGCATTTGGCGAAAGCGGGCCAGATTTTCTGCGGGAGTGCGGCTGCGGTACGGGCTGTCTATGCCGGGTTTGCCAAAGTCGCCCCGGTTGGTGCGCATTTCTTCGGCAGTTTGCTCGTCCACATAGGCGTAGCCGGTCTCAATCAAAGCCTCGGCAGCCCGGTACATGAAGTCAAAATAGTCGCTGGCCTGGTAGGGCTGGTCGTTGCCCGGTTGGCTCCAGTCAAAGCCCAGCCAACGCACGGCATCCATGATGCTGTCGACGTATTCTTGGTCTTCTTTTTCTGGGTTGGTGTCGTCAAAGCGCAGATGGCATACGCCACCATAGTCGCGCGCCAAGCCAAAATTGATGCAGATGGATTTGGCATGGCCCACATGCAGATAACCATTGGGTTCGGGCGGAAAGCGGGTGCGGATTTTGGCCGGGTCGGGCGCGCCCGCAGCGTGGTGAGCGGCATCGCCAGGGCTACCCGCCCAGCGGCGGCTGGCATAAGTGCCTTTGTCCAGGTCGTGTTCGATGATCTGGCGCAAGAAGTTGCTGGTTTTGGTGACTTCAGGGGCCGCAGTAGCGGCGGGGGCAGATGTGGGAATACTCATAGCGGGCATTTTAGGTGGCGGGTATGGTGACGGTGGTGGTGCTATGGCCGTTAGATATACGTCCAGAAACAAGTTTGCTGGCTTTTCTTGCCATCCTGTAGCCGCTGTGCGGCGTTAAGTCTGCATTCAACCGCAGACATTCGGGTTTGTGGTTTTCTTTTCAGGAGATTTCGGTATGGCAAGCAACCGTTTTTTTAGCGCACTGCTGGCAGGTGCCAGCCTGACCTTGGCGGCACTGCTGGGTACTGGCGCTGCGCAAGCCCGCGATGTGAATTGGTCGATAGGGATCAGCACCCCCGGCGTGGTGGTGGATGTGGACAATGGCCGTGCGGTGCGTGTGGTTCCAGCTCCGGTGTATCTGACCCCCCCACCCCCCCGCCCGGTCTACTACCCAGCGCCCCCTCAGCCGGTGTATTACGCTCCGCCCCCGCGTCCCGTTTACTATGCCCCTCCCGTTTATGTGGCTCCGCCAGCGGGGTATTACTATCGTGATGGTCGTCGGCACCATCGGCACCACCACCATGACCGGGGCCATCGGTATGGGCATGATCGCCGTGGTGATTGGGATCGTCGCTGAGCTGGTGCGCGGGCGTTGATAATGCACGATTTGGCCCTGTCGGCACAGGGGGCGGATGGGACTGGCATGTCAGGAGTTTGCTGTTGAAAACTGTTTTTGTCCTCAATGGGCCCAACTTGAACCTATTGGGTACCCGCGAGCCCACTGTCTATGGTGCTCAGACTTTGGCTGATGTAGAGCAAATCTGCATTGCCGCTTGCGTTCGGCATGGTTTTGCATTGCGTTTTCACCAAAGCAACCACGAAGGTGTACTGTTAGACTGGATTCATGAGGCAGGTCGTTTACACGCGG
Source organism: Giesbergeria giesbergeri (assembly GCF_054779375.1). Lineage (NCBI taxonomy): Bacteria > Pseudomonadati > Pseudomonadota > Betaproteobacteria > Burkholderiales > Comamonadaceae > Giesbergeria > Giesbergeria giesbergeri. The sequence continues at coordinate 85,871 of NZ_BAAGYJ010000004.1, read as the reverse complement.
CCGGGCAATTGGCTGGTGTCGTGCTCAATGCGGGAGCCTATACCCATACCAGCATCGCTCTGTCCGATGCCATCAAGGGCACAGGGGTAACGCTGATCGAGTTGCACATCAGCAACGTTCATGCGCGCGAGAGCTTTCGCCACCATTCTTATCTGTCGGCGGTAGCCAAGGCCGTGATGTGTGGCTTGGGGGTACAGGGCTATGGGTTGGCTATTGATGCACTGGCCTTGTAGGCAGGGGGTGGAACAGGCAAGGTATCCATCCGTACCCTAGAGCATGTTGGCGTGGCTCAGAGTAAAGTGCAACCTGTTTTGCTTGACCATGGTGGGAGCCTGACATGCTGGATTTGCCACTGACTTTTTTACAACGCCCTGCAGCGCCGGGCACGCCTCGGCCTTGGCTGCTGGTGCTGCTACATGATGTAGCCAGCAACGAGCACGATTTGCTACAGCAAGTTACGGCATTTCCTGAGCGTTTTTACTTGTTGAGTCTGCGTGCACCACACCGTATGGGGCCGGGCTCCCATGCTTGGTTTGATTTTGCAATACCGCCTGGTGGCAGTCCGGTGATCGATTTGGAGCAAGAAGCCCAGAGTCGTGCACTGGTGGTGCAAAGCATCGTGGCGGCAGGGCTGCGCTTGGGCATTACACCAGAGCATGTAGTGGTGGCTGGTTTTGGTCAGGGCGGCATCATGGCTTTGTCGCTGCTGTTGGGGCGCCCTGAGCTTATGCGTGCTGCCATTGTTTGGCATGGGCGTTTGTTGCCAGATGTATTGCCAGACATGCTGGATTTGCAGGCCGAACGCAGCGCCTTTCAAGGCCACCAGTTGTGGGTAAGCCACGGCACGCACGATGCCGTGGTGCCTGCCGTCCATGCCCAATCTATCCGTCGCCAGTTAGAAAATACACCCATTCGTACCACCTTCCGTGAGTTTGCTGTGGGCCATGAGTTGCGGGTGGGCGAGGTGGCTGCCACCGTCTCGTGGGTGGAGGGGTTGGCGACTTTACAGCCTTCTTTTTGAACCAATGCCGCTGCCACCTTGGTTTTGACTGTAGCAGCCCAGAGCATTAACGAGATGGGTACACGCGCAGACAAGGCAGCAAGGTGTAGGCAGCGGGACCGATACATTCGAGCACTTGCGGGCTTTGCATGTGACGTCTGCCAATCAGCCAGAGCGTGCCCCAGTAGAGGGGTTGTGCAATACGGGACAGAGGGCTGTAACAGAGACAGAGACGTTGACATCCTCCCCGCCCTAAAGGACGGGGATTCCTACTGCTAGACGGCGATGCCCCGCCGCGAGAATGTTGCGTGCCGCATTCACATCGCGGTCGTGTTCCGCTGCGCACTCGCTGCACTTCCACTCTCTTATTCGCAAACCCGCTCTACCTTTCGGACTGCTGGCAGGGATGGCCCCGCAGCACGAGCAAGTCTGGGTGGTGTAGCTTTCATTCACTACTTCAAAGACGACACCGGCCTGATGGCTCTTGTATTCCAACATCGTCTTGAGCATGGCCCAGCCCGCATCCAGTGTGGACTTGGCCATCTTGGTTGTGACCAGCTTGGCGCTGCTCACATCACCGACAAAAATAGCGGCGTTTTGTTTCACCAGTTCCGTGCTGAACTTATGCAGCACATCTTTGCGCTGGTTGGCAATTTTTGCGTGGATGGCTTTGATCCGGTGCTTTTGGTGCGCCCGCTGTGCAATACCGAGTTTGCATTCGAGCTTGCGGTAAAAACGCCCTTCAATGCGTTCGCCAGTAGAAGTGACCGCCGCCTCTTTCAAACCCAAGTCGATACCGACACTGGCTGCGCCCGCACTGGCCTGGGCCTGCACCTTGACCACCACATTCAAATACCAACGACCCCGGCTGTCTTGGCTAAAACGGCCCGCACGCAACTCGTAGTCCGCTAGGCCGTAGCTGTCCCACAAACAAAAGCGATGACCCGCAAAGGCGATTTGCCCCGCTTTGTATTGCAAGGCCCGCGCTTTGAACGGAATCCAGCCCAAGCTGTATTTGCTGGACTGGGGGTTGGAGATACGCCAGCGCAGTTTGGCTTTTTTGAATTGCTTGCGTACTTTGGCGTAGTCCTCGCACACCTGTTGCACAGTGGGCGAACCGATGTGTATGCGATCGCACTGGCTGAAACCGTTGGTGAGCTTTTGCAGGTCGTAGCCCGAGAGCCATTGGTGGCGCTCGCGGATGGCGCGGTGGCTGGTTTCGTTGCAAAAATTCCAGACCTGATTAACCTCACGCGCCATCAACGCCAGCACTTTGGCGTGCTTGTCTTTGATGCGCAGACGCAGGGTTTTGGTGCAGTCCATGACGTAGATTATGGATTGCGCTTAACCCCGGACTGAACTCCGGGGCTTCCCTCCCGCGCACCGGGTGAAGTATGGACTGCTGCTGGGTAGTTCACAACATGCTTTTAAAAAGCGGATACCAGACTTGGAAAACAAAAAGCCCCCTGAATTGCTTCAGGGGGCTGGTTTTGGCGGAAACGGAGGGATTCGAACCCTCGATGAGGCTCTACACCCCATACTCCCTTAGCAGGGGAGCACCTTTGGCCACTCGGTCACGTTTCCAATCCTGCCATTGTACCCTGATTTTCAGGGTGGTTGCAAGAATCACTCGGCAGGTTTGTCCAGATCGAAGGCGGTGTGCAAAGCGCGCACGGCCAGTTCCAAGTATTTCTCGTCGATGACGACCGAGGTCTTGATTTCGGAAGTAGAAATCATCTGGATGTTGATGTTTTCTTGGCTAAGCACGCGGAACATGGTGCTGGCTACGCCCACATGGCTGCGCATGCCAATGCCGACAATACTGACTTTACAGATATGGGGATCGCCGACCACTTCTTGGGCGCCCAATTCGGGCACCACCTTGGTGCGCAGCAGATCCAAGGCACGGTTGTAATCGCTGTGATTGACGGTGAAGCTGAAATCAGCCTTGCCATCTTTGCTAATGTTTTGGATGATGACATCCACTTCGATGTTGGCCTCTGCCACCGGGCCGAGGATACGGTAGGCAATGCCGGGGGTGTCGGGCACACCCAGAACCGAGATCTTGGCTTCGCCACGGTTGAACGCGATGCCGGATACAACGGCTTTTTCCATTTTTTCGTCTTCCTCAAAAGTGATGAGCGTGCCCGATTGGGCTTCTTCGGCCAGGTCAATGTCCCAAGGGGTGAAGCTTGACAGCACCCGCATGGGCACCTTGTACTTGCCAGCAAACTCGACCGAACGAATCTGCAACACCTTGCTACCCAAACTGGCCATTTCGAGCATTTCTTCGAAACTGACAGTGTGCAAACGGCGAGCAGCAGGCACCACGCGTGGGTCGGTGGTATACACCCCATCCACATCGGTGTAGATCAGGCACTCGTCAGCCTTCATGGCAGCCGCAATCGCCACGGCGGAGGTGTCAGAACCACCACGACCCAAGGTGGTGATGTGGCCGTCCTCGTCAATGCCCTGAAAGCCCGTGATAACCACTACCTTGCCACCGGCCAAATCGGCACGTACGCGCTGATCGTCAATCGACTCGATGCGGGCTTTGGTGTAGCTACTGTCTGTGCGCACAGGCACTTGCCAGCCGGTATAGCTGATGGCGTCCAGCCCTTCGGCCTGCAAGGCAATGGCCAACAGGGCCGATGATGCCTGCTCACCTGTAGCAGCCAGCATGTCCAGCTCGCGTTGGTACTCAGCCGTAGATTTGGCAGGAGCCAGTTCGCCCGCCAGACCCAGCAGGCGATTGGTCTCGCCGCTCATGGCGCTGGGTACAACCACCATCTGGTGGCCAGCGCGCGCCCATTTGGCCACGCGTTTGGCAACGTTGCGGATGCGCTCGGGCGAACCCATCGACGTGCCGCCATATTTATGAACGATCAATGCCATTGGAGATGTGTGGTGACGAAACCCAGAGGGCGCGGCGCAGGTTGAACAATGTTTTGGGGCGCCGCCGCGTTTCGTGCAAAAGTAGGCCAAAACTTGTCAATTGTACCAATGCAGCACCGCACCAGTGCGGATGACGAACCCACGCCCTACCTTGAGGTGGATGCGATGGCCTCGCGTGGTGCAGGCGTGTATTTGCTGTTGCAACTGGGTTAACTGGTTGTTGGCTGGAGTTGTTTGGTGGGCGATGAGCAACCAGTGGCGCAGCACATTGGCTTGGCGTGCCGGGCTGAGGGCTTGTAACGCATGGATGTGGGGTGGGTTGCCCACTTGGGCCAAGTCTTGCTCGGCCAGCTCTGACAACAACTCCTTGGCTTGTGCTGCATGGGAAGCACTGCGGGCAAAAGTTGCACGAAACGCCGGGAAGACAGCTTCTAACACGGGCAACAGGCGGGCGCGGATGCGGTTGCGTGTGTAGCGTTCGTCGGTGTTGCTGGGGTCTTCGACCCAGTTGTGGTGTTGGGTTTGTAACCAACGGCGGATGTCTGCACCAGCGACCAATAGCAAGGGCCGGTGCCAAACCAACCCGCCGCGTTGCCACTGTGCGGGCATGGCTGCCAGCCCGGCCACTCCAGCCCCGCGCGAGAGTGCCAACAGAAGCGTCTCTACTTGATCGTCGGCGTGTTGTGCCAGTGCGATAGACGCTGGTGCTATGGCATGGGTTGTTGCAGCGGTTTGCAGGGCTTGGTAGCGTGCTGTGCGGGCCGCTTCTTCTGGGCTTTGTCCACGGGCATGGCGGGCATCGACGCGTTGCACCGTTAAGTGCACTTGAAGCCGTGCACATAAATCGATGCAATGCTGTTCAAAGTGATCGGCTGCCGCTTGTAAGCCGTGGTGGACATGGATAGCCGACACTTGGCCTGGCCAACGCTGGGCGCAGGCCAGCAACAGTGCGGTGGAGTCCGCACCGCCACTCAAGGCGATGGTGAGAGGCAGCACAGGGTGAAAGGCCGCGATGGCCGCCTCAAAACACTGCGTCATGGCTGCCGAAGTGGCTTTGGTTCAGCGGTGGTTGGCTTTGGTGTCGCTAAAACGGCCATAGCTTTGCAGACGGGCGTAACGGCGCTCTATCAGCTCATCTACCTTGAGGTCTGCTACCTGCCGGAAGGCGTCGCCCAGCGCCCGCTTGAGCAGGGCCGCCATGTGTTTGCTGTCGCGGTGTGCACCACCCACCGGTTCATTGACGATTTTGTCCACCAGCCCCAGAGCCTTCAGGCGGTGTGCGGTAATGCCCAGGGCTTCGGCTGCATCTTGTGCTTTGTCGCTGGTTTTCCAAAGGATAGAGGCACAACCTTCAGGGCTGATGACCGAGTAGATCGAATACTGCAACATCAGCAATTGGTCGCAGACACTCAGGGCCAGCGCACCGCCAGAGCCGCCCTCGCCGATGATGGTGGTGATGATGGGCACTTCCAGTTGTGCCATCTCGTAGATGTTGCGGCCAATGGCCTCAGATTGGCCGCGCTCTTCAGCGTCAATGCCCGGAAAAGCACCAGGCGTATCGACAAAGGTGAAGACTGGCAGCTTGAACTTCTCGGCGGTTTTCATCAGCCGCAGTGCCTTGCGATAGCCCTCGGGGCGGGTCATGCCAAAGTTGCGCAGGGCGCGCTCTTTCGTATCGCGGCCTTTTTGGTGGCCCAGCACCATACAGGCGTTGCCATTGAAGCGTGCCAAACCGCCTACGATGGATTTGTCATCGGCAAAGTGGCGATCACCATGCAGTTCAACAAAATCGGTGAACAAGCCTTGCACATAGTCCAGTGTGTAGGGGCGCTCGGGGTGGCGGGCAATCTTGGTGACCTGCCAAGGTGACAGCTCGCTGTAGATGTCCTTGGTGAGTTGTAGGCTTTTTTTGCTGAGTTGGTCGATTTCTTCGGAGATATCGACGGCGCTTTCGTTTTGCACATAGCGCAGTTCTTCAATTTTGCTTTCGAGTTCAGCAATGGGTTGCTCGAAATCGAGAAAAGTTTTTTTGGCCAAAATGGGTTCTCCTTGTGCGTTCTCAGCGCCGAATCTGGCGGGAGCAACGGCGTTCAGGGCGCTAGCGGCTGGGGTTCCAGCGAGCGCCAAATATACCAAGTGGCTACGCTGCACCACGGCTGCCAGGCTTGTGCTACCTCGCGTGCTTCACTGCGGCTCACCAGATCACCAGAAAAATAATTGTGGCTGATGCCACGGATCAGCCCAGCATCATCCAATGGCAACACGTTGGGGCGCAGCAGATGAAACATCAGAAACATCTCTGCTGTCCAGCGGCCCACCCCTCGCAACTGCATCAACTGTTGGATGATGGCCTCATCGTCCATGGTGGCCCAGCTTTGGGGACGCAGTTTGCCGTGGACGAAGTGCTGTGCCAGATCCAGCAGGTAATCTACCTTGCGCGGCGATAGCCCTGCGGCACGCATGTCGTCGACCTTCAGCTGCAATACATCTGCTGGCAAGACCCGGCGCGGTTCATCAGCAACGGGTGGCGGGGCCAAATCCAAGGCCAGTTGCACCACCGTGGTGGGGGGCATTGGCTCTGCAACCAGCGGTGCAGGCAACAGCGCCAACAGACGCTGCCACAGCGTTCTGGCGGCTGAGACCGAAATTTGTTGCCCCACCATGCTGCGAGCCAGTGTGGTGAAAGCATCCCGACTTGGGCGCAGCACATGTTCACCCAACTGCGGAATCAGGCGACGTAACACCCGATCTTTTTGCATCAGCTGCGCGCAAGCCTGCGCCCAATAGGGCGGCAGGTCGGGGTGGCTGGTGTAGCGGCTGGTTTTTCTGGCGGTTTTCACAGGCGGTGCAGGGGGTAGAACGGCTATTGCACAGCTTCCCAAGTGGTGCCGGTGGGGCTGTCTTTGAGCACAATGCCTTGTTCTAGCAGCTCTTTGCGGATACGGTCGGCCTCGGCCCAGTTTTTGGCGGCTTTGGCTGTAGCACGGGCGGCAATCTGTGTGTCGATGGCGCTGACGTCTAGACTGCTGCCCGCCTGCAGGAAATCTTGCGCAGGAGTTTGCAGCAAGCCCAGCACGCCCCCCAGTGCCTTGAGCAGTCCGGCCACTTGGGGCGATTTGCTGCGGTTGGCTTCACTGGCTAAATCAAACAGCACGGCTACGGCTTCAGGGGTGCCAAAATCCTCGTCCATCGCTGCTTTGAAGCGGGCGGCATAAGGATCGGCCCAGTCGATGGCGATGTCTGCGGCGGGCACCTCGGCCAAGGCGGTATAGAGGCGCTTGAGTGCGGCACGGGCATCGTTGAGATGCACATCGCTGTAGTTGAGTGGGCTGCGGTAGTGGCTGCGCACGACAAAGAAACGCACCGTCTCGGCATCGTATTTTTGCAGCACATCACGGATGGTGAAAAAGTTGCCCAGGCTTTTGGACATCTTTTCGTTGTCGATGTTGATAAAGCCGTTGTGCATCCAGAAGCGGGCCAAGGGTTGGCCGTGCGCCCCTTCGCTTTGGGCGATTTCGTTTTCGTGGTGCGGAAACTGCAAATCAGCGCCGCCACCGTGGATATCAAAGGTCTGGCCTAGCAGCGCACAACCCATCGCCGAGCACTCAATATGCCAGCCGGGGCGGCCTTTACCAAACGGACTCTCCCACTGCACTTCGGCAGGCTCGGTGGGTTTGGCGGACTTCCAGAGGACAAAATCCAGTGGGTCGTGCTTGCCATCTTGTACCGCCACCCGCTCGCCAGCATTTAACTCGTCGAGCGACTTGCCCGAGAGCTTGCCATAGCCTACAAACTTGCGCACAGCATAGTTCATATCGCCATTGCCCGCTGGGTAGGCCAAGCCCTTGTCTTGAAGCTGACCAATCAGCGACAGCATCTGCGGCACATAGTCGGTGGCGCGCGGTTCGTGGCTGGGGCGTTCAATGCCCAAGGCATCGGCATCTTGGTGCAAGGCGTCGATCATCCGATCTGTCAGGTGGCGGATGCTCTCGCCATTTTGCACGGCACGCTGGATGATTTTGTCGTCAATGTCGGTGATGTTGCGTACATAGCTGACACGGTAGCCGCTGGCCTTGAGCCAACGTTGCACCACATCAAAGGCAACCATAGAACGTGCATGGCCCAGATGGCACAGGTCATACACCGTCATGCCGCAGACATACATGCGGACATGGCCCGGCTCCAGCGGCGAAAACGCCTCCAAGGCACGCGATAGCGTGTTGTAGATACGCAGACTCATGGAATAGTGAGATCAGGGAAAGAGAGGGTTGGGAAGCAAACACGCAGACCCATCGGTAGTCTGGCAGGCAATGACAGCACTGGTGGAGGGAATAGGTCTTGGTTCGGCCCCCCTCCGCTACAATCCGCGCCAGTATAAGCGCCTGCGGGCCTGCTACGGCCCCTCCATTTTCCCCTCTTCATGATGCACGTTCGCCGCACCTTCTCCCATGTTCTGCGCCTGCTGACCTTGACTGCATTGCTAGGCTCTGGCATAGCCCAGGCCGATGAATATGGCGACATCCAGAAGCTGCTGCGCGCAGGCAAGCCTGCGGATGCGTTAGCCAAAACAGACCAACTGCTGACAGCCAAGCCCCGTGATCCGCAACTGCGTTTTCTGCGCGGTGTGGCCCTGACGCAAGCGGGCAAACGTGAGCAGGCCATTGCCGTCTTTACCAAGCTGACCCAAGACTACCCCGAGTTGCCCGAGCCCTACAACAATCTGGCGGTGCTCTATGCCGGGCAGAACCAGTTTGACAAGGCCCGCTCTGCGCTGGAAATGGCGATTCGTACCAACCCCAGCTACGCTACGGCCCATGAGAATCTGGGCGATGTCTATGCCCGCTTGGCCAGCACGGCTTACAACAAGGCGCTGCAACTCGATGGCACCCAGACAGCCAGCGTGCAACCCAAGCTGGAACTGATTGAAGGCTTGGCCTTCCCAACCGGTACGGCCAAGCCCGGTGTGAGCACAGCAGCACCAGCACCAGCACCAGCACCAGCACCAGCACCAGCACCAGCACCAGCACCAGCACCAGTGGCCGTCAAGCCGGCACCGGCGCCTAGCCCGGTAGCGCCGCCGCCACCACCAGCGCCTGTGCCACCCCCGCCTGCGGTGCCTGTTGCAGACGCAGCGGCTGTGCAGGCAGTGACGACTGCCGTAGAAGCATGGGCCAGTGCTTGGGGCAGCAAAGACCTGAACGGCTATTTTGCGGCCTATGCCAAAAATACCGTTCCTTCGGGCAAGCAAAGCCGCAAAGAATGGGAAGCAGAGCGGCGTTCGCGCATTGAGGGCAAATCTCGCATCAGCGTCAATGTGCGTGACCTGAAAGTCACTACAGAAGGCGATACAGCCATCGCTCGCTTCCGCCAGGACTACAGCGCCGGATCACTACAAACCAGCAGCCGCAAAACCCTAGAAATGAACAAGATTCAGGGGCGTTGGGTGATCGTGCGCGAAACCGTCGGTAACTGAGCGGCCTTGGTTGCCGCCTGCGTCATGGATATGGAAATCGATGTGATCTCTCGGTATTTCTCCCGCTCCAACACCACAAGTCGCTGGCCGGTACTGGCGGCTGCTCTGACCTGTCTCTTGGTAACGCAGACACCATCTGCCATAGCCCAAGACCCTAAGACATCGGCCCGTGCCAGTGCCAAAGCCAGCAGCAAAGCGCCACCAGCGGCTCTGGTTGATGGTCAGGCCGAGACGCGTCTACTAGAGATTTACCAATCGGTGGGGCAGGGCCAACACCGAGAGGCCTTGGCCGGTGCCGAAAGTTTGGTGCGTGATTACCCCAACTTCCAACTGGCCCAATTGGTGCTGGGTGATCTGCTGGCTGCACGGGCGCGCCCAGCGCAGCAAATCAGTGCCGTTCCAGGGGCCCATTTGCCGGCCACCACCACCGAAAACCACAATCTGAATGTGCTGCGTGAGGAGTCCCGCAGACGGCTGCAAGCACTGCATGCGCGCCCGCCGGCCAACACTATTCCGGCCCAGTTCCTGACCCTGTCTCCACGCCAGCGCCATGCGGTGGCAGTAGATGCGTCTCGCTCTCGCTTGTATTTGTTTGAAAACACGCGCGATGGCCTGCGCTTGGTGGCCGACTACTACGCTTCGGTGGGTAAACTGGGGATTGATAAATACGTGGAAGGCGACCAGCGTACACCCATCGGTGTGTACTTCATCACCAGCCGCCTAGACCCCTCTACTTTGCGTGATTTCTATGGTGCAGGGGCGTTGCCACTGAACTACCCCAATCCGTTGGATCTCAGCCGGGGCAAAACCGGCAGCGGCATTTGGTTGCATGGCACGCCACCAGAACAGTTTGCCCGTGCGCCCCAAGCTACCGATGGCTGCGTAGCATTGGCTAACCCCGATTTGGAGCGTCTGCTGCGCACAGTAGAACGTGCCACACCGGTAGTCATTGCCCCTGAGCTGCGTTGGGTAGCGCCAGACAGTGTAGAGACAGCCCGCCAACAATTTGACGCTGTGCTCCAGGCTTGGAGCAGCGCCAAGGTGCAAGGGGATGTGCAAGGGCTACAACGTTTCTACGCCCGAGACTTTAAAAGCGCCTCGCAACAACCCCGGCAAGAGTGGCTGAACCGGCTGGCCAATGCGCAGCGAAGCAAGGAAATAGAACTCAAAGACAAGTCCTATCTCCATTGGCGAGATTCCAGCGAAACAATGGTTGTCACCTTTGGTGAAGTTGCCAAGGGTGAGCGCAGCGGCACGACCCGGCGCCAATATTGGAAACGCCAAGGCGACCAATGGCAAATATTCTATGAAGGAGTGATCAGTTGATGATTTCCAGAAGAAAGTCTGTGCTGGCACTGACCGCCAGCAGTTTGGTCTTAGGGCTGGCAATGGTGCAACCTGTGGCGGCCCAAGACGCTCCTAAAGTCAAGCTCAGTACCTCGATGGGCGATATCGTGGTGCAGCTTGACCCGGCCAAGGCACCCAAGTCGGTAGAAAACTTCTTGGCTTATGTCAAAGACAAGCACTACGACGGCACTATTTTCCACCGCGTCATTGACGGCTTCATGATCCAAGGCGGTGGCTTTACCGCCGACATGACGCAAAAACCCACCAAGACGCCCATCATGCTGGAGTCGGGCAATGGCCTGAAGAACCAGACCTATACCATTGCGATGGCACGCACTGGCAATCCACATTCGGCCACATCGCAGTTCTTCATTAATGTCAAAGACAACGACATGCTCAATGCCCGTCAGCCCGGCAATGATGGCTATGCAGTCTTTGGCAAAGTGATTGATGGCACTGCCGTGGTAGACAAAATCAAGGCGGTGCCCACTGGCAACAAGGGGTTCCACCAAAATGTGCCCACCACGCCCATCACCATTACCTCAGCCACTGTGCTGCCCTAACCCTTTTTGATAGAAAGCCTTTTGCCATGAGCAACCCCCAAGTCGAACTGCACATTGCCAACTATGGCGTCATTACCCTGGAACTCGACGCAGACAAGGCCCCCAAGTCGGTAGCCAACTTTTTGGCCTATGTGGGTAAGGGCCATTACGACAACACCATTTTTCACCGCGTCATTCCGGGCTTCATGATCCAGGGCGGCGGTTTTGAGCCGGGCCTCAAGCAAAAGGGCACCGATGCCCCGATCGAGAACGAAGCCAACAACGGCCTGAAAAACGCCAACTACACCATCGCAATGGCCCGCACCAGCGATCCGCACTCGGCCACGGCACAGTTTTTTATCAACGTGGCCGACAATGGCTTCCTGAACCATACTGCCCCTAGCGCCCAAGGCTGGGGCTATGCAGTGTTTGGCAAGGTGGTCTCGGGCACCGAGGTGGTAGACAAAATCAAGGCCGTGAAAACAGGCCGCAGCGGCTTCCATGACGATGTACCCAAAGAAGACGTAGTGATCGAAAAGGCTGTGGCACTCTAAGCCTACCGTTTCTCTCTGTCCCCGTGACTACGACCGTGCCCCGGTTCGAGGAGCTTGTAGCTCCATCGCACTGGCGCACGGTTGATTTCATTGCTGATTTGCATTTGCATTCGGGCGATGCAGCCACCAGTGCGGCATGGCAATGCTATTTGCACACCACACCCGCCGATGCTGTTTTCATCTTGGGAGACTTGTTTGAGGTCTGGGTGGGCGATGATGCCTTGGCAGAGCCAGACAGCTTTGAGGCCCATTGTGCAACGGTGTTACAGGCAGCGGCACAGCGCCGAGCGGTTTTCTTTATGGCGGGCAACCGGGATTTTTTGCTCGGGGCTGCGTTCGCCCAACAGTGTGGCATCCACATCCTGACAGACCCTACCGTGCTGCAATGGGGTGTGCAACGCCTGTTGCTCAGCCACGGCGATGCCCTGTGTCTTGACGATGTGGAGTACCAGCGTTTTCGGGTTGTGGCCCGCAGCGCACCGTGGCAACAGCAGTTTTTAGCCCAGCCTTTGGCGCAGCGTCGGGTACAAGGCCGCCACATTCGGCAAGAAAGTGAGGCGCGCAAACAATCGGGTGCCTTCTATGCCGATGTGGACAGTGCCACCGCTATCGCGTGGTTAGAGGCCGCAACAGCCAACACCTTGATTCATGGTCATACCCATCGCCCGGCAGAGCATGTTTTGGCCCCCCATTTATCGCGCATGGTATTGAGCGATTGGGATTTGGCCGCCCAACCTGCCCGTGCGCAAGTGCTGCGCTTGGATGCTCAGGGGCTGCACCGCATTTCTTTGATCCATGCTCAACCCGGCGGGATATAAGGGATCTGTTGGCAGTGGACAGTCATGGCCTGCCCCTGGCTGCATGCACTGGCACCAGCAGTGCCCCCAAGGTGGGGCGTAGCGCCCACAGCAAATAGCCTTAAAACTTACGCATATCGTTGCTACCAGCCCTTCGTTGGCAGCCTTGCCCCAGATTTCTATGCTGCCTCCTTCAGATTTTTTGGAGGTGCACCATGCAAAGCAATTGGGGAAAGAGTACGCGGCGTCAATGGCTGGCTGGCGCTGCGGCCAGTGGCGCGGGTCTGTTGCTGCCACTGGGGGCGCGGGCGGCCCCCAAGGCCGACCTATCAGGCGTCACACTGCGCATTGGCACCTATAAGGGCAACTGGCGGGCGCTGTTAACGGCGGCACAACTGACCCAGACCCCCTACAAAATCGAATGGCGCGAGCTCAACAATGGTGTGCTGCACATCGAGGCTATTCATGGCAATGCGCTGGATTTGGGTTCGGGCAGTGAGATCCCGGCCCTGTTTGCGGCACGGCAAAAAACCCAGGTGCGCTTTATTGCCGTAGTGCGTGAAGACCTGAACAGCCAAGTCACACTGGCGCGTAAAGACAGCGGCATTCAGCGCATTGCTGACCTCAAAGGCAAGCGGGTAGGCTATGTGCGCGCCACTACGGCCCATTATTTTCTGAGCCGCCAACTGGCCGAGGCTGGGTTGAGCTTTAACGATATCACCCCCATCAATCTCACCCCTGCCGATGGGCTGTCTGCATTTGATCGGGGCGACATCGATGCTTGGGCCATTTATGGCTACAACGGCCAGACCGCACGCATCAAATATGGCGCGCAGGTGCTCAAGACGGGCTTGGGCTACCTATCGGGCAACTTTCCGGTCTATGCCAATCCGCAATCGGTGGAAGACACACTCAAACAAGCGGCCATTGCCGACTACTTGCAACGCCTGCGCACGGCCTACCACTGGGCCAACCAGAATTATTTGGCCTATGCCAAGGCGCAATCACAGGAGACCCGCATTCCGGTGGGCGATTTGATTGAGTTGTGGAACAACCGCAGCACCAACTATGCGCTACGCGCGGTGGACAACGCCGTAGTGCAAGGCCACCAAGCTGTGGCCGACACTTTTTTGCAACTGGGCGTGCTCGATGGCCCAGCACAGGTAGCCCCTTTATGGAGCCGTACATTTGACCCGGTGCTGCGCAGCGCCTGACCCCCACTCAGAGAGCACTTGCGCATGACCACCACACCAAGACAACTACGGCTGGGCGCCTACTTTACTGGCGCGGGCGTTCAGGGCGATAGCTGGCGCCATCCTGCGGCCCACACCGACGCCTATCGCAACTTTGACCGCTACAAGGAGTACGCACAAAAGCTCGAAGCCGCCTGCTTTGATGCCCTGTTTTTTTACGACAACGTGTTTGCCGCCAGCGATGCCACCACCGTCTCCACTGCCCCACTGTCGCCGCGTTGGGATCCACTGGTGCTGGTGGCGGCACTGGCCTTGGTGACCCAACGCATTGGGCTGGTCGCTACCGTCAGTACCAGCTACAGCGAACCCTACAACGTGGCCCGCCACTTTGCCTCATTAGACCACCTGAGCCAAGGACGGGTGGGCTGGAATATTGTCACCTCCACTGCTGGGGGCGAAAACTTCAACCTGCCCGCCCACCGCGACCACGCTGAACGCTACGCACGCGCCCACGAGTTTGTGGATGTGGTCACGGGGCTATGGGACAGTTGGGCTGACGATGCCTTTTTGGAAAACAAGGCCAGCGGCCAATGGGCCGACCCGGCCAAACTGCACTTGCTGCACCATGTGGGCCAGCATTTCCGGGTCAAGGGGCCGCTCAATGCGCCACGCCCTGTGCAGGGTTGGCCGGTGCTGTGCCAAGCGGGCTCCTCTGAGGCAGGCAAAAATCTGGCTGCCCGCGTGGGAGAACTGCTCTATACCGCTGCCCAAGACATTGACGAGGCGCGCGACTTTTACCGCGACGTCAAGGCCCGTGCCGTACGCTATGGCCGGTCTCCTGAACAGATCCACATCCTGCCTGGGGTGATGCCAGTGATAGGCCGCACCCACGCCGAAGCCAATGCCAAATTTGCCGAACTGCTGGCCTATCGTGATACCGATGTGCAGTTGCGCGCCTTGTCCAGCTATGCCAGCTTGGGCGTGGATTTGACCGGGCTATCGCCCAGCGACCGTGTGCCACTGCCCGAGCATATCCCCGAGACCAACGCACACAAAAGCCGACAAAAACTGCTGGTGGATTGGATACGCCATGAACGCCCCACCGTGCAGCAATTGCTCACCCGGTGGAGTGCGGGCGGCCACCGGATGCTGGTGGGTACGCCCCAGAGCATTGCCGATGATTTTGCGCACTGGTTCCACACGGGAGCCTGCGATGGCTTTAATGTCATGTTCAGCAGCACGCCGGGCGGGTTGGATGATTTTGTTGAATTGGTGGTGCCCGAATTACAACGGCGCGGCTTATTTCGTACCGCCTACACCGGCCACACCCTGCGCGAACATCTGGGGCTGCCCCGACCGGCATTTCCTGCGCAACCTGCCCAGCCACAACCATTGGCGGCCTGAACAGAAGGGTTTTTTCTGCATATCGATGTGCGGATCGGTGGTTTGACCATGCAGCGTCTAAGCACGACACTGGGTTTCTGTGGTGATCTGGCACATCCCATTCATTGATAGGAGCTGGTAAGGGGAACTTTCACAGCCCGCCTGGTGCGGGCTTTTTTTTGTTCTACTTAGGCCTATAAATTAGGCGCTTGGGTTATGAGGACAAGTGGTTTGATGCTTTGGTAAAACCACCCCTTACACGTACATTGGGTGCCATCTTTGCCAATTTTTTGGAGTTTGCATGACTCAGTCTTTCCATCCCCCTTTGAGCGATGCTGCGCTAGACCAGTTGTTCCGCGAAGCCCGCACGGTTCATGCCTTCAAGCCCGAACCTGTGTCAGACGAGACCATCGCCCGCTTGTACGACTTGCTCAAGTGGGGGCCAACGGCCTTCAACGCACAGCCTGCGCGTTATGTGTTTGTGCGCAGCCCCGAGGCCAAGGCCAAGCTGCGCCCCACCCTGTCGGCGGGCAATGTGGCCCAGACCGATGCCGCCGCTGTCACTGTGATCGTGGCCCAAGACACACGCTTTTACGAACACCTGCCCGAACAATTCCCGGCCTATAACGCCAAGCCGTTGTTTGAAGCCAATGCCGATTTGGCTGCCTCTACGGCATTTCGCAACAGCAGCCTGCAAGGTGCTTACCTGATTCTGGCAGCACGGGCGCTGGGGCTCGATGCCGGAGCACAATCGGGCTTCAACCCCCAAGCCGTCAATGACGCGTTTTTCCCCGATGGGCGCTATCAGGTCAACTTCATCGTCAATTTGGGCGTGGCTGACCACAGTGGCACCCATCCGCGTGGCCCGCGCTTGGCCTTCGAAGACGTAGCGCAAATCGTTTAACCTTTAGCCCATGTGTCCCCCCGTCCATCCGTGCTGTGCCGTGGCTGGCAAGGCGGGGGGGTTGTTTGCCATTCCAACACCGCTATTGCAACATGCCTCTTTTTCGCACTTCCCTGACTGCCCTGGCCTTGGGGCTGGCGGCCTTGCTGCCTGTAGCCCACGCAGGCAAAACGCTCGACACCATCCAACAGCGCGGCCAGATCACCGTAGGTGTGAGTACCGGTGTGCCCGGCTTCTCTGCCGCCAACAGCCAAGGCCAATGGGTGGGGCTGGATGTAGATGTTGCCAAGGCCGTGGCTGCTGCTGTGCTCAACGATGCCAACAAGGTGAAGTGGGTGCCGTTGGCCTCGCAACAGCGATTTACGGCCTTGCAATCGGGTGAAGTGGATGTGCTCTCGCGCAACACCACCGTGACATTGACGCGCGATGCCTCAATGGGGCTGGCTGCTACCGCTGTGGTGTTTTATGACGGCCAAGGCTTTATGGTGCCCGCCAAACTCAAGGTCAAGAGTGCCAAGCAGCTGAAGGGCGCCACGGTGTGCGTGCAGTCGGGCACCACGTCTGAGAAAAACCTGACCGATTTCTCACGCTTGCATAACCTCAACCTCAAACCGGTGGTGTTTGACAAGTTTGATGCTGCCAATGCGGCCTACTTTGCGGGCCGCTGCCAAGCCTATACCACCGACACCTCGGGGCTGGCCTCGGTGCGGGCCAAAGAGGCCAAGAACCCACAAGAGCATGTTATCTTGCCAGAGTTGATCTCTAAAGAACCACTGGGGCCGCTGGTGCGCCGGGGTGACGATGAGTGGCAAGCCATTGTGCGCTGGGTGGTGTATGGTCTGATCGAGGCCGAAGAAAATGGCATTACCCAAGCCAATGTAGGCCAACTCAAAGCCGAAAGCACCGACCCAGTGGTAGGCCGCCTGTTGGGCAAGACCGAAGACACCGGCAAGCTGCTGGGCCTAGACCGTGACTGGCTGGTGCGCGCCGTCCAAGCGGTGGGCAACTATGGCGAAATCTACGAGCGTAACGTGGGCGAGAAAACCCCGGTCGGTTTGCCGCGTGGCCTCAACCGCCTGTGGAACCAAGGTGGCCTGCTCTATGCTTTGCCGGTGCGGTGAGGGGGCGTGAGCACCCACTGATTGCCCCCCGTCCAGCGCCACCACGCGCGCGGCGGCGCTGGTCTTGGCACCACCCCGGCACACGGGCGTTAGTGTGGCAGTTGTTGGCCTTGCTGGCCGTGGTGCTGGGCTTGGGTTGGTTGGTACACAACACCCAAGCCAATATGGCGGCGCGGGGTATTCAAAGTGGTTGGGATTTTCTCAGCCAGACGGCGGGCTTTGACATCGGTGAGCAAGCCATTGCCTTTGCTTCCACCGATAGCTACGCCCGTGCCTTTGCTGTGGGTGTGCTCAACACTTTGCGCGTGTCGGTGGCCGCGATAGTCTTGTGTACCCTGCTGGGGATGTTGGTGGGCATTGGGCGCTTGTCGCGCAATTTGCCGGTGCGCATGCTGTGCCGGGGCTATGTCGAGCTGTTTCGCAACGTGCCATTGCTGGTGCAGCTGTTGCTGTGGTATTTGCTGCTGGTGGAATACCTGCCCGACCCCACGGAGGCTTGGCATTGGGGCGACTTTGTGTTCTGGAGCAAAGCTGGCCTGAGCTTGCCGTTTCCGGTGCAAGGCCCACAAGGTTGGCACTGGAGCTTGCCCACGCTGCAAGGCTTTGCCATTGAAGGCGGTGCGGCGCTCTCACCCGAGTTTTTGGCCCTGCTGTTAGGCTTGACGTTGTATACCGCCGCCTTTGTGGCCGAAGTGGTGCGCGCGGGCATCACGGCCGTGCCACGCGGCCAGATCGAAGCCGCCCTGAGCATTGGTTTGGGCCGGGGCCAAACGCTGCGCCATGTCACAGGGCCGCAGGCGCTGCGCATCATCGTGCCACCGCTGACCAACCAATACTTGAACCTGACGAAAAATTCGTCGCTGGCGGTGGCCGTAGGCTACCCGGATGTGGTGTCGATTGCCAATACCAGCCTGAACCAAACGGGGCGGGCATTGGAGTGCATTGCCGTCATCATGGTGGTGTATTTGGGCTTGTCGTTGTCTACCGCCTTGGTCATGGGCCATATCAACCGCCGGGCCGCATTGCAGGAGCGTTAACCCATGTCCGCTCCCCCTGCACGCTCGATAGCTGCCCGCCCTGCGCCCCCCCGTACCGGGGGGCTACTGGGCTGGCTGCGCCGTGAATGGTTGGGTGGCTGGGCGCACAGCCTGACCACGTTGGCCCTGCTCGGCTGCGCTCTCTGGCTGCTGCCACCGTTGGCCGACTGGGCTTTGTGGCAAGCCATTTGGCAACCCGATGTGGCCGCTTGCCAAGCAGCACGGGGCAACGGTGCCTGCTGGGGAATGTTGGCAGAGAAATACCAGTTCATCATTCTGGGCCGCTATCCGCAGGAAGAGGGCTGGCGCCCTTGGTTAGCTTCCGGGCTGCTGCTGGCGCTGGTAGTAGCCAGCGGGATGCGCCGCTGCTGGAACCGTGGGTTGCTGCTGGCTTGGGGGCTGGTGTGGGGTGTATTTGTGGCCCTGATGGGGGGCGGTGTGTTGGGTTGGGCCTCTGTGCCCACCGACCGCTGGGGCGGCTTGCCCCTCACGTTGATGCTCAGTACCTTGTCCATCGTGCTGGCCTGTCCGCTGGCGGTGCTGTTGGCACTGGGGAGGCGTTCCCAGATGCCCGCCGTGCGGGCCTTGTGTAGCTTGTATATCGAACTGGTGCGCGGTGTGCCGTTGATCTCAGTGCTGTTTATGGCCAGTTTTTTGTTTCCGCTGTTTCTGCCAGCGGGGGCCACGCCCGATGTGCTGCTGCGTGTGCTGCTGGGCATTGCCTTGTTTGCTGCCGCCTACTTGGCAGAAACCGTGCGTGCTGGGTTGCAATCAGTGCCACGCGGCCAGATCGAGGCCGCCGCCAGCATCGGGTTGGGCTGGTGGCAAACCCAACGGCTGGTGGTGTTGCCGCAAGCTTTGGGCGCGGTGGTGCCGGGGCTGATGAACAGCTTTATCTCCATCTTCAAAGACAGTTCACTCATCACCATTGTCAGCTTGTATGAGCTGACCGGCTCGTTGGGGCTGGCCCTGAGTGGCGACCCCATGTGGCGTCCGTTCATGCTTGAGGGCTATCTGTTCATCACACTGATTTATTTTGTTGTTTGTGCCGCCATGTCGCGCTACAGCCTATGGGTGGAGCAACAACAGGCAGGCAGCCACGCCCGCTGATTTTTTGAATGCTAGAAGCCATGACTGCCCCTGCCGATACGGCCCCGCTGATCCGTTTTCAGCAACTGAACAAATGGTTTGGCACAGACTTTCATGTGCTGCGCGACATAGACCTGGACATAGCCCGTGGTGAGCGGCTCGTGGTGTGTGGGCCATCCGGTTCAGGCAAATCAACCTTTATCCGCTGCATCAATGCACTAGAACCTTTCCAGCAGGGCCACCTGTGGGTGGCTGGAGTGCCGTTGCACCCCGAAGGCCAAGAAGACGAGCGCACTATTGCCCAAGTGCGCCGCCATGTCGGCATGGTGTTTCAGCAGTTCAATTTGTTTCCGCACCTGAGTGTCTTAGACAACCTGACGCTGGGGCCGATCCATGCCGCCAAGGTGCCACGCGCACAGGCCCAAGCCCATGCACTGGCCCAATTGGAGCGCGTACACATTGCCGATCAGGCACACAAGTTTCCGTTGCAACTCTCTGGGGGCCAGCAGCAACGGGTGGCGATTGCTCGGGCGCTGTGTCTGTCGCCCGATATTTTGCTGTTTGATGAACCCACCTCCGCCCTCGACCCTGAAATGGTGCACGAGGTACTGGATGTGATGACCACATTGGCCCGCCAAGGCATCACGATGGTCTGCGTCACGCACGAGATGGACTTTGCCCGCTCGGTGGCCGACCGTGTGGTGTTTATGGACCAAGGCCAAATCGTGGAACAAGCAGCCCCAGAGGACTTTTTTGCCCGTCCTGCTACCGAGCGAGCGCAGCAATTTTTGGACAAACTGATTGGGCGCAAAAGTGGCAGCCTGCCCACCTGAAGCGGGCCGTGGGGGTTGCCGTTATAGCGGCTGTATCGCAACTTATGACGGCAACATCTTTGTCTTTGCACATCGCTTTTTATTATTTATAAGTTTTAAGAAAATGTTTTACATTCGTTTTGGTTATTAAAAACGGATGGGGCTGCTCCCGTCCGGTGCCAACTTCACCATCGTTCAGGAGTTATCCCATGTCGATTCAAGCCATCAACGTACGCAACCAATTCAAGGGCAAAGTCAAAGAAATCATCCGGGGCGATGTGGTCTCGGAGATTGATGTCGAAACCCCTTGGGGCATCGTCACCTCCGTCATCACCACCCGCTCGGTAGACGATTTGGGCCTGACCCTTGGCTCCGAAGTGGTCGCACTGGTCAAATCGACCGAAGTGTCGATCGCCAAGCTCTAAACCCATAGGAATAGGGATACGCGCCATGACCACTGCTGCTGCACCGCGCCAACTGCATTTGGGCGCTTTTTTGTTTGGTGTGGGCCACCACATTGCTGCTTGGCGCCATCCCAAGGTAGACCCGGCTGCCGCTTTGCGCCCAGCCCACTACCAGCAACTGGCCCGCATTGCAGAATCGGGCCTGTTTGATGCCATTTTTAGCGCCGACACCATGGGCCTGCCCGGCACGCCCGCCGAGGCATTGGCCCGCAACGTGCCGCCGCACCAGTTTGAACCGCTAGAGTTGCTCACCGCCTTGGCCGGTGTCACTGAGCGCATTGGGCTGGTGGGCACGGTCTCCACCACCTACCTGCCGCCCTACCATCTGGCGCGCAAGGTTGCCACACTAGACCACCTGAGCGCAGGCCGTGCCGGCTGGAACCTTGTCACCTCTGGCTCTGACCAAGAGGCCCAACTGTTTGGTCTAGACCAACAAATTTCGCACGCCGATCGCTATGAACGCGCCCGTGAATATGTCGATGTGGTCAAAGGGCTGTGGGACACTTTTGAAGACCAGCCCTATCTGTTGGATAAGGCCGCTGGCCGTTACTTTGACCCGGCCAAACTGCACCGTCTGGCCCACGATGGCAAATACTTCAAGGTACACGGCGCTTTGCAAAGCCAGCGCCCGGTGCAGGGCTACCCGGTGCTGGTGCAAGCGGGCTCCTCCGAAGATGGGCAAGAACTGGCTGCCGCCACCGCCGAGTTGGTGTTTACCGCACACCAATCGGTAGAGAGTGCGCGGGCGTTCTACGCCAGCCTCAAGGGCCGTTTGGCCGCCTATGGCCGTAGCCCCGATGCCCTCAAAATTTTGCCCGGTGTCTCGCCCGTGGTAGGCCGCACCGAGGCCGAAGCGCAAGAAAAATACGAACAGCTGCAAGCGTTGATCGAGCCAGCGGTGGGCTTGGGGTTGCTGTCGCATTTTGTGGGTGGCTTTGATTTTTCTCCCTACCCCCTCGATGGCCCGGTGCCCAACCTGCCGCCCACCGAAGGCTGGCAAAGCCGCCAAGACCTGTTTCTCAAATTGGCCCGCGAAGAAAACCTCACCCTGCGCCAGCTTTACCAGCGCGTGGCTACCGCACGTGGCCACTGGACGGTGGTGGGTACACCTGAGTCGGTGGCCGATCAGTTAGAGCACTGGTTTACCACTGGTGCCGCCGATGGCTTCAACATCATGGCCCCCACGCTCCCCTTTGACTTGCAAGATTTTGTCGATCTGGTGATTCCAGAGTTACAGCGGCGCGGTTTATTTCGCACGGCCTATAGCGGCCACACCCTGCGTGAGCACTTGGGCTTGCCCCGGCCCACCCACCCCGCACAGCAGTCAACACGCCCATGAATTTTCAGCAATTGCGCTCTGTCCGTGAAGCCGTGCGGCGGGGATTTAACCTGACCGAGGTGGCCGCGATGCTGCACACATCGCAACCGGGCGTCAGCCGCCAGATTCGCGAGTTGGAAGAAGAACTGGGCGTAGAAATCTTTGCCCGGGCAGGCAAACGCCTGACGGGCCTGACCCCACCGGGCCAGACCTTGCTGCCCATCGTGGAGCGCCTGTTGCTGGAGTCTGAAAACCTGCGCCGGGCCGGACAAGACTTCAACGCCAGCGAACAAGGGCGCCTGTCTATTGCGGCCACACACTCACAGGCCCGTTATGCCTTGCCGCAGGTCGTGCATGATTTTCGGGCGCTGTTTCCACAGGTCAGCCTGCACCTGCACCAAGGCTCACCACGCCAAGTGGCCGAAATGCTGCTCTCGGGCGAAGCCGATATTGGCGTTGCCACCGAAGCACTGGCAGGCTACGACACCTTGGTCACGCTGCCTTGCTACCGTTGGACGCACAGCATCGTCGTGCCACCGGATCACCCGCTGCTGGCGTATCCCCACCCCATCACCTTAGAGCAACTGGCCCGCTACCCCATCATCACTTATGAACTAGGCTACACCGGCCGCGCCCACATTGACGAAGCCTTTGCCCGCGAAGGCTTGGCACCCGACATTGTGCTCAGCGCGATGGATGCCGATGTCATCAAAACCTATGTAGAACTGGACATGGGTGTGGGCATCGTCGCCTCTATTGCAGTCGATGCCGAGCGCGACCGCCACTTGCGCCTGATCGATGCACGCCACCTGTTTGAAGTCAACCTGACCCGCCTGGGCCTGCGCCGGGGCACTTGGCTGCGTGGCTATGCCTACCAGTTCATTGAAAGCTTTGTGCCCACCCTGACCCGCGCGGTGGTGGATCAGGCCATGCAGGAGGCCCATCACCTTGCCTGAGGGTTCTTGCCTCTGACTCTCAGCCACCCTGCCCTTGGATTTTGAGCCGAATGGCACTGACCTCCCAACCCTGGGCGCGCAAACGCGCTTGCAGCAGGGGCAACAACTGCCGCAGTTTGGCCGCTACGGCATTGTTCTTGACGACCAAACACCAAGTGTCCCCCTCAATTGGCCCCGCTTGCACACTAGGACGCAACAACACGGGAATCAACGGCTCCACCACCCGCAATCGCTCACTGGACTCACGCATCAAGGCCAGCAAGGGCGCCAGCACAGGCGCTTCTTCCGAAGCCTGCATCAACGTAATGGCGTGGTGACGGCGAGCAGAGGTCATGGGGTTGGCGTATGGCTGTGCAGATGCAATAAAAGACCAATTATCTGGCAGCCGCCCATCAGCACCCGTATCCCACATGGCGGCTAAAATCTGGAAACAAGTTTCCGGTGCCGGTAGACTCTCTAGTGCTGTCAACAGCCACAGTGCTGCCTGGCACCACCCGACATCTTCATATCTTCACAGGGATTCGGACACCCTGCGGGCTTGGCCTGCTGGTGTGTTCCCGCTCGCATGGTCACCAACTTCCTTACCAAACTTTTCGGCAGCCGCAACGACAGGTTGCTCAAGCAGTACCGCAAGACCGTGGCACGCATCAACGCCATGGAACCAGAGTTGGAGAAGCTCGATGACGCGGCGCTGCGGGCCAAGACCGAGGCATTTAAACAGCGGGTGGCCCAAGGCGAATCGCTCGACGCCCTGCTGCCCGAAGCCTTTGCCGTGGTACGCGAAGGCTCCAAGCGCGTCATGCGGATGCGCCACTTCGACGTCCAGTTGTTGGGGGGCATGGCCCTGCACTACGGCAAAATTGCCGAAATGCGCACCGGCGAGGGCAAAACCCTCACCGCCACGCTGCCGGTATACCTCAATGCGTTGTCAGGCCAAGGCGTGCATGTCGTCACTGTCAACGACTACCTGGCCAACCGTGACGCCCAATGGATGTCACGCCTCTACAACTTCCTGGGTTTGACGGTAGGCATCAACCTGCCCAACATGCCCCGCGAGGAAAAACAGGCCGCTTATGGCGCCGACATCACCTACGGCACCAACAACGAATACGGTTTTGACTACCTGCGCGACAACATGGTGTACGAGTCGGCCGACCGGGTGCAGCGCCAGCTCAATTACGCCATCGTCGACGAGGTGGACTCGATTCTGATCGATGAAGCGCGCACGCCCCTCATCATCAGTGGTCAAGCCGAAGACCACACCGCCCTGTATCTGGCCATGAACCAGGTGGTGCCGCTGCTCACGCGCCAAGAAGGTGAAGCCGACCCCCGCACGGGCGAGGGCGTGACCAAGCCCGGCGACTTTACGCTGGACGAAAAATCGCACCAAGTGTTCTTGACCGAACAAGGCCACGAAACTGCTGAGCGCGTGCTGGCAGCCCAAGGCTTGCTGCCCGAAGGCTCATCGTTGTACGATCCGGCCAACATCTCGCTGATGCACCACCTGTATGCAGCACTGCGCGCCCACAACCTGTACAACCGCGACCAGCACTATGTGGTGCAAAAGGGCGAGATCGTCATCGTTGATGAATTCACGGGCCGCCTGATGGCCGGACGCCGTTGGAGCGAGGGCTTGCACCAGGCTGTAGAAGCCAAAGAGGGCGTAGCCATTCAGGCTGAGAACCAAACCCTGGCCTCCATCACATTCCAGAACTATTTCCGCCTCTACAGCAAACTCTCGGGCATGACCGGCACCGCCGATACCGAAGCCTATGAGTTCCAAGAGATCTATGGCCTCGAAACGGTGGTCATTCCGCCCAACCAGCCCAGCAAGCGCGACGACCAGCTCGACCGCGTTTACAAAACCACCAAAGAAAAATACGACGCAGCCATCAAAGACATTCGCGAGTGCCACGAACGTGGTCAGCCGGTGCTGGTGGGCACCACCTCGATTGAAAACTCCGAGATCATCGACCACCTGCTAACCCAGGCCGGTCTGCCGCATCAGGTGCTCAATGCCAAGCAGCACGCCCGCGAGGCCGACATCATTGCCCAAGCGGGCCAGGCAGGCATGATCACCATTGCCACTAACATGGCTGGTCGGGGCACCGACATCGTCCTCGGTGGCAACATCGAAAAAGAAGTGGCCGCCATCGAGACCAACGAGGCACTGGATGCCGCCACCAAGGCCAGCCAGATCGAAGCACTGCGTGCGGCCTGGAAGCAAGACAACGAAAAGGTCAAGGCCTTGGGCGGCTTGCGCATCATCGCTACCGAACGCCACGAATCGCGCCGCATCGACAACCAACTGCGTGGTCGCTCTGGTCGCCAAGGCGATCCCGGCTCTTCACGCTTTTATCTGAGTCTGGATGATTCGCTGATGCGTATCTTTGCGGGCGACCGGGTGCGCTCCATCATGGATCGCCTGAAGATGCCCGAAGGCGAAGCCATTGAGGCCGGTATCGTCACCCGCAGTATCGAATCGGCTCAGCGCAAGGTAGAAGCCCGCAATTTTGATGTTCGCAAGCAATTGCTGGAATACGATGATGTTGCCAACGACCAGCGCAAAGTCATCTACCAGCAGCGCAACGACATTCTCGATGCCCAAGCTCTGCAAGATGTGATTCACGCCATGCGTGAAGATTGCTTCACGGATTTGGTGCGCCAACATGTGCCCGCCGAATCGGTAGAAGAGCAATGGAACCTGCCCGCCCTCGAAGCCGCCTTGGCCCAAGAATGGCAATTGCCGCTCCAGTTGCGCGCACTGGTTGAAGGTGCAGAATCCATCACTGACGAAGATATTTTGGAGAAGGTGCTGACTGCCGCCCATGCCGCCTTTCAGGCCAAGGTGGATTTGGTGGGTGAAGACAATTTCACTCACTTTGAACGCATGGTGTTGCTGCAAAACCTCGATTCCAACTGGCGTGACCACCTGAGCGCGCTGGACTATTTGCGCCAAGGCATCCACCTGCGCGGTTATGCCCAAAAGCAACCCAAGCAAGAATACAAGCGCGAGGCTTTCGAGCTGTTTCGCCAGTTGATTGATACTGTGAAAAACGATGTTACCCGCACTTTGATGACCGTGCAGGTACAGTCGCCGACACAGATCGAGCAGGTGGCCGAAGACATGGAGCAACGCGCAGAGCACATTGCCAACGTCACCTACACCGCCCCCACCGAAACCGGCGAAGCCCAAACCACTTTGGACGAAAGCACCGTGCCCCACGCTGCCGCTACCGTGGCCGCCGTGGCTGGTGCCCACATCGGCCGCAACGATCCCTGCCCCTGTGGCAGCGGCAAAAAATACAAGCAGTGCCACGGCAAACTGGCCTGAGCAATAGCGTCATCAAACCACTGCACAATGGCACGGGCTTGGGCCCGTGCTTGCATGTAACCCCATCCTTTGGCTCGTTTCGATTTCATTCAGGAAGCTTCCTATGCCCGTGAATCTGTCTGCTCCTGTGGCCTCCGATCTGCTCCCGGTGGCTGGTGTGCGTATTGGCGTGACCGAAGCTGGTGTACGCAAAGTCAACCGCAAAGATCTGACCGTCTTTTTGCTCGATGAAGGTGCCAGCGTCGCTGGTGTGTTTACCCAAAACCGCTTCTGTGCTGCACCCGTACAAGTCAGTCGCGAGCATTTGGCCGCAGGCCAAGGCATCCGCGCGATGGTGATCAACACCGGCAACGCCAATGCAGGCACTGGCGCACAAGGGTTAGAGAGCGCCCGCGCCACCTGCGCGGCACTGGCGGCTCAGTTGGGCGTGACAGCCGCACAAATTTTGCCGTTTTCGACAGGCGTCATCATGGAGCAGTTGCCCGTGGAGCGCATCACGGCTGCCCTACCTGCTGCCTTGGCCGATGCCCAAGCCGCCCACTGGGGCCGCGCTGCCGAGGGCATCATGACCACTGATACCCTGCCCAAAGCCTACAGCCGCCAGGTCAATATCGCAGGCCAAACCATCACCATTACCGGCATCAGCAAGGGCGCAGGCATGATTCGCCCCAACATGGCTACCATGCTGGGCTTTTTGGCTACCGATGCCGCTATAGATCCAGCACTGGTGCAACCCTTGGTTAAAGCTTTGGCCGATGGCTCCTTCAACCGCGTGACGATTGATGGCGACACTTCTACCAACGACTCATTTGTGCTGGTAGCCACACACCAAGCGGGCAATCCCACCATCACCAGCTTAGACAGCGCCGAAGGCCAAGCACTGCAAGCTGCATTGCTGGATGTGGCGCAAAAGCTGGCCCAAGCCATTGTGCGCGATGGCGAAGGGGCCACTAAATTCATCACTGTGCGTGTGGAGGGTGGCAAAACTGGCGAAGAATGCCGCCAAGTGGCTTACGCCATTGCCCAATCGCCATTGGTCAAAACCGCTTTCTACGCCAGCGATCCCAATTTGGGCCGCATTTTGGCAGCAGTGGGTTATGCCGGTATCGACGACCTCGACCAAACCGGCATCGACCTGTATTTGGATGACGTGCATGTTGCCATCAACGGTGGCCGCAACCCTGCCTACCAAGAAGAAGACGGCCAGCGTGTGATGAAGCAGCAAGAAATCACCGTACGTGTGTTGCTGGGCCGAGGTACAGCGCAAGACACGGTGTGGACTTGCGACTTCAGCCACGAATACGTCACCATCAACGCCGACTACCGCTCCTGATCGCTCCGGCATTGCCGGATGCCTGCTGCCATGACTTCTCCGTTAGAAACCCTGATGGCCCGTGCCGAGCAATTGTTGGCACGCATTGAAACTGTGCTGCCGCAGCCGTTGTCGGCCCCGTCCGACTGGTCGGTGGCTGTGGCTTGGCGTTATCGCAAGCGCAGCAGTGGTCATGCCACGCTGGAGCCAGTGCGCCATGTCAGTGGTATGGCGCTGCACGAGTTGAAAGAAATCGAGGTGCAAAAGGAGAAGATTGAGCGCAACACCCGGCAGTTTGTGGCTGGACGCACCGCCAACAACGTGCTGTTGACGGGTGCGCGCGGCACGGGCAAATCTTCGCTGATTAAAGCCTGCCTTAATGCCTTTGCATCGCAAGGGCTGCGCCTGATCGAGGTAGACAAGGCCGATTTGGTGGATTTGCCTGATATTGTGGATGTTGTCTCCAGCCGCCCCGAAAAGTTCATCATTTTCTGTGACGATTTGAGCTTTGAGGATGGCGAGCCGGGCTACAAGGCGCTCAAGTCTATTTTGGATGGTTCGGTGGCTGCAGCCACGCCCAATGTGCTGATCTATGCCACCAGCAACCGCCGTCATTTGCTGCCCGAATATATGTCGGAGAACCTGAGCTATCGGCACACCCCCGATGGCGAAGTGCATCCGGGCGAGGGCGTCGAAGAAAAAATCTCCCTGTCTGAACGCTTTGGTCTGTGGGTGAGCTTTTACCCCTTCAGCCAAGAAGAATATCTGACGATTGTGGCGCAGTGGCTTTCGGCTTTGGGGCTGGATGCTGCGGCCATTGCCACGGCCCGCCCCGAAGCACTGGTGTGGGCCTTGGAGCGTGGCTCACGCAGTGGCCGCGTGGCGTACCAGTTTGCTCGCGATTATGCTGGGCGCACACAGGCGCAACCTACCCACCCCGAACGCATTGCCGATGTGACCGGGCTGGCAGAGTCCAGCACCCTTTGAATTGATTGCCGAAAGCCTTGCCGTGAGCGATGTCACCCCCAGTGCTGCCTCCCCTGCACGCCAACACACCGAAGTGGCTGTGGGCGTGCTCTTGCGCCCTGACGGCGCACTGCTGCTCTCCACCCGGCCACCGGGCAAAGCCTATGCCGGTTATTGGGAGTTTCCAGGGGGCAAAATCGAAGCCGATGAAACGGTAGAGCAAGCGTTGCGCCGCGAGCTCATCGAAGAACTAGGCATCACCATAGGCCCAGCCACCGTCTGGAAAATCACGGAACACGACTATCCCCATGCTTTGGTGCGCTTGCACTGGTGCAAAGTATGGGACTGGACAGGCGAGTTTGAGATGCGCGAAGGTCAGCAAATGGCTTGGCAACAGCTGCCGTTGCAAGTGCGGCCTGTATTGCCCGGTGCTTATCCGGTGCTGGAATGGCTGGCCCAAGAGCGCGGCCAGCCGTTTGATCTTGCGGCCCTTCAGGCGGGGTAAATAGCCCCAAGCACTCGTGCGCCCCGCGCGCCAGTCACGCTGGGCAGATTGCCCGGCGCCCCGAGCAAGGCTTGGCGGGCCAACCAGGCAAAAGCTGCGGCCTCCACCTGTTGGGCGGGCAACCCGTGGCAATCGCTGGGTTGCACTTTCAAGTGGGGCAATAAGGCCTGCAAACGTGCCATCAGGTGCTGATTGAACGCCCCACCACCGCACACTATCAAGACATCGCTGTGCGGGCCGTGGCTTTGCACGCAGTCCGCACAGACCAAGGCCGTGAACTCAGTCAAGGTGGCTTGCACATCTTGGGGGGCCCAATGGGAACCACCTTCGAGTTGGGCCGCCAGCCAATCTGCATTGAATAAATCGCGGCCCGTGCTCTTGGGGGGAGGCTGGTGCAAAAAGGGTTCGGCCTGCAAACGTTGCAACAAGGCAGCAACCACCTGACCGCTGGCGGCCCAAGCACCCGCAGCATCAAAGGGCTGACCTGTGTGGCGTTGGCACCAAGCGTCCATCAAGGCATTGCCGGGGCCACAGTCAAAACCCAGCACACGACCATCGGCAGCCAAAACACTCAAATTGGAGATGCCACCGATATTGAGCACCAATGTGTCTTGCCCCGGTCGGCCAAACACCTGTTGGTGAAAGGCAGGCACCAATGGCGCACCTTGGCCGCCTGCGGCTACATCGCGGCTGCGCAAATCGGCCACCACGGTGATACCCGTCAATTCGGCCAGTAAGGCCGGGCTGTTGAGTTGCAGGGTATAGCCGGTGCCATCGTAGAGTCCGGGGCGGTGGCGCACCGTTTGGCCGTGGGCGCCCACGGCTGCAATAGCGTAGGCGGGCAAATCACTATCGGCCAACAAGGCCCGAACCACTTGGGCATAGGTACGCGCCAAAGCATTGGCGGCCAGCGCAGCCCGGTGCAGCTCATCGGGGCCGCTGCTGTTCAAGGCCAACAGCTCGGCCCGCAATGTGGGCTGAAATGGTACAGACTGGTGGCATTGCACCATACAACGGTTGCCAGCAAACTCCACCAGCACCCCATCTACCCCATCCAGTGAGGTGCCCGACATCAGGCCAATATAGCGTTCCATGGGGCCTCCAAGCTCTGGCGGCACGGCCAATGCCTGGTTATTGGGCGTTGGCCTGATGCACCAACTCTGCCGATGCCAACTGGAGACGCATGGCCGTAGCTACACGGTCAAAAGCCGGACGTTGGGCGGCAGCCACTGGCGCAGCCGCTTCACTTTGCTTGGCGATGATCATGGGATCTTGGTGGACACCATTGACACGGAACTCAAAGTGCAAGTGCGGCCCAGTGGCCCAGCCCGTAGCACCGACCGCCCCAATGTTCTCGCCTTGCGCAACGCTTTGCCCTTTGCGCACATCCATGCGGCTCAGGTGGGCATAGGCTGTGACATGCTGGTTGCGGTGCTTGATGATGACGATATTGCCATAGCCGTTTTGGGTACCAGCAAACTCCACCACACCATCCCCCACCGTACGCACGGGGGTGCCAGTGGGGGCACCAAAATCAGTGCCAAGGTGGGCGCGCCAAGTTTGGTGGATGGGGTGAAAACGCATGGCAAAACCACTGGTCACACGCGAGAACTCTAGCGGTGAACTCAGGTAAGCGCGGCGCAGGCTTTGCCCCTCCAAGTTGAAGTAGGCTCCTTTGTCTGCACCGGGGGACTGGAACCAAACTGCCTGGTGGGTTTTGCCATTGTTACGAAATTCGGCACTGAGCACCCGACCACTGCGCAATGGCTCACCATCGGCTTCTAGGGTTTCATACACGATGGAGAATCGGTCTCCCTTGCGCAGGGAGCGGCGAAAATCAATCTCGCTGGAGAAGATTTCGGCCACTTGCGTGGCCACGCTGTCGGGGATGCTGGCATCGTCGGTGGCAGCAAAAAGTGAGCTCTGGATAATGCCACCGGCCAA
Organism: Giesbergeria giesbergeri; assembly: GCF_054779375.1. Classification (NCBI taxonomy): domain Bacteria; kingdom Pseudomonadati; phylum Pseudomonadota; class Betaproteobacteria; order Burkholderiales; family Comamonadaceae; genus Giesbergeria; species Giesbergeria giesbergeri. The sequence goes on along the minus strand of NZ_BAAGYJ010000004.1, from coordinate 54,925 downwards.
GCGTGTAGAAATGGTCAATGGTGCGGTCTCAAGGCGAGACGTGAACTTGCCTTGCTCATCCTTCTCCACCACCAGCCGGTTGAACAGGCCGTTGTCCTCATGGGCCCAGCGTGCGACCAAACGCAGCAGGCGGTGGTCATCGGTGGTTTCTGCACGTACCACACGGCCATTGCGGCCCAACAGATTTTGTTGGGTGCTGCTGTCACGGCGCAAGAAAGCGGCAGCCGCCGGATCGGCAACACCCATGCGGCGCAACAGAGATTCGGCCGTATCGGTATTGCGCACATTGTCGGCGCGGTACAAGGAGAAACCGACACCATCGGTCAGATCGGCCAAGGTAGAACCGCTGGCCAAGGACTGTACGGGTTGCTCCACCAAACGCACGGGCAAATCGGCAGGATCTGGCCCCAAAGAGGCCACAGCAAAGGCACCTCCACCGCCGGTAAGAAGCACGGTAGCCAATGCAGCGGTGATGCGCTTAGGGTGTTGCTGAAGACTGTGGGAGAGTCGCGAAAGCAAGGCCGTGCTGGCGGTGGTGAAGCCGTTTTTCAAAATTTTCTTCCCAGGGTGAGCGTGTGTCCGGGGCAAAATCCCAGCTGAAAGACTGGGTGCGGCGGAGCGCACAGACTGACGGACTTGCAGCGTCTCAGTTGGGTCTGAAAAAGCGGGCTACTAGAATCCGCCACTGTAAAGTGGGCGAAGTATAGCCAAGCCCACCGTTTAGAAATGTAAGAAATATCATATGGATGACTCTTTTGTGACGCCAACCTCCTTGTCGGACGGGGTACGCCAGGCTTTGGAAATCTCGCTGCGTGGAGTGCAAGAACTCCTGCCCCAAGACGAGTGGGTAAAAAAACTGGTGCGTGCCGAGACCACCGGCCAGCCCTTGCGCATCAAGTTGGGGCTAGACCCTACAGCCCCCGACATCCACATTGGCCATACTGTGGTGCTCAACAAGATGCGCCAATTGCAGGATTTGGGCCACCAGGTGATTTTTCTGATTGGCGACTTCACCAGCCTGATTGGCGACCCTTCGGGCCGCAACAGCACCCGCCCACCACTCACGCCCGAGCAGATCAAGGCCAATGCCGAAACTTACTACCAGCAAGCCAGTCTGGTGCTAGACCCGGCCCGCACTGAAATCCGCTACAACAGCGAATGGTGCGAACCCCTGGGGGCCAGCGGCATGATCCAGCTCGCAGCCAAATACACCGTGGCCCGCATGATGGAGCGTGATGATTTTCATAAGCGGTTCCATAGCGGCCAATCCATCAGCGTGCATGAATTTTTGTATCCACTGATGCAAGGTTACGATTCGGTGGCCCTCCAGTCTGATTTGGAACTGGGTGGCACCGACCAAAAGTTCAATCTGCTGATGGGGCGCCATTTGCAAGTGGAATATGGACAAGAGCCGCAGTGCGTGCTGACCATGCCACTGTTGGTGGGCTTGGATGGCGTGGACAAAATGTCCAAGTCCAAGAACAACTATATTGGTATCACTGAAGATGCCAACAGCATGTTTGCCAAGGTGCTGTCTATCTCAGACACCCTGATGTGGGACTGGTACACCCTGCTGTCGTTCAAGAGTTTGGCCGAGATTGCGGCACTCAAGGCAGAAGTGGCCGGGGGCCGCAACCCCAAAGAGGCCAAGGTCATGCTGGCCAAAGAGATTACGGCACGCTTTCACAGCGTGGCGGCCGCTGATGCGGCGGAGCAAGACTTTATCAACCGCAGCAAGGGCGGGGTGCCCGATGACATCCCGGAGATCAGCCTCTCTGGAGCGCCTCTGGGGATAGGCGCACTGCTCAAGCAGGCCAATCTGGCCCCATCCACCAGCGAGGCCAACCGCCTGATCGATGGCGGGGGCGTGCGTGTCGATGGCAGCGTGGTCAGTGATCGGGGCTTGAAGCTGGCCGCTGGCACCTATGTAGTGCAGGTAGGCAAACGCAAGTTTGCCCGGATTGCACTGGTCTGAGGCCCGTAGCCCCGACCCGGTGCAAGCGGCTGGAGTGGCTCAGGCCATCGTCAGGTGCCGGGTCTGGGCTTGATGGGCACGAAAGAAGGGCAGGTAAGAACGGTCCACATGGCAAATATGGTGGATCAGCCATTCTTTCAAAAAGCCCAAGGCTTCAAAGGTCACTTCTTCACCCTCTTCAAAGCGCATCAGCAAATCCATCGCCTTGCCGGTAAAACCGTCATGCTCGGCCTTGTGCGCAGGGGTTTCTGGATAGTCGTGGTGCTGAAACATCACCTCTTCCACAATAAAGTGGTTGTGGGTGTAGTCCACCAGTCCTTCCAGTACCTCGCCTACGGCTTCACGCCGAGGCAGGGGCTGCGACAGCTCATTGTGCAATCGGTTGGTCAGGTGTACCAGCCATTGGTGCTGGCCATCGATCTCCTCAAAACCCAATTCCAGTTCGGGGGTCCACGGCATGAAGCTCATCGGTGTTTCTCCTGTAGGTGCTTGGCAGGCCCATCCAGCAAAAACCTTGCCTGCCTTATCGTTAAAACCTTGTAGAGGATGTTTTCCGGTTCTTGCTTGACTCAGATCAGAAACTCAAGGAGGCGTAGGGCACAGTACGGGTTTTTGCGGAGTGGGCTTGGTCGTTGAAAATACGCCGCAGCAGGCTTATGTGCAAAGTCTTTTGCATCCTATCGATCCAACCACGACACTTTCATGACACCACTGGACATTCTCATCATGGCGGCAGGCAAGGGCACCCGTATGAAAAGCCGCCGCCCCAAGGTGCTGCACCGCTTGGCAGGCCGTGCCCTTTTGCAGCATGTGCTAGACACAGCAGCACTGTTGCAACCCCGCAGCGCCATCGTGATTACCGGACATGGTGCCGATGCCGTAGAACTGGCGCTGGCCCCTGTGGCCCAAGACCCCGCACCAGCCTTTGCCCTGAAATTTGCCCGCCAAGAACCACAATTGGGCACCGGTCATGCTGTGCAGCAGGCCTTGCCCTTGCTGGCCGGCGATGGCACGGTGCTGGTGCTATCGGGGGATGTGCCACTGACCCAATTCCAAACACTGCACGGGCTGATTGCGGCCTCAGAGGCCGTGGCAGGCGGTGCCTTGGCTTTGCTCACCGTGACCCTGCCCGACCCTAGCGGCTATGGCCGTATTGTGCGAACAGCCGATGGGGCGGTGCAAGGCATTGTGGAGCACAAGGATGCCAGCGAGGTACAGCGCACCATCCGAGAGGTGTATAGCGGCATCATGGCCGTGCCCGCACAGCGGCTGGCGGGCTGGTTGGCCCGATTGAACAACCACAATGCCCAAGGTGAGTATTACTTGACCGACATTGTGGCGATGGCCGTGCAAGAGGGTGTGCCAGTGGTAGGCCACTGCATTGAAGATGCCTTCCAAGTGGCGGGCATCAACAGCCCACTGCAATTGGCTGAACTGGAGCGGGCCCACCAATGGCGTCAGGCTCGTGCACTCATGGAGCAAGGGGTGCGGCTGGCCGACCCTGCCCGCTTTGATTTGCGCGACGATGTGCGTTCTGGTGCCAAGGCCGCACTGGTGTGCGGCCCAGATGTAGAGATTGATGTCGGCTGCATTTTTACCGGCCAAGTAGAGTTGGGCGAGGGTGTGCAGGTGGGTGCCCACTGTTGCATTGCCAATGCACGCATTGCGGCTGGGGCCGTTATCCACCCCTATACCCACATTGATGGCGAGACATTGGGGGCCAGCGTGGGCGAGGGCGCCCTGATTGGCCCATTTGCCCGCTTGCGCCCAGGTGCCGAACTGGGCCAAGAGGTGCATATTGGCAACTTTGTCGAGGTCAAAAACAGCACGCTGGCCGCTGGTGCCAAAGCCAACCATCTGGCCTACTTGGGCGATGCCACCGTGGGCGAACGCGTCAACTATGGTGCAGGCAGCATCACCGCCAATTACGATGGGGCCAACAAGCACCGCACAGTGATTGAGGCCGATGTGCATATTGGCAGCAATTGCGTACTGGTGGCCCCTGTCACTGTGGGGGCTGGTGGCACGGTGGGCGCGGGCACCACCCTGACCAAAGATGCTCCGCCCGGCAGTTTGAGTGTGGCCCGTGGCAAGCCAATCAGCGTTGCCCAATGGCAGCGCCCCACCAAACAACCCAAAGGCTGAATCCAGATGACGCTGCCCACGCCCAGCATTGAACAAGAAGTGGCACAACTGCGTGCGCTGCTGGCGCAACGCGAACACCAACTGGCCGAGATGGGCCAAGCCTATGAGGATTTTCTGCGCGCTGTGTCGCACGATTTGCGCGCCCCACTGCGCCACGTCACCTCTTATGGCACCTTGCTGGCAGAGGTGCTGCCAGAGGCGGGTCTGCAAGGCCCAGCCTGGGAGGAGGCCGAGGAGTTTTTGGGCACCATGAACCAATCGGCCCGGCGCATGGGGCAGATGCTCGATGGCTTGTTGGCCTTGTCGCGTATTGTGCGTGCGCCGCTACAACGCCAATCAGTGGCTTTGGCGGCCTTGCTGGCCGAGGTGCAAACCGAACTGGCGGGGCGCACTGCACAGCGCAGCATTGAGTGGCAAGCCCAGTTGCAAATCACCCATGTCGAGGCCGATGCTGCCTTGTTGCGCCAATTGCTACGACAACTGCTAGACAATGCGCTCAAGTTTACGCAGTCGCGTGTCCCGGCGCGCATTGCCATTGCTTGTTGGCGCAGCACCGAGGGGCAAGTGACTTTGCGCGTGCAAGACAATGGCGTGGGTTTTAACCCAGCGCAAGCCACAGGACTGTTTGGCTTGTTTCAACGCTTGCACAGAGAAAATGAGTTTGAGGGTGTGGGCACTGGTTTGGCAGCGGTGCGCACCATTGCCCAGCGCCACAGTGGTGATGCCCAAGCCAGCGCCTTGCCCGGCGAGGGCTGCACCGTCACCGTGACTTGGCCGGGTTAAGAGCGGCCAACACAACCCATAAAAATCAGGTTTGCGGTCGAGCTGAGGCGTAAGTCAGTGAGTAGGCAGCGCGCCTGGTGCGGCAAGGTGCAGCAGGCCGTATCGATAGTTGTGTTAGTGGCTTTAATTGCACTGCCAGACAGACCGCTGACCTTGTTTTTACCTCTAGCGATGGCTCAATCGGTTTGAGTATTACTCGGCCTCGATACCTGCCGCCTTGATCACCTTGCCCCACTTTCGGGTTTCGGCGGCTTGGAACTTGGCGAGTTCATCAGGTGAGGTCGTCCAAGCCTCAGAGCCGGCGTTGTCAAAGAAGCTCTTGGCCGCAGCGCTTTGGGTTGCGGCGGCCAGCAGTTCATTGAGGCGTGCTACTACCGGAGCGGGTGTGCCAACGGGAACGTAGGCTGCAAACCAGTAGCCCATGTCGTAGCCTTTCACGCCAGCTTCGTCCAGTGTGGGTACGTCGGGCAATTGCGCACTGCGTTTTTGGGTGGAGTAGCCCAAGGCCCGCAGCTTGCCCGCCTTGACCTGTGGCACGCCGGTGGAGGTGTCGGTGATCATCAGGTCGATCTGCCCGCCCAGCAGATCGGTGATAGCCAGCGGGTTGCTCTTGTAGGGCACGTGCAGGATGTCCACACCAGCCAGCTGCTTGAGCATTTCACCCGCCATGCGGCTCGATGAGCTACCGCTGCCAAAGCTCAGCTTGCTGGGGTTCTTCTTGGCAAAGGCCAGCAGCTCGCCCACGTTCTTGTACGGTGCGCTGGCGTTGACCACCAGCACCTGTCCGCCCTTGCCTAGGCCGGTGACAGGGGCGAAGTCTTTCACTGGGTCGTATGAGAGTTTTTTGTACAGGTGCTCGTTGGCCGCATGCGTAGTGTTGGTGGTGATGAGTACACTGTAGCCATTAGCCGCAGCCTTGGCTACGGCGGACGCAGCGATCATGCCGCTGGCACCAGCTTTGTTGTCGATGACCACGGGCTGCTTGGTCTCGGTGGTGATGGATTGGCCCAGCGCGCGTGCCAGCTGATCTGTGGCGCTGCCTGCAGCAAAAGGAACCACAAACGTGATGGCCTTGGCCGGGTAAACAGGAGCTTGCGCCAGTGCAACAGTGCCGTGCAATGCGCCCAACGCCAGCAGGGCAGAGGCCGTGGCATGACGGCGGCCCAAGTTGATCAGCGATTTTTTTTGGCTCATGTTGTCTCCTTGTGTATAGGTATGAAAGGCGGAAAAGGAATGGGGAACTGAGAAAAGAAAGACTGGCTACGACCGTGGGCCGCCGAAGTGCTGTACCAGCGCGGCGGGCACCTGCACGGGCAGGTCTAGCAGCAGATAGCTCAGTGCCTTGCCGTGGCTGTCGAGATTGAGCGCATCGTTGACGCCACCGTCGAGCACGTCATCGAGCACGATGTTCATGGCCTGCAACTGGGGCAACAGATAGCGCGTAACCTGGCGCGGTTGGCGCAGAGCGAACTGCCGGGCCACGGCGGATTCGGTGACCTGATCGACCAGCGTATCCCACAACGCGGGGTGCCAGGCGATGATGCTGATGTTGGAGCGGTTGCCCTTGTCGCCCGTGCGGCTGTGGGCCAGACGGTAGAGTGGAACCGTGATCGTGGGAGCAGTTGCGCAAGTCATGGTGGGTATTTCCTCAATCAACCATCTCAAAGCGCACGGCGACGGCCTCGCGCGGAACGAGGCACGACACCGTGCCCAGGCGCGGGCGCATGGCGGTGCGCACGCCACCGCCGCCTGCCGGTCCGCAGGTGTAGAGCGTGGTCACCTCGCGCAGCAGGCGCTGGGCGCTGGCGTGTTCACGGTGCTGCAGGGCTACACGCAGGCGCACGTCGCGGGCATCGTTGCTATCGTTTGCGGGTACATTGAGCCAGCGGCTGGTGTCGTCACCCAATACGCTGGTCACGCCGATGAGGTCGATGCGCAGTGGGCCCAGACCATGTAAACGCTCACGCAGCACCTCGCCCGCCAGACGCGCGCGGCCCTCGGCGCGTGGGCCTGCATAGGAGATTTCTCCCTCGGCAAACCAGCCGGATTCAAAGCACACGTTGACTTTGAGCGTGGCAGGCTGGGCGTGGCCCCGCACGCCGTCCAGCCGCACGGCGTCGGTGCCCACGGCCTGCACACGGGCCTGGGTGATGTCGGCCACCACATCGGGCGTGATGTAGGCAGCAGGGTCGTGCAGCTCATACAGCAGCTGCTCTTTGACGGTGCGCTCATCGATGCGCCCGCCTGTGCTGGGCGGTTTCGTGATGGTGCAGTGGCCGTCGGAGTCGATCTCGGCAATGGGATAACCGAGCGTGGCCAGACCGGGAACGTCCTTGTAGCCCGGATCGGCAAAGTAGCCGCCTGTGACCTGTGCGCCGCATTCGAGAAGATGCCCTGCCATGGTGGCGCGGGCTAGCCGGTCCCAGTCGTCTGACGCCCAACCGTAGTGCGCTAGGGCTGGGCCCAGCACCAGCGAGGGGTCGGCCACGCGACCGCAGACGACGATGTCTGCCCCGTTGCGCAAGGCATCGGCAATGGCCTGCGCACCGATGTAGGCGTTTGCACTCACTATGGGGGCGGTGGGCATGGCATCACCCAGTGCGCTTTCCAGCAGTGCGCGGTGTTCAGGACCGCTCAGGTCGTCGCCCTGCAGCACGGCAATGCGCGGGCGCTGCAAGCCCAACTCGGCTGCCAACGCGTGGATGCGGCGGGCAGCGCCGTGTGGGTTGGCGGCGCCAAAGTTGCTGACGATACGCACACCGTGGGTCAAGCACTGCGCAAGCACGGGGTGCAGCAAATCGACCAGCAAGGGTTCGTAGCCCGCATCGGGGTCGGTACGGCGGGCAAGCTGGGCCAAGGCCAGTGTGCGCTCGGCCAGGGTTTCGAAAATCAGCACCGAGGGCTTGCCACTGGCAATGAGTGCCTGCACCATCGGTAAAGCGGCATCAGTGCGGTCGCCCGAAAAGCCAGCGGCGCAGCCGACCAGTAGATTGGTGTTGTTTGCCATGGGTTCTTTGTCTCCTAGAACCACTGTAGAGAGATTGCAGTATTCTGTGAAATCGATTGTTATGATGAATCCATCTGTATTTCAGATGAATTGCTTGGCAGCCGATTTCCGATCCACAGCACAAGACATGAGCACCACCCATCTCTCCAGCCGCCAACTCGACGCCTTCATCGCGCTGGCCGAGCAGCGCAGCTTCACGCGCGCAGCGGCGCTGTGCCACCTGTCGCAGCCCGCATTCAGCGCCCTCATCCGGGCGCTGGAAGATGACCTGGGCCTGCGCCTGTTCGATCGCAGCACGCGCCATGTGGACCTGACGCCTGAGGGTCGGAAATTTTTGGAGTCGGCCCGCCGCATCCGTATCGAGATAACCAACGCACTGTCTGCCGTGCGCGATGCAGCCACGCTGCAGCGCGGCCGCGTGGCAGTGGCGCTGCTGCCTTCGTTGGCTGCTGGCTGGCTGCCGGACGTTCTGGCGCAGTACAGCGCTGCGCACCCTGGCATCGAGATCGACATCGCTGATGTGCTTTCAGAGCCCTGCATCGACCGCGTGGCCAGCGGCCATGCCGACTTCGCGCTCGCCGCCATCCGTGCCGACACTCCGGCGCTACAGGCCGAACCCTTTTGTACGGACAACTTTTACCTAGTGTGCCCCGCCGAGCACCCACTGTCCCGCTTGTCTCAAGCCATCACTACACAGGACCTAGCAGCCTGGCCGTTCATCCACCTTGCACGCACCAGCAGCGTGCGCCAGTACTTGGATGCTGCGCTGCACCCGCAGGCCATGCACACGCTGATGGAAGTCGAACAGTTGGCCACCGTGATGGGCATGGTGCGCGCAGGACTGGGTATCAGCGTGGTGCCTGCACTCACACAGTTTCATTTTGAGCAACCGGGCCTGGTCACGCGGCCGCTGTCGTTGCCAAGCCTCACACGGCAAATCTATCTGGTGCGGCGGCGGGACGAAAGTCTGTCGGTGGCGGCGCAGGCGCTGTATGCGCTGGTCATGAAGAAGCGGCCGTGAGCATCACCCAGTGCGCGGGCATCCCTACCGTGTCTTCTGACTCTCAACCACCAAACGGTGTCAACGGGGGTATTTTGGGAAAATCGTACGTTAAGAGCGGCTAACACAACCCATAACAATCAGGTTTGTGGTCGAGCTGAGGCGTAAGTCAGTGAGTGGGCAGCGCGCCTGGTGCGGCAAGGTGCAGCAGGCCGTGTCGATAGTGGTGTTAGCGAAGGCTCTAAGCTCTGGGGGCTGTGACCAACGCTTCGCCTTGCACCAGCACCACCCCAAGGCGCTCTAACAAAGCACCAAACTCGGGCGAGGCCAGATAGGCATATTCCACAGCACGTTGGGCACCAATGGCATCGCCCAACACGGGAGTGCTGGCCGGGTGGCACATCAGCAAAGTGCCATCGGTGGCTTGTGCCAGCCACTGCGCCATGCGTGTGCCATAGGCGGCAGGTGTGGCCGCATCAAAGCCATAAACCCCAGCAAACGCCGTGTGGTGGCGTACGCCCCATTGCACCAGAGAGCGGCGCAGACTCCAGCCCCCCAGCACGGCCAACAGGGTGGCCTTGTTGAGCTCTGGCCGAGCCGGTAGGGTAGAACGAACCCACGGTACGTTGCGGCCATAGCGGGCGTGCAGCACCTGCAATAACGCGGTGCGCACCCCCGGCAGTTGGTGGACGTGCTGATGACCATCTACAAAATCGGGGGGCGTCCCTAGTTGCTGCTCAAACGCATCCAACTGGCGGTGCAAAATCGGCGCCATCTGTGCCGGGCGCAACTGCCCGGCATAAGCCCGTGCCAGCACTTGCACCAGACTGGGGGCGGCGGTGTGACCATGCCCCTCGGTCAAATTAAAGTGCAGTCCAACCTGCAAAGCCGGGCGCAGTGGCGGCAAAAGCTGGGCGGCTTCGGGCCAGCGCGGCGCTGTTGTCATACAACTGGTGGCACTCAGGCGGCCCGCTTGGGCCAGTGCCACCACAGCCGAATCTACCGCCGGGTGCAAGGCAAAATCGTCGGCACACAGGGTAATTTGCTTCATGGTGGTGGTTGGGCAAATGCCCAAAGTTTGCTACTGACAAAGGTGCCTACCGCTACCGCCAGCAACACCAGAAACAAGCTAATCAGGTAATGCCACGGCAGCCAGCGCAAAGCGGCAAAGTAGAGCACCTCATTGACTACAAAAGCCGCACAGGCCACCACAAAAAAGCGCGGTAACGCCTGCCGATGTGCCACACCTGCCTGGACAAACGTCAAAAGAGCATGCCCACCGTAACTGACCCAAAATGCCAGCAAAAAGGCCAACACATTGGCCGTCAACGGCAGCCATTGCAGCCCCTGCACCAACAACGCTACCACCAGCAAATGTGTGCTGGCGGCTGCGCCACCCACCAAAACAAAACGCAAAGGCTGGGGCCAGCTGCGCAGCCACATCAACAAGGCTTTCATGGGCGAGGGGGCGCCAGCGGGCTGTGGTCTTCGTCCTGCGCCAACAAATACACCGGGCGCTGCTTCACTTCTTCGTAAATGCGGCCAATGTATTCACCCAAAATACCAATCGACAGCAATTGCACCCCAGAAAACAGCATCACGCTGGCAGCCAGCGTGGGCCACCCCCCCACTGGGTTGCCAAACAACAGGGTGCTCACTGTGATCCACAAACCGTAAGCTATAGCCAATAGCGAAATACACCCCCCAGCCACGCTCCAAAAGCGCAGGGGCAGTGTAGTAAAAGAGGTCAGCCCCAACAGTGCCAGCGCCCCCAAACGCCGCAGGCTAAAGCTGGATTGGCCGCTAAACCGCTCGGCGGGCACAAAGGGCAATGCCACGGTCGTGAAGCCCACCCAGGCATACAGCCCCTTCATGAAGCGGTTGCGCTCTGGCAAGGCTTTGAGGGCATCCACCACCTTGCGATCCATCAACCGAAAATCCCCTGCATTGCGAGGCATCTGGACGCTAGAGCCCCAGTTCATCAAGCGATAAAACACATTGGTGCCTAGGCGCTTGAGGCCACTCTCGGCGGCCCGGTCGGCAATGACGCCATAGACCATATCGTAGCCATTGCGCCAAAGATCGACCATGCGTGGCACCAGTTCCAGCGGGTGCTGAAAATCGGCATCGATCAACAGCACAACATTGCCCCGTGCGTGGTCAACCCCTGCCGACAACGCAGCCTCTTTGCCAAAATTGCGCGAAAACTCCAAGTACCGCACCCCCAGCGCCTGCGCTTGGGCCAGTGCCACCTCGCGCGTGGCATCGCGGCTACCATCGTTGATGACCAGAATCTCAAAATCGTTGGTCAGCGCCGCAGCACAGGTGTGCAAAGCTTGTAAAAATTCAGCCAGATGACCGGCTTCGTTGTAGGCAGGCACCACACAGCTCAAGCGCAGTGGCGGACGCGGATGCAGGGGTGTCATGGGTGGTGCAAAGGGACTCATGGCAGGCGGTGTGCCGGTGCAGGCTGTGGCAAAACATCAAACACGGCATAAACAAAGGTCTGGGGATGCGGAAAGCGCCATCCTTGACGCTGCACGGCCAACAATATGGGCTGTGCATTTTGCCCACGCTGCAACAGCCACTGTTGCGCTTGCTGGTCGCACAGCGTAGGCAGGGGCTGGCTGCCATCGGGCCGCACAGGGCCACGCGGACACAGCAGCATACCGGCCTGTTGGCTCCAGTTGGGATAGGGGTTGAAATGTGCTGGATAGGTGTCGGGCAAACCTGGCAAGGTTCGGGCGGTGGGCAACGCATAGAACGAGAGCAGAGCGTTTTCTGCCCAAGCTCCACCCACCCATGTCAAGGCGACTCCTGGGTGGCGCTGCGCCCAATCTTGGGCAATGGCCTGTGCAGCCTCGGCACTGGGGCGGTAATAACCCACCTGCCCCGTGCGCGCACTGCCTGTAGCCAATACCAGTGCTGCCAAGACAATGGTAGCCAATACCGGCCACACAGCCCGGTGCAACACCCGCAAGGCCGCCGCAGTGGCATGGGGCACAGCCATCTGTAGATTGCGCAACCACAACAATGAAAAGGCAAATCCAATCGGGATGGCCCACGGTGTGGACAATTCTGCTACACCAGCGATGCCAAAGGCCAAGGTCAAGGCCCAGGGTGCCACAGCCAACCAGAACAAGGCATCAGACCACCCTGTGGGCATCCAACTGCGCACCGCCAAACGCCACCATAGCGGCCAAAACGCTTGGGGCTGCACCTGCGCCTGTTGGTAACTGCACACCGCCACACAAGCGAGCCAGCCAGGCAACCAGTATAGGAGCGGCGCCAAAGCAAAGCGCAGCACATAGCCCCATTGGGTGTCTCCACTGCCCTGATCCATTGCATAGCCCAATGTGATCCAGCCATGCCCAGCCACCCAAGCAATATGGGGTGCCAACACCAAGCCAAACACGGCCAGCGCCACATAGGGGCGCGGTGTCAACAGCCACTGGCGCCCACTGGCAGTTAACAAGATGGGTAGCAGAAACCCAGCCAGAAACACACCACTGTAATACTTGCTCAACATGCTGGCCCCCGCCAGCACACCCAGTGCAACACTGTAGGCCAGACCGCGCCAACCACGCTCTTGCCAGCTGGCTAACAATAAGGCCGCTGTCCAAGGCCACAGCGATAACAATTGGCTGTTGGCATTGAATTTGGCCGCCAGCGTGGTGTAGGGCAGGCACCACATCAGCAACAAGACCGCCACGGGCGCTATATTGCGCAAGCCCAAACGCACCCCCAAGTGCCATACCCCCCACAAACCCACGGCTACATTGGCATAAGACAACAAGTGGTAGAACAGGTCGGTTTGCGGAAAAATGGCGAACCACACCCCCACCACCCAGGCAAAGAAGGGGGGATGCTTGTGCGTGCCCCACTCCCAAGCTTGTGCCCAAGCGTAGTTCTCCAACATATCGTGGTAGCCGTCCAGGTTGCCTCTGGCCAGCCACTGTGCCAACGCCCACAGCAGGCAAGAGACACCCGCAGCCACCACGCCCGAGGCGCTAGACCAGGAAGGAGCTGCCACAGCAGCCGACACAGAAGGCGGGGAAGTTTTCAAGGACAGACAGACCCAAAAAGACGGCCCGGAATTGTAGGTGGCTGCCGCACAATGGTTAGCATGAGCAAAAACACTCCTCTATCCATCGCATTTGAACCCGAATTTATCGCGGGCCTGAAAGACATCTTTGAGCAGCGCATCGTCTTTAACCAGCTCTTGGGGCTCAAGATCGTGAGCGTACAGCCCGAGCGTGTTGTGACGCGCATCGACATGAAGCCCGAGTTGGTAGGCCACTTTGCCTACCACCGGGTGCATGGTGGTGTCATCAGTGCCGGACTAGACGCTACGGGCGCATTGGCCGTCATGGCAGCCACGGGTGCCAAACACATGGACGAGCCGCCAGCGCAGCGCCTGCAACGCTTTGGCAAACTCGGCACGATTGACCTGCGCGTAGACTACCTGCGCCCCGGTATTGGCACGCATTTTGAGCTGCACGCCCAGGTGTTGCGTCTGGGCTCGCGGGTGGCCAGCACCCGAATGGAGTTTTTGGGGCCAGAAGGACAGTTGATGTCGGCAGGTTCGGCAGCCTACATCGTCTCCTGACAACCGCCCACAACGCTCAAGCCGCTGGCGTTTGGCAAGGCAATGGCTGTGGTAGGGGGCGCGGGCGGCCTTCGTGGTCAATAGCCACATAGGTGAGGCGGGCCTCTGTGACTTTGACGTAGCGCCCCTGTTCGGTAAAGCACTCGGCAAACACATCTACCTGCACGGTGATGGAGGTTGTGCCAATGCGAATCACCTTGGAATAAAACGACAGCAAATCGCCCACCCGCACCGGCTGTTTGAAGATGAACTCATTCACCGCCACCGTAGCCATACGGCCCCGCGCATAGCGGTTGGGCAAAATGGAGCCAGCAATATCCACCTGAGCCATGACCCAACCACCAAAGATGTCACCGTTGACATTGCAGTCGGCAGGCATGGGCACCACTTTGAGTACCAGCTCCATATCGGTGGGGAGCTGCACATTCGGTGAACGGGTGGGTGCAACAGTACAGGTGGAAGTCATGGGCACAATCTCGGTAAGAATAACTTGAAGCATTGTCCTCCATGCGCCACCACGGCCACATCGCCCCCCCTGCTGCACCCGATGCGCCCCCCCCAACGCGCTCTGATTGGGCCACCCTCTCGCGCCTGTTGCCTTACCTCTGGCAATACAAATGGCGGGTGCTCGCTGCCATCGTCTTCATGCTGGCGGCCAAAGTGGCCAATGTGGGGGTGCCCGTACTGCTAAAAAACTTGGTGGATGCCATGTCCATCCAACCCGGCCAGCCCACCGCTTTGCTGGTAGTGCCTGTGGGGCTGCTATTGGCTTATGGTGGCCTGCGGCTGTCTACCTCGTTTTTTACAGAATTGCGCGAACTGGTGTTTTCTAAAGCCACGCAAGGTGCTGCGCGTGCCATTGCGCTGCAAACCTTTGAGCACCTCCATGCTTTGAGCCTGCGCTTTCATTTGGAGCGCCAAACGGGGGGCATGACGCGCGACATCGAGCGCGGTGTGCGCGGCATTGAATCACTGATCTCGTTCTCATTGTTCAACATTGGTGCCACGCTGATCGAAGTGCTGCTGGTGTTGTCAGTGTTGGGGGTCAAGTTTGATCTCTGGTTTGCGGGCATTACCTTGACAGCGTTGGTTTGCTACATCGCCTTTACCGTCTGGGTGACGGAGTGGCGTACACAATTTCGGCGCCAAGCCAATGAGTTTGATTCTGCCGCGCACAGCAAGGCCATTGATTCGCTACTCAACTACGAAACCGTCAAATACTTCAATAACGAGCGTTTTGAAGCACAACGCTACGACCAAAGCCTGCAACGCCTGCGCACAGCCCGCCTCAAGGCGCAAACCACCCTGTCCATGCTCAATGCGGGGCAGCAAATCATCATTGCGGTCGGTTTAGTTGCCATGCTCTGGCGAGCCACCCAAGGCGTGGCCGAGGGCCGCATGACGCTGGGCGATTTGGTGATGGTGAATGCCTTCATGATCCAGCTCTACATTCCGCTCAACTTTTTGGGCGTGATGTACCGTGAAATCAAGCAAAGCCTGACTGATCTGGACAAAATGTTCACGCTGATGGATCGCGAACGCGAAGTGGCCGATGCCTCTGGTGCATCGGCGTTGGTGGTGCCACGCGAAGGGGCTGCCCTGCGTTTTGAGGCCGTGCATTTTGCCTACGACCCGGCACGTCCCATCCTCAAGGGCATCAGCTTTGAGGTGCCTGCGGGCAAGACGGTGGCAGTGGTGGGGCCGTCGGGTTCGGGCAAATCAACACTGGCACGGCTGCTGTTTCGCTTCTATGACATCCAACAGGGCCACATCACCATTGCCGGGCAAGAATTGCGCCGAGTCACACAAGCCAGCGTGCGCCAGTCTATTGGCATCGTGCCACAAGACACCGTGCTGTTCAACGACACGGTGGAATACAACATTGCCTATGGCCGCCCTGGTGCCAGCCGTGCCGAGGTAGAAGAAGCGGCCCGTGCGGCCCGAATCCACGATTTCATTGCCGCCACTCCCAAGGGGTATGACACGATGGTGGGTGAACGCGGCCTCAAACTCTCAGGCGGTGAAAAACAGCGTGTGGCTATTGCCCGCACCTTGCTCAAGAACCCCCCCATTTTGATTTTTGACGAGGCGACATCAGCGTTGGACTCGGCCAACGAGCGTGCCATCCAGACCGAGTTGAGCAATGTGGCACAAAACAAAACCACGTTGGTGATTGCACACCGGCTGTCCACCGTCGTAGATGCGCACGAGATTTTGGTCATGGAGGCAGGCCAGATCATTGAGCGGGGCACCCATACCCAACTGCTGGCCGCCAACGGCCGCTACGCCAACATGTGGGCCTTGCAGCAAAGCGGCGAGGCCGCCTAAGCTTGTGCTATACACCGCCTTTCACCGACAGCCCTATTTTTTGAGACAAATCCATGAGCGCACTCCAAGATTCCGTGGTCTATGGCACAGAAGATGTGCTGGTCAGCCTGTGCAACTCTGTTACTAGGGTGCTGAACGTAGCTACCCAGACCCAGATCAACTACTCCGGCATGGTGCAGCGCATCAGCAAAACCTGCCTCAAACCCGACATTGGTTGCTTTGTGTTGTTTGATGGGGGCTTTTCTGGGCTGGTGATCATCAATTTCTCTGGCGCAGCCGCCATGGAAATCTACGAGAGCTACATGCTCAGCATGGGCATGTCCAAAAGTGAGCTGGCCAACTCTTTCACTTCGGATGAAGTCAGCAACGTCATGGGCGAGCTCATGAACCAAGTGGTTGGAGACTTTACGGGCAAAGTGCGCCGTGAGCTGCAAACACACATCACGCAAAACCAGCCCAAAATGTTGGTGCTCAACAAAGAGGTGGTGCTCAATGTGGATGCCAACCTAGACCAGCCCGAAGCCCGCCGAGTCACTTTTTACACCAGCGCCAACAACATTTTCTATTTGGAGATGGCGATTGACCGCACTGAATTTATCAAACTCTACGAGTTTGAACCCCAGGCTGCGCCCGATCCTGACGCCCTCATGGCCCAGACCCGCGAAACCGCTGCGGCCCCCACCCCCGCGCCCCAAGCCCTGAGCGAAACCGACGAGCTGCTCAAGTCACTGGGGATGTGAAAACCGCCGGAGTCTCTCTTCTTTGGCGATAGGGCCAGCAGCACCCGCAGACGCGCTGGCCCTTGTCGTGCTCACTTCTTGCGGGCTGCAATGTCTTTCTCGGCTTGGGCTACCAGATCGGCACCGATCTGGCCCTTCCACTTATCTACTACCGGACGGGTGGCTTTGACAAAGGCGTCACGCTCGGCAGCCGTCAACTCGGTCACAGTGGCACCGTTGGCTACCAATTGCTTGACCAATGGTTTGTCCGCCTCTACCAGCCCCTTACGGGCAATGACGATCTGCTCTTTACCAGCGTCAATCGCGGCCTGCTTGACGATCTCGCGGTCTTCGGGTGTCCAAGAATTCCAGATGTCTTTGTTGACCACAAACACCAACGGATCATTCATGTAGCCCCACAAGGTCACATACTTTTGTGCCACAGTGTGCAGCTTGGCTGCCTGATAGACCGACAGGGGGTTCTCTTGACCATCCACCGCACCGCTGGCCATGGCGGGCTGGGCATCGGCCCAACTCATTTGCGTTGGGTTGGCCCCCAGCGCCGTGAAGGTGTCTAAGAACAGCGGAGAGCCGACCACGCGAATTTTCATGCCCTTGAGGTCTGCCGGAGACTTGATGGGCTTTTTGGAGTTGGTGATCTCACGATAACCGTTCTCCCCCCAAGCCAGTGGCACTACACCTGCTTTGTCCAGCGTCTGGAACAAGCTCTTGCCCACCGTGCCTTGGGTTAGCGCATCGGTGGCAGCATAGTCGGGCATCAAAAAAGGTAGCGAGAACAGGTTGAGCTGCTTGACTTGGGGCGACCAGTTGATGGTCGAGCCAATCGCCATGTCAATCACACCTTGGCGCAACGCCGAAAATTCACGGGTCTGGTCGCCCTGGATCAACGAGACGCCGGGATAGAGCTTGATATTGATACGGCCCTGGGTACGCTCACGCACTTTGTTGGCCCAAAGCTCGCCGCCCTTGCCCCAAGGAAAGGCCGTGCCCAACACCAACGACATGCGGTATTCACTCTTGTAAGCGGCCTGCTGTGCCATCACTGCGGGGGCTGTGAAAGCCAGCGTGGCAGCTGCAGCGACGGTGCTCATCAGAAAGGTACGCAGTTTCATTCATTTTCTCCTTGGAGATCAATAGCCCAAGCGGGCGGGGAGCCACAATGCCAGTGGCGGAAACGCAATCACCAGCACCATGACCAAGAACATGGCAAACAACATCCAGCCGACCCAACGCACGGTGGACTCCATGCGCACACCGGCAATGCGGCACGACACCATTAGATTGACAGCCAACGGCGGCGTAAATTGGCCCAGTGCCACCTTGAGCGTCAAGATCACACCAAACCATACTGGATCCCAGCCATAGTGCTGCATGATGGGCAACAACAAGGGCACGAAAATCAAAAAGATGGAAATGCCATCCAAAAACATGCCCACCGTCACCAGCAGCAAAATCAACAGCGCCAGCACGCCATACTCACCCAAGCCGGAGTTGACAATGGCTTTTGCTATGGGGTCAATCACTCCCAGGGTAGAGAGTGAATAGGCAAAAATCCCCGCCAGCGACACCACCAGCAAAATCACTGCGGACAACTCGCCCGACTCCCGCAAAATGGGAAACAGGTCGCGCACACTGATCGTGCGGTGAATCACCATGCCCACAAACAAGCCGTAAAACACAGCCACCACGGCAGCCTCGGTGGGTGTAAACCAACCTGCACGCATCCCACCCAAAATGAGAACGGGCGCGGCCAAGCCCCAGGCCGCCTCGCGCAGGCTTTGCCAAAACGGTGGGCGGGGCATATCGGCCTCCAGAGCGCCCATCTGGTGTTTGCGCGCCATCCACACTGCAGGCACGATCAAGGCCAACCCAGCCAGCACACCTGGCACCATACCGGCAGCAAACAGGGCAGGCACCGAAGCGCCTGGCACCAAGACCGA
This sequence comes from Giesbergeria giesbergeri, assembly GCF_054779375.1. Classification (NCBI taxonomy): domain Bacteria; kingdom Pseudomonadati; phylum Pseudomonadota; class Betaproteobacteria; order Burkholderiales; family Comamonadaceae; genus Giesbergeria; species Giesbergeria giesbergeri. The sequence goes on along the minus strand of NZ_BAAGYJ010000004.1, from coordinate 36,398 downwards.
ATAAATGATGAAAGCCACTGAAGGGGGAATCAGAATGTCGGTAGCCGCTGCAGCGCCCACCACGCTGGCCGAAAACGACGCGGGATAACCAGCGCGTGACATGGCCGCAATCATCACCCCGCCCACAGCCGCAGCATTGGCCGGGCCAGAGCCGGAAATGCCACCCAAGAACATGGCTACTGCAATGGCGACCAGTGGCAACATACCGGGGCCACGCCCCACAATGGCTACCGCAAAATTGACCAGTCGCAGGGCCACGCCCGAACGGTCAAAAATAGAGCCCACCAACACAAACATAGGGATTGCCAGCAGGGGGTATTTGCCCAGCCCGGCATAAAAGTTCTGTGGCACTGCCAACAGCCCCAACCATTGTGCGTCTTGGTTGGCTAGCGCAATAGCGGCGGCACCGGCCAAACCCAAGGCAGCGCCAATAGGCACGCCTATCAGCATCATCAACAGAAAAATAGCAAACAGCAGCGTGGCAATCATTGGGCATCCTCCAAGAACTCCACATCTGGCTGCTTGCCGCGCCGGATAAACAAACCTATGGCCCGCACCGTGATCAAAGCTGACAAGATGGGCAGCCAGATGGAATACCACCACTGCGGCACACCAATGCCGGGCGAGGTCTCTTCAAAACGATAGTCGTCCCAGACCACACGCACACTCAACACCGCAATGGCAGCAAACAGCAATGCCACCATCAAGGCACCAAAACGGGCCAGAAAGCGCCGCCGGGCACCCGAGCCACTCTCCGCAAAGTATTCGATGCGGATATGCCGATCACGGGCTACGGCAGCCGAACCTGCTACCAGTGCCAGAGCAATCATCAGAAAGACGGAAATCTCTTCTGTCCATGCAATCGAACTGTCGGTGAAGTAACGGGCCAGCACATTGGCCAAAGTGATCAAGGCCAAAGCTGCCATGATCAGCACGGTCAACCCGTCTTCGATATACAAGGAATGCGGTTCAGTGGCAGGGGACACAGAAGCAGCGGGGCCAGCAGCAGTGTCTGGGCCAGAATGGGGAGGGGAAGACATGACAGGGGAAATCGGGGGAGAGCAAAAACGACAGAGGGGCCGCTGCGTATTGGCGTTGTGTGCCATCAGCCCGACCAGAATGCGCTGTAGACGCAGTTCTCCTATTATGCGGCCCTCTGTGGCTACCCCGATGGCACCACCACCTGCGCCGATAATGCCCCTATGGAAACCAAGTGGCTTGAAGACTTTGTCAGTCTGGCAGAAACCCGCAGCTTCAGTAGATCGGCGCAATTGCGCCATGTCACACAGCCAGCATTTTCGCGGCGTATCCAAGCATTAGAAGCTTGGGCAGGAGCCGATCTGGTCGATCGTAGCTCCTACCCTACCCGGCTCACACCTGCAGGCAAAACCCTCTACAACCAAGCATTGGAGATGTTGCAGGCGCTGCAAAACACACGCACCACCCTGCGCGCGCATGGCTCCTCCAGCCAAGACATGATCGAGTTTGCCGTGCCACACACACTGGCATTCACTTTTTTCCCGGCTTGGGTATCAAGCTTGCGAGCCCAATTTGGGCCGTTTAAGAGCAGGCTGATTGCCCTCAATGTCCATGATGCCGTGATGCGGTTGGTGGAAGGCAGTTGCGATTTGCTCATCACCTACCACCATGCATCACAACCCTTGCAGATTGATGCCCAACGCCACGATATGGTGGTGTTGGGGCAGGAAGTGCTGGCACCCTACACCAAGCCCGATGCACGGGGTCAGCCATTGCATGCGCTGCCGGGACGGGTGGCCCAGCCGCTGCCCTACTTGGGCTACGCACCGGGTGCCTATCTGGGGGGGGTGACTGAAATGATCCTCAAACAATCACCTTCGCCCATTCATTTGGATCGTGTGTACGAAACCGACATGGCCGAGGGGCTCAAGGCCATGGCGCTGGAAGGGCATGGCGTTGCCTTTTTACCCTACAGCGCCGTGGCGCAAGATCTGGCACAAGGCCGACTGGTGCGTGCCGAAGCTGCGGGGCTGCCCCTGTTGGAGCTGACAATGGACATACGCGCCTGCCGCGACAAGCCCTCAGGCAAAGAAACCACCAAAAGTACCGCACAAGCCCTATGGACATTTTTGCAGTCCCACCATACCGTGCAAATGGAGACAAACAGCACCTGATCCCATAAAAACTCAGGTGTCATTCGCCACAATGGCGCAATCCGGGCAAGTATCTTGCTAAGGTAACAATCTGTGCGATACCACCGTTTTTGCATCTTTCATTCACCCACAAGGAGAGCACCATGAAACAACACCTGCTGGCCCTGGCCATCACTACCCTGGCCGCCACGGCTGCCGTGGCACAAACTGGCGACACTTTGGCAAAGATCAAATCCTCGGGCAGTGCCACGCTGGGGGTGCGTGAGTCCTCTGGCTTGGGCTATACCTTGGGCAATGGCAAATATGTCGGGTTTCATACTGAAATGGGTGAGCGGGTGCTGGCCGACATCCAAAAGCAGTTGGGCCTGTCCAAAATGGAAGTCAAATACCAGCCTGTGACTTCGCAAAACCGCATTCCTCTGGTCAGCAATGGCACCGTAGACCTAGAGTGCGGCTCCACCACCAATAACGCGGCCCGCCAAAAGGATGTTTCTTTTGCCGTGACCACCTATGTGGAGGAGGTGCGCATTGCTGTGAAGGCCAATTCGGGCATCCAAGCCATCAAAGACCTCAATGGCAAAAACGTGGCCGTCACCACCGGCACCACTTCAGTGCAGCACTTGCGCAAACATGAACGCGCGGGCGGCATTGACTTCAAGGAAGTCATGGGTAAAGACCATGCGGACAGTTTCTTGCTGCTCGAAACAGGCCGTGCCGACGCTTTTGTGATGGATGGCTCCATTTTGGCGGCCAGCATCTCCAAGGCCAAGAACCCAGCCGACTTCAAGATTGTGGGCGAAGTGATCTCTGTCGAGCCGATTGCCTGCATGTTGCGCAAAGACGATCCCGCCTTCAAGAAGGCGGTGGACGACAGCATCAAGCGCCAGATTGCCGATGGCTCGCTGGCCAAGCTCTACGACAAATGGTTCATGCAGCCCGTGCCACCCACCAATACCAAGATTGGCCTGCCTCTGTCTGAGGCCACCAAGGCAGCTTGGGCCAACCCCAACGACAAACCTCTGGAAGACTACGCCAAGAAGTAAGCCTGCCCAGCCTTGCGCCCCTTCAAGCCGTGGCGTTTGAAGGGGTTTTTTTGTCCGTACAGGAAGGGAGCACACTATGGCTTGGGATTGGCAGGTGTTTTGCGAAGACACCATTGAACGCGCGCCCGTGCAGGGCTGTTTTGGCAAGGGTGGGGACATCACCTACTTGGATTGGATGCTGTCCGCTTGGGGCTGGACGATGTCGGTATCGTTGCTGGCCCTGCTGTTGGCCCTGTTGTTGGGCACCCTGATAGGTACTTTGCGTACTCTGCCCGACCGCCCCTACATCGTCAAACTGGGCAATGCTTGGGTCGAGCTGTTTCGCAACATACCACTGCTGGTACAAATTTTTCTTTGGTACCACGTGCTGCCCACCCTCATTCCAGCCTTGCAAGCTGTGCCGGGGTTTGTGCTGGTGGTGCTGGCGCTGGGTTTCTTTACCTCTGCACGGATTGCAGAGCAGGTGCGCTCCGGAATTGAGACGCTGCCACGCGGTCAGCGTTATGCGGCTATGGCAATGGGGTTTACCACCTTCCAGAGTTACCGCTATGTGTTGCTGCCTGCTGCTTTTCGCATCATCATTCCTCCGCTGACCAGTGAGACGATGAACATCTTCAAGAACTCCTCGGTGGCCTTTGCGGTCTCGGTGGCCGAACTGACGATGTTTGCCATGCAAGCCCAAGAAGAGACCGCACGCGGCATTGAGGTTTATCTGGCGGTCACGGCTTTGTATGTGCTGTCGGCCTTTGCCATCAACCGCATCATGGCTTTCATCGAAAAACGGGTACGCATCCCTGGCTTGCAAGCCTCGGGCGCAGGAGGGCACTGACATGCAGATTGATCTCTCCTTCTACAACTGGAACCTGATCAGCGATTTTGTGCTCAAGGGTTTGGGGTTTAGCCTGATGCTCACCGTGGTTGCGACTGTGGGCGGTGTCTTGCTGGGCACGGTGCTGGCATTGATGCGCCTGTCGGGACGCAAATGGTTGGACGTGCCTGCCACCATTTATGTCAACGGAATGCGCAGCATTCCTCTGGTCATGGTGATCTTGTGGGTCTTTCTGTTGGCTCCGATGCTGATTGGTCGCCCAATTGGTGCCGAGCTGTCGGCCATTGTGACCTTTGTGGCTTTTGAGGCCGCTTATTTCAGCGAAATCATGCGCGCGGGCATCCAAGCCATTCCACGCGGTCAAATTTTTGCCGGACAAGCCTTGGGCATGACCTATGGTCAGAACATGCGGCTGGTGGTGCTACCCCAAGCATTTCGCAACATGCTGCCGGTGCTGCTGACCCAGACCATCATCTTGTTCCAAGACACCTCGCTGGTGTATGCCATTGGTGCCTACGACATGCTCAAGGGCTTTGAAGTGGCAGGCAAAAATTTTGGTCGCCCGATTGAGGCCTACTTGGCGGCTGCCGTCTGTTACTTCATCATCTGTTACGCACTGTCGTGGGCGGTCAAGCGCCTGCACCGCAAGATTGCCATCATCCGCTAACGCGGCTTACCCGAGGACATGACCATGATTGAACTCAAAAACGTCTCCAAGTGGTACGGCAACTACCAAGTATTGACCGATTGCTCGGCCCGCATTGGCCGGGGCGAAGTGGTGGTGGTGTGCGGGCCGTCAGGCTCTGGCAAGTCCACCCTGATCAAAACCATCAATGCGCTGGAGCCGATCCAGTCGGGTGAAATCTGGGTCGACCGTGTGCCCTTGCACGACCCCCACACCAACTTGCCCAAATTGCGCGCCCATGTGGGAATGGTGTTTCAACACTTTGAGCTGTTTCCGCACCTGTCGGTGACGGAGAACCTGACCATTGCACAAATCAAGGTGCTGGGGCGCGCCCCCGATGAGGCCAAACAGCGCGGCCTCAAAATGCTAGACCGGGTGGGGCTGATGGCACACAAAGACAAGTTTCCAGGCCAACTCTCGGGCGGCCAGCAGCAGCGCGTAGCCATTGCCCGTGCCCTGAGCATGGATCCTATCGTGATGCTGTTTGACGAACCCACTTCGGCGCTCGACCCCGAAATGGTGGGCGAAGTGCTGGATGTGATGGTGGGCTTGGCCCAAGAAGGCATGACCATGATGTGCGTCACCCACGAAATGGGCTTTGCCCGCAAAGTAGCCAGCCGTGTGATTTTTATGGACGTGGGCGGCAAGATCTTGGAAGATTGCTCCAAGGATGACTTCTTCAACCACCCCGAGGCTCGCCAGCCCCGGACGAAAGAGTTCCTGAACAAAATCCTGCAACATTGAGTTTTTCCATGCTTTTGTAAGAAAGGAGATGTAATGCGTTCTTCCGTAATGGTTCGTAGTGGTCTTGGTCTGCTGGGGGCACTGGTCGTTGGTTGGGCTGGTGCCGTAGAGACGGCCAGTTTTGATCTCGGTGCTGGCACCTTGAATCTGCCATTGGTCAAGATTGATGGCAACGCCCAGTTCAGAGATGTTCGCCTGCGCTTGATCACCCTGGGACAACTCCAAGTGGACGATCCGGCAGTTGGCAGCCAGATTGAGTTCCTGTCCAACGGCAATGTGTTGCGTCTGCCCCAAGTCACTGTGGCAGGGGTTACCTATCCGCGCGTGAGCCTGACCAACCCTGGTTTCTCGTTGGAGAGCTACGGCTCTTTGGTGGTGGACTCTGGCGTGCAAGGCCAATACCGGCTGGAAGTCCAAGTCACGGCCCAAGGTTTTACAGTGCCCCCTGTCGTGATTGAGAACGTGCCTAAGCCCAACACGCAAGACGAGTTTTGTAATGATCCGCTTTTGCGCGAGACCATCACCCAAGCAACCAGCGGCATGACTGGCTCATGGAGCATGACCTCGTGCAGCTTTAATGGCACAGTGGGCAATATCGGTATGACGCTGACCACACCGTTTTTCACCATGCCTTACAGCGCAACCTACACCTACCGCTAAAGCAAAGGGGGCTGTGCAATGGGAAAATGGCGCTATGACCATCTCTACCACTGCCCCCAACCGTATCACCCTGACCCGCCCTGACGACTGGCATCTGCATGTGCGCGATGGCGCCGCCTTGCACACCGTAGTGCCACATACCGCAGCCCAATTTGGGCGGGCCGTCATCATGCCCAACCTGAAGCCGCCAGTGACCACGGCTGCACAGGCTGTGGCTTACAAAGAGCGTATTTTGGCCGCCGTGCCTGCAGGGGTGGCTTTTGAGCCGCTGATGACGTTGTACCTCACCGACAACCTGCCCCCCGAAGAAATTGCCTTGGCCCAGCAGGCAGGCGTTGTTGCCTGCAAGCTCTACCCCGCCGGTGCCACCACCAACAGCGATGCGGGTGTGACCGAGTTGCGCCACATTTACCCAACACTGGAAGCCATGCAGCGTGCAGGTATGCCCTTGCTGGTGCATGGTGAGGTGACCAGTGCCGATATTGACCTGTTTGACCGCGAAGCGGTGTTTATCGACACACAATTGATGCCATTGCGCCGCGATTTCCCAGAACTCAAAATCGTGATGGAGCACATCACCACCAAAGAGGCTGCGCAGTATGTGTCAGAGGCTGGCCCCCATACCGCAGCCACCATCACGGCACACCACCTGCTTTACAACCGCAATGCCATTTTTACCGGCGGTATTCGTCCACACTATTACTGCCTGCCGGTACTCAAGCGCGAAACCCACCGTGTGGCGCTGGTGCAAGCGGCCACCAGTGGTGCGCCTCAGTTCTTCCTCGGCACCGACAGTGCGCCACACCCAGCGCACTTGAAAGAGCACGCCAGTGGTTGCGCCGGTTGCTACACAGCCCATGCAGCGATGGAGCTGTATGCAGAGGCTTTTGACAATGCCGGTGCGCTAGACAAGCTCGAAGGCTTTGCCAGCTTTCATGGCCCAGCCTTTTACGGCTTGCCACACAATCAAGGCACCATCACTTTGCAACGTGAAAGCTGGACACCCCCCGAGAGCTTTGCCTTTGGCGAGGCTGAACTCAAGCCGCTGCGCGCAGGGGAGGCTTTGCCGTGGCGGCTGGTTGAAACTGTAAATTCACAGCAATAGTTCAAGAGTTTGCCGACTCAGCAAAGGCCACGATCAGTGATTAAACAGGACATCTGGTCGCGCTGCCGGGTTTGCAGTTTGAAACCCAAACACCCCATTTTGGGGCTTTCACAGTGGGCCAAGGTGTTTTAGAGGTGGTAGCTTTGGGCATTCTAGAAGGATCAAAATAGACCAAAAAGCGCCAGTAGGCCTAAGCCTCTGGCGCTGTGCTAGCGGGCGTAAGTGGCAGCTATTTACCTGCTGCGCCGCTGGTCAGACAGGCGCTGCACCACGGCCACCAGTCGGTCAATTTCTTCAAAGGTGTTGTAAAACGCCAAGGAGGGGCGCACCGTGGCTTCGACCCCCATGCGCCGCAAAATGGGTTGGGCGCAGTGGTGGCCGGTACGCACGGCAATCCCTTCTTCGTTCAGGGCTTGGCCGACCTCGGCGGTGGTGTAGTCCGCCAAGGTGAACGACATCACGCTGGCTTTGTCTGCTGCCGTGCCAATCAGGCGCAGGCCGCGCACATCGCCCAAGGCGCGCATTCCGTACACCAGCAAATCATGCTCGTAGCGGGCAATGTTCTCGATGCCCAGGCGGTTCACATAGTCGATGGCTGCACCCAAGCCCACAGCATCGGCAATGTTGCCGGTGCCCGCCTCAAACTTATTCGGAATTGGCTGGAACACGGTCTTCTCGAAGGTGACGTCGGCAATCATGTTGCCACCGCCTTGCCACGGCGGCATATCCTCCAACACTTCGCGCTTACCCCAGACCACGCCGATGCCGGTCGGGCCAAACACCTTGTGCCCAGAAAAAACAAAAAAGTCCGCGCCAATGTCTTGCACATCCACCCGCATGTGGGAGATGGACTGCGCCCCATCCACCAGCGCCCTGGCCCCAGCGCGGTGCGCCAACTCTACGATTTGCTTAACCGGCACTACCGTGCCCAAGGCGTTGGATACCTGCGTCACCGAGACCAGCTTGGTGCGGCTGTTGAGCAGTTTTTGGTACTCATCCAGCAACACTTGACCGGAATCATCCACCGGAATCACGCGCAGTTTGGCCCCTTTGGCGGCTGCCAGTTGTTGCCAAGGCACGATGTTGGCATGGTGTTCCAAGTTGGAAACGATGATTTCGTCGCCCTCGCCAATGTGCTGCCAGCCCCAACTTTTAGCCACCAAATTGATGGCCTCGGTGGTGCCGCGTACGAAGATAACCTCATTCACGTCCGGTGCGTTGATAAAGCGGCGCACCCGTTCCCGTGCGCCTTCGTAGGCATCGGTGGCGCGGGCGGCCAGTTCATGGGCAGCGCGGTGGATGTTGGAGTTCTCGTGCTGGTAAAAGTAAGCAATACGGTCGATGACCGATTGCGGCTTGTGCGTGGTGGCGGCGTTGTCTAGCCAAGCCAAAGGCCGACCATTAACGCGCTCTTGCAGCACCGGGAAATCGCGCCGCACGGCATGGACATCGAACGCCGGATGGGTACTGTGGCCTGCCTGTGGCACCGCACCTGTTTGCGCTGGGTGGGCCGGTGTGGTGTAACCACCCGGCAGCACCACGGCATCGACAAAGTAAAACTGGGGTTCTGCCGAGGGTGTGGTGCTGGGCACACCCGGGCCAGCCGTGGGTGTGCTGGCGCGTGGCACTTGGGGCACGGCAAAGGGCGCCTGTGCCAAAGTGTCCAGTGGGTCGGTGGCCGCAGGATGGCCTTGCCGGTCGGCCAGAAAGTAGAACGGCGAGGCGCTCGCTGCTGCCGGGCGGGCCGCCGTGGTGGCTTCGGGCACACCCAAGATGCCACTGCCCAAGCGTGGTTCGTAAGCGGGCAGGGCGCTGGCCACCGTATCGGGCACCCCATTGCCTGCGGGTGCATGGGGCCACAGCGCCGGAGCACGGTGCGCCAACGAGGCCAGCGGCGTGGGCGAGGCTGGCAGCAAATTAGCACCGGGCACGATGCCTTGCGGGAACGGCGTGCCCGGCACACTCGGGCCTAACCCGGCAGGGCTGGCCAGTGGAGAGCCGGGCGGTGCTACGTTGACCGGCGCTTGCACGCCGGGCGGCAGGGGTGATGCCTGCCCCACGCCCGGCACGGAGGCCGGGGGCGTGGCGGCAACATCACCCACAAAATCGGGCGTTTGTCCGGGCAGCGCCGTGAAGAATGCCGTAGCCATGCGCGCCAGCAGGTCTGGGCCGATGGGGGCTTCAGGAGCTACCGGCACGCCAGTAGGGGGGGATGAAAGGATAGTCACCACGCGGCCACTTTATTTGTAGGTGTCGGGGTAGTCGTGGTATTTGTTGATTTCCACATCGTCTAGTACGGCCAGTGCATCTGGCGTCAGCACGGCCAGCGAGCAATAGAGCGAAATCAAATAGGAGGCAATGGCATGGTTGTTGATGCCCATGAAGCGCACCGACAGGCCGGGGCTTTGCTCGCCGGGCAGGCCGGGCTGGTACAGGCCCACTACGCCTTGGCGCTTATCGCCCACGCGCAGCAGCAAAATTTTGCTCTTGCCATCGGCCACCGGCACTTTGTCGGATGGAATCAGCGGCACACCGCGCCAGGTGATGAACTGTGAGCCAAACAGGCTGACCGTAGGCGGTGGCGTGCCCCGGCGGGTGGCTTCGCGGCCAAAAGCAGCAATGGTGAGTGGGTGGGCCAAAAAGAAGGCCGGTTCTTTCCAGACCTTGGTCAGCAGCTCGTCCAAGTCATCGGGGGTGGGTGCGCCAGTCAACGGGAAAATGCGTTGTTCCTCCGTGACTTGGGCCAAGAGGCCATAGTCGGGGTTGTTAATCAGTTCGCTTTCTTGGTTTTCTTTGATGGTCTCGATGGTCAGGCGTAACTGCTCTTTGACTTGATCGTGCGGGCTGCTGTAGAGATCAGAAATGCGGGTATGCACATCCAACACGGTGCTCACGCCGTTCAAGAAAAACTCGCGCGGGTGCTCTTCGTATTCAACAAAGGTGCGGGGCAGTTGCTTGTTGTCTTTTTCTTTGGCGGTGCAAACCACCTTGATGTCTTCGGGGTTCTTGACGCGGTTGAGGCGAAAGATGCCGGCCTCTACGGGTGTCCATTGCAGCAAATGGGTTAGCCAACGGGGGGTGATGGTTGCCAGTTGTGGCGCTGTTTTGGTGGCATTGGCTAATTGCCGCGCTGCGTTATCGCCCAGTGCGGTAGTACCGCCTACGGTTGCCGACATAAAGAAACTCCCTCAAAAAACAACAGTGAAAAAATGCAAGGTGCAGTGTCAAATTTCTGTGGGGATGCTTCAACAGGCTATAGCCGCCAACTGCAAGCCCCGCACCAGATTGGCTTGGCGCAGGGCTTCGCCGCGCAGCACCAAGGCAGAGGGCGCCATGCCCAGCGACAACGCCAACTTTTCGACGGTTTGTAAAGAGGCAATGGCCCGGCCCCGTTCGATTTCGCCTACATAGGAGCGGTTGAGGTCGGCCTGCTCGGCCAGTTGTTCTTGTGACCAGCCCTGTGCCTCGCGCGATTGGCGCACGGCCACGCCAAAGCTTTGGATGAGATTGCTGCCGCCACTCATGGTTGCCCCTCGCGGGAGATGGCTTGGGTGATATGGCAGCCAGCGGGCACGTCGTGCGTGATCCAGACGTTGCCGCCAATCACTGCACCTTGCCCCAAGGTGACCCGCCCTAGGATGGTGGCACCGGCATAAATCACCACATCGTCTTCTACGATGGGGTGGCGAGGTAAGCCTTTTTGCGGATGGCCCTGACCATCTTTCGGGAAGCTCTTGGCACCCAGCGTCACGGCCTGGTAGATGCGCACGTTCTGACCAATGACAGCGGTTTCGCCAATCACTACGCCAGTGCCGTGGTCGATAAAGAAGCCTGCGCCAATTTGGGCGCCGGGGTGGATGTCAATGCCGGTTTGGCTGTGCGCCAATTCTGAGACGATGCGTGCCAGTAGTGGCAGCCCCAATTGGTATAGCCGATGCGCCAGTCGGTGGTGGATCATGGCCAGAATGCCGGGGTAGCACAGGAGCACCTCGTCAACTCCGCGCGCAGCAGGGTCGCCATAGTAGGCGGCCAATACATCGCTGTCGAGCAGGTGGCGGATGCCGGGCAAGGATTGGGCAAAACTGCGCGTGGCTGCCAAGGCATCGGTTTGCAAGTCGCTGCTGGTGTGCGGGCTGTGGCGGCGGCTATAGCGCAGCTCTAGCACCACTTGCCCCAGCAGGGCGTGCAATGCGGCATCGAGCCGATGGGCAACAAAAAAGTCTTCGCTTTCTTGGCGCAAGTCCAATGGCCCCAGACGCATTGGAAACAGAGACTCTTTGAGCTGATCAACGATTTTGACCAGTGCATGGCGCGATGGCAGCTCGCGCCCGCCTGGCTCTTGGGAGCGGTTTTGCGCTTCGCGCCATTCACGGCGTGCCGCATGCAATGCTTGGGCGATACCGGCAATATCAAAAGTGGACATGGTGCTGCGCCTTCTCAGTCTTGCACCCAGGGCAGTCCGTGGTGGCGCCAGCCGTCATCTTTGCCCCGTTGTTGTGTGGCATCGAGCTCGCCTTCAAAACCTTCTAAGACATTAAAGACATGGTTAAAACCCACGGCTGCCGCCGCTTCGGCGGCCAGCACCGAGCGTTTGCCGCTGCGGCACAGCAGCAGCACGATGGCCTCTTTGCCACCGTATGGGGCCAATTTGGCTTCCAGCTCGCGCACAAAGCGCGGGTTGCGGGTCAGAGAGGTGCCCGTCGCCCAAGCGACATGCAGGCTCTGGGGCACATGGCCCACAAACTTGCGCTCTTCGGTGGTGCGCACGTCTACCAACAGGGCTTGTCCGTTGTGTACCAGTTCCCATGCTGTGGTGGGCGAGACACCACCAGCGTACGACAAGCCCTGTGCTAGAGCGTTGGCGCGGGCTTGTTCTAGCGTGGCGGGAAGGGGGGTTTCTGCGATTTCGGCAGTCATGGGGAATGTTTCCTTGGGGTTCTCAAAGGGCTATGGCAGCCAATTTAGGAGAAAACATTCATTTCACAAAAGAATAAAAAACAGAGTTGAAATAACTTAAACATCTTTTTTGGGCTGCCACAACTTTGGCGTCACCCGGTGTGGAAGCGGGTGTCAAAGGTGGCTTGCACATCTAGCCGTTGTTTGAGCAGCCCAGCGGCCAGATAAAAATCGGCTGTGCGCTGCTGCTCGGCGATGAGGGGGGCATCGATGGCTTGCCACCGGGTGGCCCGGCGCTCAAACTGCAATTGCGCAGCGTTGGCCGGAATGCCAATGATGCGAGCCAAGGTGGTGCCGAATTCCTTGCTGTGCTGGTAAGACCAAGCCTGCGCCCGCTCGACCCGGTTTTTGAAGTCTTGCAGCACGGCCCGTTTGTCGGCCAACGCCTGTTCTGTGGCCGCCAAAAACCCCAAACCGCTCCACAGCCCCCGGCCATTGACCAGTACCTTGGCATGGCCTCCAGTTTCGGCCAGTGCGGTATAGGGCTCCCAAGTGGCCCAGGCATCTACCGAGCCTTGGGTCAAGGCCAGCTTGGCATCTGCGGGAGGAATAAAGCGCAGCTGCACATCGTCTGCCTTGAGGCCCACCGAGGCCAACGCCTTGAGGGTGACAAAGTGCCCAATAGAGCCTCGGTTGGTGGCAATACTTTTGCCTTGAAGGTCGGCTGCGGTTTTGAAAGGCGAGTCTGGCCTGACCAAAATGGCGGTGCCATAGGCATCAGAGCGGTTGGCCGCAAAGGCTTTGACCTTGCTGCCCGCTGCCAATGTGAACAGCAACGGCGCATCCCCAATAGTGCCAAAATCCACCGCGTTGGCGTGGAGCGCCTCGGCCAAGGGGGCGGCTGCGGGAAACTCGCTCCACTTGATGTCGTAGGGCAGCTCTTTGAGTTCTCCGGCGGCCTCCAGCAGGGCTTGCAGGCCGCCTTTTTGGTCACCGGCCCGCAACAACACGCGGGGCTGTGCGTGTACCAATACGGGTGAGAGAAAAGCCGCAGCAGTCACGGCGGAGGTTAGAAATTGGTGAAACTGGCGTCGTTGCATGGCACAGGCTCGCTCAAAAAAACGGTATTCAGGCCAGGGTGTGGCCAACCTTGAGCGTCACTTGCCAGTGCGCCACCTGACCGTCTTGCACTTGGCCGCGTGTTTCCACTACTTCAAACCATTTGATCTGGCGGCTGGCGTTGGTAGCTTTGGCAATGGCGTTTTGCACGGCTTCGTCTGACCCAACGGTCGAAGAGCCTGTGAATTCGAGAATCTGGTAGACATGGTTGCTCATGGTGAAATCCTTGGGTTGTGGTCAGCAGGGCTGCGCAATGCAGAACCTGACCGGAGATGTCCGGTCAGGTGATGATGGACACCCAGGGGGTTGCCGCCAACGAAGATTTGTGTGCAAGCAAACTCCCAAAATGACTTTGTGGCGGCATGGGCTGTCTGGCTGGTCTTCTAGTAGCCCCGTTGGGGGTCTACCTGATCCAGCAAGGGTTGGCCGTGCAGATAGCGGTGTAGGTTGACCACAAATTTTTCTGCGGTTGCGGCCACGGCGTTGCTGGCCGACCAAGAGATATGCGGCGTGAGCCGCACCCGTGGGTGGGTGTAGAGCAGATGCCCGGTGGGTAGGGGTTCTGGGTCGGTGACATCCAGCGTGGCACCGCTCAGGCGGCCAGCGTCCAAAGCGGCCAGCAGTGCGGTCTGATCCACCAGTGACCCACGGGCAATGTTGACCAGATGCAGCCCAGCGCGTGCATGCGCCAGGGTGTGGGCATTGATGATGTGGTATGTGGCGGCTGTGGCAGGCAGGGCCAGCACCAGATGGTCAGATAGCGCCAGCAGTTCGGGCAAGCTGCGCACCGTGCCCACACCTGCATCCCCCACAGGCGCAGCACTTTGGCGCAGGGCCAGCACATGCATGCCCAAGGCTTGCGCCCGAACCGCGATGGCCTGACCGATAGCGCCATAGCCCAGCAAACCCAAAGTTTGGCCCTGTAGCAGACCCAGGGGCGTGGTATGCACTTGGGCAAAGCCATCGTGCCATTGTTGTGGATCTGTCACCCGGCGCTGGCCCAACTCCTTGGTGTGTGCCAGCAGGGCGTGCAGTACAAATTCGGCAATAGGTGCGGCGGCCACACCGCGTGAGCAGCTGACCTGTGGCACATCTAACAACCAGCGGGGATAGAAGTCCACCCCCGCAGAGGCCGTATGTACCCAACGCAGGCGGCCCGGCCAGCCCGGTGGTGCTTGCTGCGGGGCTTCGCGCCAGCCATTGCGTGGTGCGGTCAGCAGTATCTCGGCATGGGCAGTTTGTTGCCAGGGGGATACGCAGGCATCGTCCAGCACTTGCACCTGCGCTCCCGAGGTGGCAATGGCGCGGGTGGTAGCCGTGCCAAGCTGGTTCAGGATGGTCAGGCGGGGGCGGCTCATACGCCCAAAGCACGCCGTCCGGCGGCAATATGCACGCTGTCGTCTTGTGGGGTGTGGATGCGTCCGCAGAGCACATCGCGCAGGTGGCGCTCCAGTGGGTTTTTGCGCGAGATACCGTGGTTGCTGCTCAAGGACAGGGCCGCTTGCACGGCTTGCACGGCGTTGTTGGTGGTGATGGATTTGATGAGGCCGCTCTCTACAGTGGGCACATCCAGCCCGGCATCTACATCGCGGGCCAGACTGGCGATCAGCCGGTGGTTGGTGAGCAACCAGCCCTCGATTTGGCCGATGATTTCTTGGGCGCGCGGCAGGGTCGAGAGTGTGGCCCCCAAGCTGGCGGGTTGGCGCTGGCGTAAAAAATCGATCACCCAGTGGCGGGCTGCGCGGGCCACGCCGGTATAGAGGGCTCCCATCAGCACCGTCATGTCTGCTTGTAGGCTGGGGTCGCCCCCGGCCCAGTCGTGGGGCTGGCGCAAATCTAGGGCATGGTCGTGGGCGATGAGCACGTTGTCCAGAATCACATCATGGCTACCACTGGCGCGCAAGCCCAGGTGGTCCCAGGTTTCGACAATGCGAATGCCGGGCAGGCCAGCAGGCACCAAGAACGTGCCTAAACGTGGTTCTGCCTCATCGGTGCGTGCCCAGACGGCATACCACTTCAGGATGGGCACGCCAGTGGAATACACCTTGTGCCCCGAGATGCGCCAGCCTTCGGTGGTTTGACGGGCCACGGTACCAGGCAATCCACCACGGGCGGGCGAGCCCAGTTCTGGCTCCACCCGCAGCGCATTGATCAATGAGACGCCTGCTACGGCCTCTTGTACCAGTTGGCGTGCCAAATGCTCGGGCCAAATTTTGCCGCGCTGGCCCATGCTGCGGTGCTGGATGTATTGCATGGTCAGCACCAGCGCGGTGGCTGGGTCGCCTTGGCCCACAGCACCAATCACCTCCCCCAGGTGGGCCAGCGAGGCTCCTTGCCCGCCCAAGGCGCGAGGGGCCGCCAGTGCCAACAGCCCCGCGCGGTGCAGGTCATGGAAGTTCTCAAACGGAAAGCTGGCTTCGCGGTCGTGCTGGGCGGCGCGGGCGGCAAACTCTACTGCCAGTGTTTGGGCGGTTTGGCCCCAGGTGAGTGGGGCATTCATTGCAATACCTCGGGTTGCTCTCGCACCAACCGTTCAAACAGTGCCTTGAAGGCAAATTCGGCACCTCCTGGCCCACCAATTTGCGCGTGGGTAAGCTGGGCTATGGCATGGGGAATGGGCTGGGGTTGGCCTGCGGCCTCGGCCAGCAGTTGGGCTTGGCTGGCGTTTTCTAGTGCCACATACCACCAAGCAGCGGCTTCTACTGAGGGGCCAGCGGTGAGGATGCCGTGGTTTTTGAGGATCACTGCTTTGCGCTGGCCCAGCGCCTTGCTAATGCGCAGGCCTTCCTCTTTTTCCAGCACCACGCCGGTGAAGTCGTCAAATAGTGCGTGGTCTTCGTAGAAGATGCATGAATCCTGCGTCAATGGCTCCAGCAGGCGGCCCAGTGCAGACCACGCCTTGCCGTACACCGAATGGGTATGGGCAGCGGCCACAATGTCGGGGCGGGCCTCGTGCAGTGCGGCATGGATGGCAAAGGCCGCCCGGTTGAGTGGCCCCTCGCCAATGACAATTTCGCCGTTGGAGTTGACCAGTAGCAGATCTGAAACCTTGATCTGCGAAAAATGCACCCCTAGCGGATTGACCCAAAAGTGGTCAGTCCATTGGGGGTCGCGGGCCGTGATGTGCCCGGCCAGCCCATAGTCAAAACCCCATTGGGCAAACAGCCTAAAGGCCACCGCCAGCCGCTCTTGGCGGTAGCGGCGTTCGGCCTCCAGGGTGGGGCGTGGTGGTGCGGGTTCAAACCAGTCTTTGCGTTCGGGTTGGGGGTTGAAGGCCAGCGTGCTGGTGCGTGGCAAGGAAGACAGAACAGCGGACATAGTGAATCAGTGATGGGGTCAAGAGAGGCTGTGGGCGGGGGCGCTGTGGCTTAGGCCGCCTTGAGCACCGGCTGGGCGGCGGCCAGGCGTTCGCGTTCGGCCACCTTGGCGCGCACCAGTGGCAGCAGGTCGCGGCCATACTGGATGGCATCGGGCAGTGGGTCAAAGCCCCGAATCAGGAAGGTGGTGATACCCAGGTCGTAGTACTTGAGCAGCGCATCGGCCACCTGCTCGGGGGTGCCGACCAGCGCCGTAGTGTTAGAGCGTCCCCCCGTTTCTCGGGCAATGGCTGTCCAGAGGCGTTCATCCACGCGGTCGCCTTGGGCCGCATCGCTGAGCAAGCGCCGTGCGCCTTCGCTTTGCTGTGCGCCCCCACGGGCGTAGCCTTGTTCGTTGCGCAAACGGCGGGTGTCTTGCAGAATGCGCTCGGCCTTGGCCCAGGCTTGCTCTTCGGTGGCTCCCAGAATGGGGCGGAAAGAAATGCTGAACGCAATACTGCGGCCATGCTGTGCGGCCTCAGCGCGTACGCGGCGCACCAAGTCGCCGGCTTGGGCCAGCGATTCGCCCCACAGCGCATAAACATCGGCATGTTTGCCTGCCACTTGCAGTGCCGGTGCCGAGGCACCACCAAAATAAATGGGCACATAGGGCTTTTGTAGCGGCTTGACTTCTGACCATGCACCTTGGATACGGTAATGTGCCCCTTGATGGTCAAAGGGGGCTTCTTCCGTCCAGACGCGGCGCAGCACGCTCAGGTATTCATCGGTGCGGGCATAACGCTGGTCGTGGTCAAGAAAATCACCATCACGCTGTTGGTCTTCGTCTGACCCGCCGGTGATGTAGTGGACGGCCACACGGCCCCCCAAATACTGGTCTAGCGTTGCCAACTGGCGCGCGGCAACGGTGGGCGCCGTCAGGCCGGGGCGGTGTGCCAACAAAAACGGAATTTTGCGTGTGGCCAGCGCCGCATAGGCCACGGTGAGCAGGTTGTCGGGGCTGGTGCCGTGGGCAGGCACCAGAATGCGGTCAAACCCAGCGTGTTCATGGGCCTGGGCAAAGACGCGAACGTAATCGGGATCGACAGCACTGCCTTTGCGGGCAAAGGTTTCAGACACTTCGTGTGGTTGGATCATGCCAATGAACTGGACACCCATAAGAACTCCTTGAAATCGGTCAGGAAGAAAGCAATCAATGGCCTTGACGATAGAAGCTGCATGGGTCTGCGCCAACGAAGGAAAACGGTCGTGCTCATGCAGAAACTGCATGACAGGCCGCGAGTGCAGCGCCTTAACTGCCGTGTGGAAAGCCCCCCCGTAGCAAGCGCACTGGCTCGGCATCCATGCGGCGGATCAGGCTCTCGAGTCCATCACTGCTGGGGCTGGCGCTGGTAGGTGCAGTAGCTGCCGTGGTGTTGGAGCGACAAACCAGATCGTTTTCTGACCATGCAGCTTGCCCTGGCTTGCCCCGCGCCCGCAGCCAACCTTGGCGATCGACCATCAGTTGGTAACCAACCACTTCAGGGGTGGGCACGCCCAGCACCAAGGCCAGCGCCTCGGTCATCTGTGTGCTGTGGCTGTGGCATTCGGGATCGGCTTGCGCCAGCGCGTCGTTGGATGGGCCTACCAGCACGGTGACCAGCCGGGGGTCTTCGGCCACGGTGGGGGCGGTGCCATCCGTGAGCACGATGCGCAGGCGTTGGCCAGTAAGGTGGCGCAGCGTGCTGTGGTGGCCCTGACGGCACCGCACGCTGGCGTTGGGCAGCCGTATGGGCGATTGCCAGACACCAGATTCTTTCAAGGTTTGGCCAGCTGCTTGGGCTTGTAGGAAGTCCAGCAGTTCCCAGATTTGGGTGTCATTCAATGAGGAGGCAAAGCCGGGCATGGTTGCTTGGCCGTGGCGGTTGTGCAGCCCGTGGCGTACACGCCAGAACAGTTCGCCCTCCAGTCGCTTCCAGAGCAAGGCACCACTGAAGTTAGGGGGCCACATCGGCAAATGCGGTGCATCTGGCCCTTCGCCCCGACCATCACTGCCGTGACACCGCAGGCAATGCTGTTGGTACAACGCTTGCCCACGCACGATGCCATCGGCGGTAAATTGGCTGGGGGACTGGTGCAAGCTGGTGTTGACTGCCGGTGCGAGCAGCAACCGGGCTTCGGGCCACGGGGTCAGCAGCAACAGCAGCGCCGTGAGCCCCCACAGCACTGCGCGTGCGCGCCGCCAGTGCCACGACAGACCCCACAGCAGTACCACGGTCAACCCCGATAGCAAGGCCAGCACCACACGGCGTGCATGGCCTGCTTCTTGCACTAACCGTTCGCCCGCTAGCCGTTGTGCAAACGGCCAAGCAGGTTGGCCATGCACTTCGGTGGATAAACCCAGTGCGTGCCACAGCGCCCGCAGGCCCATGTGGGCCTCGTGCAGCAGGCTGAGCAAGGCATTGAGTGCCTCGGGTGGCAAGTTCCAGTCCATGCCGAAGTGAATTGACCTTACCAGCTTGCATCCAGCCCGAGCAGGGCCAAGGCTTCGTGGCGCAGTTGGGCCAATCGGGGGTCTCCCCGGTGGCGTGGGTAGGGCAGGTCGTTGACTAAAATTTGCTTCACGGTGGCGGGGCGCTCAGAAAACACCACCACCCGTTGGGCCATGAACAAGGCTTCTTCTACATCGTGTGTCACCAGCAAGGCTGAAAACCCGGTGCGTTGCCACAGCTCGACCAACTCGGTCTGCATGGCAATGCGGGTCAGGGAGTCGAGCTTGCCCAGCGGCTCATCCAGCACCAGCAAACTGGGGTCGTTGACCAACGCGCGTGCCAAGGCCACACGCTGTGCCATGCCTCCAGAGAGCTGGTGCGGAAAGGCTTTGGCAAAACCCTCCAACCCCACCCGCTTGAGCGCATCGTCCACGCGGTGGCGCTGGGTTTTGAGGAGCCCACGCGCTTGCAGCCCCAAGGCCACGTTGTCCCACACGGTGCGCCAGGGAAACAGCGTGGGGTCTTGGAACACCACAATCCGCGAGGGATCGGGGTCTGTGATTGGTTGCTCATCGTGCAGCAACTGGCCTGTGGTGGCAGGTTCTAGCCCGGCCACCAATCGCAGAAAAGTGGACTTGCCGCAGCCGCTGGGGCCGAGCAGGGCAACAAATTCGCCGGGCGCTACCGCAAGGTTCAAATCATTGATGACTTGCAAAGCCCCGCTGGGCAGATGGAACCAATGGCTGACATTGTGTGCTTCAATGCGGGCGCCTTGGCCTTGGCCTTGGCCTTGCGGGGCGGCGGTGGTGGGGTGGGCCGATGTGGCCTTGGGGGGCAAAACGGTGCTCACCATTTGACCATCCCCTTTTGCCACGACAGCACCCGATCGCGGGCCAAAAACAAGAGCGAGATCACGCCAGAAAACAACAGGGCCATCACCAGCAGCGCACCGTACATATTGGGGTAGCTGGCCCAGCCTTGGGCCCAGGTCAGATACCAGCCCAGCCCAGACTTGACGCCCAACATCTCGGCCACTACCAGCGTCGAAAACGCAGCGCCCAGCCCCATGAACAACCCGACAAACACTTGCGGCAGTGCCGCCGGAATGGCTACCCGCAGCACCAAAAACCAAGGCGAAGCCCCCATTGTGCGGGCCACGTCATAGTAGTTCTTGTTCACGCTGGAAACCCCCGACCAAGTCAGGATAGCCACTGGAAAGGCCGTGCCCAGCGCAATCAGAAACACAGCGGTAGACCAGCTCGACGGGAAGAAGTAGAACGAGATGGGCAGCAATGCCGTGGTGGGCAAGGGCCCCAGCACGCGCAACACGGGATGAATCCAATAATTCGCCTGCCGAGACCAGCCAATCAGCACCCCCACCACAAAGCCCGTTCCTCCGCCAAAACCAATACCGATCAGCAGCAGCTTGATCGAATTGGCCGCGCAATCGATCAGCCGTTCTCCATCTGAGATAAAGACCTCGGCCAAACTTTGTGGCGGCGCAAAGAAGGGGGTGGGCAAGGTGCCCAGCTTGGCGGTGAACAGCTCCCACAGTGCCAAGCCCAATGCAGAGGCCACCAGCCACGGCCCTGCCAAGCGCAAGCGTGGCAGCAAGGCACCTGCCAATGCAGGGGCCAAACCGATGGTTGCCAGCACCACGGCCACCGCGAAGGCCACCCAAGCAAACTCAGTGGTGTAGGCCCAGTCGCTAAAGCCCACTTCTTTGTTGGGCCAAGCGTAGGTCAGGCTGCCCAGCACACCCCAGGCCAACGCGGCGATTAAGCCGCCCCACCAAGGTGAGAGGCGTTCTGCATGGGCGCTGGCCGGTGTGTGCGCTGTGGGGCGGCGCAAGGCAGCTGCCACTGGGATAGGAGGGGGAAACAGTTTGTCGGCGGTAGTGCTCATGTTCAGGCTCCTAGGGGCTTAGCCCAATACGTCTACGGTGACGTGCTTGGCTAGCCGTGCGGGGTCGGTGCCGGGCTTGAGCACATTGACCAGTTTGAAATCGCGGGCATAGAACTCGACTTCTTTTTGCAAAGCTGCACCGTGTGGATGGCTGCGGTGGGTCAGCGTGCCCAGCACAGCACGCAAGTCTTCTAGCGAGGCTTTGGAGTAGGGCTTGTAGAGCTTGGCGGCCTCATTGGGATAGTCGGCCACAAATTCCGAGGCTTCATTGATGGCACGCACCAGCGATGCCACCACTGGGCGCTCAGCCTGTACCAGCTTGGTGCCTACCCCCACCACACAGCAGGTTTTGGCGGCATATTCGCCCGACAGGTTGGTGGCCAGATCGACCAATCCTTTGGTGCGGCGCTGGATCAGTGCCAAGTTGGGGTCACTGTCGGCTATGGCATGGGCTTCGCCCTTTTCGACAGCCAGCCCCAGCATGTCGGCCGGAAACTGGCGCCAAGTCACGTCCTTGTCGGGGTTCAGACCGGCCTTGACCAGCAACACCGAAAAGAAATTTTTGCCCGGACTGTTGAGGTCAGAGACCGCAATCGTCTTGCCTTTGAGTTGGGCCAGTGTGGTGGCCCCGGCAGGTTCATAACCCACCAGCCGCACGCAGCCGCCGTGGCTGCTGCCCACCAGCTTCACATCCAGCCCAGACTCTAGCGGCTTGATCCAGCGGTGGATCATGCCCAGCGCGGCATCGGCCTTTTGCGTGGCAATGGTTTCGAGCAGTTGGTCAGTGGAGCCAGCAAAGTTGATGAGCTCTACCTGCAGCCCATGTTTCTCAAACAGTCCGCGCTCCAGGGCCACTGGGGCCGCGGCCAAGCACGGGGCATTGGCATTCCAAGCCAGCTTGAACTGGCGCAGCTTGCCGGTCGTGCCTTGGGCCAACACATGGCTGGCCGCCATGCCAGTGGCGCCCACGATCCCCGCTGCCCCGACAGCGCGCAGCCATTGGCGGCGTGACCCGATGAAATCTTGTGTTGCGACCATAAAAACCCCCTCTTCCTGAAATGACAGCTGCACGCACCAGCGTTTTGTGCTGTGTTCGCGTGCCCGAAAAGTCTGCATTGCATCCCAGTGCGTGGCTTGGGGGAACGAAGAAAAACGGCCATCTATATGCAAAAGAATCAGCACCGCAAATGCGGGCGATGCGATGCAATGCCAACCCTTGCTTCTCTCTTGCACCCGTCTATCTATGCGTTTGCACCCTTCATCCCATCGTCTGCGCCACTTTGTGCAGCAGCTGGCAGCCCTGCTGGAGCGCCAGCCCGCCGAGCCAGAGATCCTGACCCAGGGCAGCGCCCTGTTGGCCGATTTGGTCGCCCATGACGACTGGTTGCCCAATGACTACGCCCAGCCGCAACCGCAGTATTACCAACAAAATTTGCTCCACGCCGATGCGCTGGGGCGTTTTTCTGTGGTCAGCTTTGTGTGGGGGCCGGGGCAGTCCACGCCCATCCACGATCACACCGTGTGGGGGCTGATTGGCCTGTTGCGCGGCGCAGAGGTGTCGCAGGGTTATGCGCAAGATGCACTGGGCCGCTGGGTGCCCAGTGGCGCACCCGTGGTGTTGCGGCCTGGTCAGGTGGAGGCGGTCTCGCCCACCGTGGGTGATGTGCACCGTGTGAGCAATGCGCTGGCCGACCAGCCCTCTATCAGCATCCATGTGTACGGTGCCAATATTGGCGCGGTAGAGCGGTCAGTGTTTTTGGAGGATGGCAGCCGCAAGCCCTTTGTCTCGGGTTACAGCAACACCGCCTTGCCCAATATCTGGGATTTGTCTACCGAGAAGAACGCCGCCTTGCAGGCGGCGGCGGTTGTTGTTTGAGTCTGCCTGTCTTTTTTGCTTTTCTGAACCACACTATGACCCATCCCTTGCCTTTCAAAACCTTTCAGGATGTGCGCCAGGCGCTGCTGGCGCAGCAAGAAATTGCACTGATCGATGTGCGCGAAGAAGCCCCTTTTGCCCAAGGCCATCCGTTGTTTGCCGCCAACTTTCCCGCAGGCCGTCTGGAGCTGGATGCTTGGAGCCGTATTCCTCGGCGCGATACCGCCATCGTGGTCTATGACAATGGTGAGGGGCTGGCCGCACCGGCAGCACGTACCTTGCAACAACTGGGCTATACCGATGTGGCCTTGCTCCACGGCGGGCTGCAAGGCTGGAAGGATGCGGGCGGTGAAATCTTCATCGATGTGAATGTGCCCAGCAAATCTTTTGGTGAGCTGGTGGAATCGGTGCGTCACACCCCCTCGCTGGCCGCCGAAGAGGTGCATACCTTGCTCAAACAACATGCCGATGTGGTGGTGCTCGATGCCCGCCGCTTGGATGAATACCAGACCATGAGCATTCCTGGGGGCATCAGCGTGCCGGGGGCCGAGTTGGTGCTGCGCGCCCAAGCCCTCGCCCCCAATCCAGCCACACAGATCATTGTCAATTGTGCTGGGCGTACGCGCAGCCTGATTGGTGCCCAGTCGCTGGTGAATGCGGGCATCCCCAACCCGGTAGCGGCTTTGCGCAATGGCACCATTGGCTGGACGCTGGCTGGCCAAACCTTGGAGCATGGTGCCGACCGTCGTTTTGGCCCCGTCTCGCCAGAGCAACAGGCCCAAGCGGCCCGCCAAGCCCGTGCGGTGGCCGACCGTGCCGGGGTGCGCCACGCCCAGCTCGCAGATGTGGCACATTTTGTGGCCCAAGCAGGGCGTACCACCTACCTGTTGGATGTTCGCACCCCCGAAGAATACGCGGCAGGCCATTTGCCGGGCTTTCGCAGTGCCCCCGGCGGCCAATTGGTGCAAGAGACCGACCACTGCGCCCCCGTACGCGGCGCACGCATTGTGCTGGCAGATACCGATGGGGTGCGCGCCCACATGACCGCTTCTTGGTTGGCGCAAATGAACTGGGAGGTTTGGGTGTTGGACGGTGTGCCTGCCAGTGCCTTTGTTGAGGTGGCTGCCCCCGCCCCCAGTTACCCAGAGCCACAAGGCCCATTGAACTTGGTGCAACCGGTTGAGTTGGCCAGTTGGCTGCAAACGGGGGCTGCTGCTGAAACAGTGGTGATCGACACCACCACCAGCGCCAACTATGTCAAGCGCCATATTCCGGGGGCTTGGTTTGTGTTGCGTTCCCAACTGGCTGAGGCTGTGGCCCATCTGCCAAAAGCCCGCCGTTATGTGCTGACCTGCGGTAGCAGCCTGCTCGCCCGTTATGCCGCCGCTGATGTGGCACGTCTGACCGGGGCAGAGGTGTATGTGCTGCAAGGCGGCACTACCGCTTGGATAGAGGCGGGATTGCCACTGGAGCACGGTGCCACCCATCTGGCCTCGCCCTGCATTGACCGCTATCGCCGACCTTATGAAGGCACCGACAACGCCCGCGAGGCCATGCAAGCTTATCTGGACTGGGAGTTTGGCTTGGTTGAGCAATTGGGCCGTGATGGCACACATGGCTTTCGGGTGATTTGAGCCGCAACGCGGCCCGCACAATGGCTGCCCGTACAGGGCAGCCATTGCCATTGGTCATGTGGCCAGTGGCTCCCGAGCGTAACGATTGATGGGAAATGGCAGCCCCAGATTGCCCCGGAAGGTGCTGGCGGGGTATTCGGTGCGTAGCAGCCCACGCTGTTGCAACAGTGGTACAGCCCATTCGACAAAATCCTTGAGCGAGGTATTGGGCAGCGCCTCAAAGAAGTTGAAGCCATCGGCAGCACCCCCCTCAAACCAACGCTGGATTTCATCTACCACCTGTTCTGCTGTGCCCACAAAAGTGCGTTTGGGCCGGGCGTACCACTGTGCTGCTTCGCGCAGCGTCAGGTGGTGGGTCTTGGCATATTGCTTGATTTTGTCGCTGGCTGCCTGTTGGCTGTTGCGCCCCAGGTCGCCCAGCTCTGGGAAAGGGGCATCCAGTGGGTATTGCGAAAAATCATGGTCGTTGAACGGCCGCGCCAGTGCCGCAATGGCGTTGTCTATCGGCACCAGTGCCGCCAACGCTTCGTATTTGCGTTCTGCCTCTTCGGCAGTGCGCCCCACAATCGGGCGAAAACCGGGCAGCAAAAACACTTGGTCGGGGTTGCGGCCCGCGGCAGCGACACGCTCTTTCACCTCTTGGTAGTAGGCGCGGGCTTCTTCAAAGCTGTCGGCATGGAAGAAGATGGCATCGGCCCGTTGGGCAGCAAAGTTTTTGCCATTCTCTGAGGCACCAGCCTGGAAAATCACCGGCTGGCCTTGTGGTGAACGGCTGATGTTGAGCGGCCCTTCCACCGAGAAGAACTCGCCTTGATGGTCTAAGCGGTGCAGCTTCTGTGCATCGAAGAACTGGCCGGTTTCTTGGTTGCGCACCAGTGCATCGTCTTCCCAAGAGTCCCACAGTCCTTGCACCACGTCCAAGTGTTCGTTGGCTAGGCGGTAGCGCACGTCGTGGGCATAGTGTTGGTGGCGGCCATAGTTGCGGGCGCTGCCATCGAGCCAAGAAGTCACCACATTCCAGGCAGCCCGCCCACCGCTGAGATGGTCTAGCGAGGCCAATTGTCGGGCCACGGTAAATGGCTCGCTGTAGCTGGCAGTGATGGTGGCTACCAGCCCGATGTGGCGGGTCACGCTGGCCAATGCCGACAGAATTGTTACAGGCTCAAAGCGGTTGAGGTAGTGCGGGCTGGAGCGTGGGGTGATGTGGACGCTATCGGCCACAAACAAAAAGTCGAATCGGGCTTGTTCGGCCAGTTGGGCTTGGGATTGGTAAAAACGAAAGTTGGTGCTGGCATCCGTCACAGCCTCTGGGTGGCGCCAGTCGCCCCAGCCAGCCCCCACGCCATGCAGAACAAAACCCAGTTTGAGGGTGCGGGGCGCTGGGGCCGTTGCGGTAGTCATGAATTTTCCTTGTGGGCAGAGTGGATAAAAGCCACAGCGTAGGCCGTCGTCTGTGGCCGACCAACCAAGAAAAACAACTATCGGTATGCGCAGAAAACAGCCCGCTTCCTGACCAAACACCTGCTATGCCGTGCGGCGGCCTTTGGTAGGTGGGGCCACGCCCGTAGCCTCTGTGGTATGGCCCGGCAACAAGCGCAGCAGGCCCAAGCCCACTTGGGCCGCCTCAACACGAGAGCCAACATTGAGCTTTTCAAAAATATTCTTCAAGTGCCATTTGACGGTCTCGGGGGCCACTTGCAAAGCACGGGCAATTTCTTTGTTGGACAGCCCTTGGGCAATATGCCCCAGCACTTCAATTTCGCGTCCACTCAGCAGTGGTGAGGCCGTGCCGGTATGGGGCTGGACAGCAGGGGTCAGCGCGGTATCTGGCCGGTGGTTGGTATCCAGCAGCTCTAGCAATTGCCCGACGATGGAGCCTACAGGCTCCAAAGGCCGGGCGGTGTAGCTCTGGCGTGCGCGCAGCAGGCCAACCATCACGGCCCCTTCATCAATAAAGCTTCCCACCATGCCTTGGGCTTGGGCATAGGCCAGCGCCTGATCCAAGGCGCTAAAAGCCTCGGTTTGGCTGCCGCGCTGGTCGAGGGCCAGTGCCAGCAGCATGGAGGCAATGGCATGCAGGTAGGCCATGCCTGCGGCGTGTAGGCGGCTCTGCACTTCCGTCAGCCGTTCAACCGCCTGCCCGGCCCGGCCTTGGGCCATGGCCAGCCGGGCTTGGGCAAAGGCATGGCTAGCGTAGGTTTCTAAAAAGCTGCCTATGGGCGAAGGCTCAGTCGTGGGCATGGCGGCGCTGAGTTCGTCTACCACCCTTTGGGCTTGCTCTAGGTCTCCGTGCAACAGGTGTAGACGCACGGCCTCGGCATCACAACTGGCCCGCAGTCGCAACCACTGCCGCACCCCGGCCAACTCTCTGCCTTCATCCAGAATGGTCAATGCCCAGGCCAAGTCACCCCGCCGGGCAAACCAGCGGGCGCAGGTGCGACAGTACCGCTGTAGTGACCCCAGAGCGCAGGCCTGTATGGCTATGGCTGTGCGCCCTGCAATCACTTGCTCCACCCGCACCATGTCGTTGCGCTCGTAGTAAATCTGGGCCAGATAGCCTGCGGGCAGCACAGCGGCAGCGGCGTAGCGGCCCACCATGCCTTCGGCCTTGCTCAGGGCTGCTTCAAAGATGGCTGCCGCCTCGTCAATTTCCCCTTGTACCAGCGCACTCAGGCCAAACATGCTGGTGCAGTAAACGTCGGCATACAGCGAGACTTCGCTGTCGAGGTCGCGTCTTTCCGTCTGGCGCAACTGCCGTACTTCGTCAAATCGTCCAGCGTAGGGCAGCCCAAATGCCAATGCTGCCTCGGCAAAGCGCCGCACCCATCCGGGTGCCGTAGAGGACGCTTGTGCCTGTGCGTGTGCCAAACGGCCCAGTTCCATCGATGTGTGCGAATCGTCCATGAGCCCGGCATTGAGGGCTCTGGCTGCATTGATTTCGGCCAACAGTGACGTGTCGGCAGCCGAGGTGTGGCCCAAGGCTTGTTGTTGTGTCACCTCCTGCGCTAGTAGGGCCGCTGCTTCGGTGGTTTCGCGGCCCCGCAAAGACAACAATTGCGCCCAAATCCGTGCCAGCCGCAAGCGGCGGCGCTCCTGCACGATTTCTGGGGGCAATTTAGCCAGCCAGCCCAGCACGGTGCGCACATCGCTGCGGCCAATCAGTGCCATTGCTGCGGCCTCCACCCAACCTGCGGCCTGTGCCATGTCGCCACAGGCCAGTGCATGGCGCACAGCCTCGGGCCAGAGTTGCTGTTCGGCAAACCAAGCGCCCGCCCGCCGGTGCAGTTGGGGTAGCTCGGTGGCCAAGCTGCGTTCGGCCCGTCGGCGCAGTGCAGCCGCCATCAGGGCATGGTAGCGGTACCAGCGCCGTTCTTCGTCCAGCGCGCGCAAAAACAGGTTGTGCTGCTCCAGCCATTCGAGTTTTTCCCAGCTACTGCCGTGCTCGGCCATGACGGCATCGCACACCTCAGGCCCAAGGCGCTCCAGAATGGAGGTGCGCAAGGCAAACTGCTTCATGGCCGGAGGCATTTGTGCCAACACCGTGCTTTCGAGGTAGGCGTCAATGCCGTACCGATTGCTGGTAATGTCGTGGGCCACTTGGGCTGCATCCACAGATTGTTCCAGCGCCAACGAGGCCAGTTGCAGGCCAACCACCCAGCCTTCGGTAGCATCGTGCAGCATTTGCACACTAGAGGGGTCTAGTGCCACCCCCCGTGTTTGGCACAGAAAACGGCGTGCATCCTCTACCGTAAAGCGTAGCTCGTCAACGCCGATGTTGAGCAACTGGTCTTGTGCCCGCAGTTCGCCCAGATTCAGGCCTTGGTCGTGCCGTACCCCCATCAGCAGATGAAAATTGGCTGGGGCGTAGCGCAGCAGCCGCAGCACTAGGGCACGGATGGTCTGTGAAGTCAGTCGGTCAAAATCATCTAACACCAGAAACACTTGCCGCGGGTCGGCAGCAATTTCGTTGAGCAGCACCGACACAATGGCGTTGACGGGGGTCATGGGGTCGTCACGCAGCAGTGCTTCGGCTTGTCCGCCCACACCACCCAGGCGCAGGCAGCCCAACAGGTAGGCACCAAACTGCTGTAGATCGTTGTCTTCGGTGTCTACACTCAGCCAGCCCACCACATGCTGGCGTGCGCGCAACTCCTCACACCATTGGCGCAGCAAGGTGGTTTTGCCAAAACCCGCCGGGGCCGTGACCACTGTCACGCGGCGCTCTAGGGCTTGTTCTAGGCGTTGGCACAGGGCCAACCGCGCCACCTGCCTGCGGGGGGGGCTGGGGGGCGTCATTTTGGTCTGGATCAGCGTCAGGTGCCAGACGGGACTGGAGAGGGGGACAGGCCCAGACATACAAACAAGGTGCAAACAGATGGAAATTCCGGCCTGCCATGCCGGGCAACGGATGGCCGCAAAGGATAGAGCCGGACTCTGAGAGTCTGGGTCGAGCCCCAAACTGAATCACCTTGGCAGTGTCAAAAATTTTAGCATTGGGGCTGCTTCCAGCATCAGATGGGCCACACAGGGTTTGCCCTGCCAGCCCGTCTTGGGCAAGGGCGGTGGCCTGATTCAGGTGGGGTGATCAGGGTTTACCACTATGGCCTCCCCCCCCATCGCCAATGGCAGCGCCTCCCCTTTGCGGGGGGATGCTTTCAGGGGTGGTCGCCCTATGCTTTCTCTATGGCGGCGTGCGGGGTTGCACAAGCCGCAGCACCAGGAGACACAGGCATGGATGCCCTTCCGTTGATTGACCGTACCCCTTCAGCCTACGCTTACCCGCTGCTGATCAAGCAATTGTTGACCACCCCCTTGGCCGTCAATCCAGACCAAGAGATCGTCTACCGCGACCAGTCCCGCTACAGCTACCGCCAGTTTCGCCAACGCATTGGTCAGTTGGCCAGCAGCCTGCGCAGTGCAGGCGTTCAGCCCGGCGACACCGTGGCTGTGATGGACTGGGATAGCCACCGCTATCTCGAAGCTTACTTTGCTGTACCGATGATGGGCGCGGTGCTGATGACGACCAATGTGCGCCTGTCACCTGACCAGATCACCTACACCCTCAACCACTCGGGCGCTAAGGCATTGCTGGTGCACGCCGACTTTTTGCCGGTGTTGCAGGAAATACGCCCCCGTTTAGAGACGGTGCAGACCTTCATCTTGATTGCCGACGGCCAGACGCTGGCGTTGCCCGAAGGCTTTGGGGGCGAATACGAAACCTTGTTGGGTCTGGCCAGTGCGGATTACCCGTTCCCAGATTTTGACGAAAACACCCGCGCCACTACTTTCTACACCACCGGCACCACCGGCCTGCCTAAGGGGGTTTACTTTAGCCACCGCCAACTGGTGTTACACACGCTGGCAACGATGGGGGCATTGACCAGTGCGGTCGATCAAGGGCGCATCCACCGCGATGACGTCTATATGCCCATGACACCGATGTTCCATGTCCATGCGTGGGGGTTGCCGTATATCGCTACGCTGATGGGCCTGAAACAGGTTTACCCAGGCCGCTACATACCCGACACCCTGTTGGCGCTGATTGCCAAAGAGAAAGTGACCTTCTCGCATGGGGTGCCTACGCTGCTGCACATGGTCTTGAACCATCCCGCTGCCGCACAGACAGATCTGCGCGGCTGGAAGATGATCATTGGCGGATCGGCCCTGTCGCAAGGGCTGGCCCAAACCGCCGTAGAGCGTGGCATTGATGTGTTTACGGGCTATGGCATGTCAGAAACCTGCCCGATCCTGACACTGGCCCAAATCAAGACACCGTTGCAGGGCAATGCCGAGCGTGAATTGCAGGTGCGCACCACCACGGGGTTGCCCATTCCGCTGGTAGACCTGCGCATTGTGGACACCAATATGCAGGATGTGCCCCACAACGGTACGGCCTCTGGTGAGATCGTGGTGCGTGCGCCTTGGCTCACACAGGGCTACTTCCAAGATGCCCCCAACTCCGAAGTGCTGTGGGAGGGGGGGTATCTGCACACCAATGACATTGGTGTGATTGATGCGCATGGCTACCTGCGCGTGACCGACCGTATCAAAGACGTGATCAAGACTGGCGGGGAGTGGATTTCCTCGCTAGAGCTGGAAGACCTGATTTCACGCCACCCGGCAGTGTCTGAAGCCGCAGTGATTGCCGTCAATGATGCCCGCTGGGGCGAGCGCCCTATGGCCTTGGTGGTGTTGCGCCAAGGTTGCACGGCCTCGGCACAAGACATTCGCGAGCACCTGACCCATTTTGCCAATCAGGGCCATATCTCCAAATTTGCTGTGCCCGAACAGGTGCAGTTTGTGGAGTCGATTGCCCGCACCAGCGTGGGCAAGCTCAACAAGCGGCAATTGCGCCAAACCTACCAGAGTGCCCAAGCCCCTGCACCCACAGCCCAGTAAGCCGTTTCCTCTTCTATTCAACCCATAAAAAAGTCCCCTATGAGCTACGCCGCCCCCGTCAAAGATTTGATGTTCAACGTACAGCACTTGGCCCAGTTGGAGCAGATGGCTGTCCAAGTGCCCGCTTTTGAAGACGCTGGTTTGGAAACCGCCCAAGCTGTCTTGGATGAATGTGCCCGTTTTCATGAGGGGGTTGTGGCCCCACTCAACCGTGCGGGCGACCTTAATCCCTCGTATTTTGAGGATGGCAAGGTAGTCACCACCCCTGGCTTTAAGGAAGCCTTTCAGCAATTTGGCGAAGGAGGCTGGCAGGGCTTGCAGCATCCAGCACAGTTTGGTGGTCAGGGGCTGCCCAAAACTATTGGTGCTGCCGTCATCGAGATTCTGAACCAGTCTAGCCTGAGCTTTGCGCTGTGCCCCTTGCTCACGGATGGGGCTATTGAGGCGTTGCTGACCGCCGGTTCGCCCGAGCAGCAGACCACCTACATCCCCCCGATGGTGGCTGGCACCTGGACTGGCACCATGAACCTGACCGAGCCCCAGGCAGGCTCTGACTTGGCCTTGGTGCGCACCCGTGCCGAGCGCCAACAGGATGGCAGCTACAAAATCTTTGGCACCAAGATTTTCATCACGTATGGCGAGCATGACATGGCCGAAAACATCGTCCACCTCGTGCTGGCCCGTGCGCAGGGTGCGCCCGAGGGCGTCAAGGGCATTAGCCTGTTTATTGTGCCCAAGGTGTTGGTCAATGCCGATGGCTCTTTGGGTGAGCGCAACGATGTGCATTGCGTCAGCATTGAGCACAAGCTGGGCATCAAGGCCAGCCCTACGGCCGTCTTGCAGTTTGGCGACCACGGCGGCGCTATTGGCTATTTGGTGGGCGAAGAAAACCGCGGCTTGGAATACATGTTCATCATGATGAATGCTGCCCGCTTTGCCGTGGGGGTGCAAGGGGTGGCGGTGGCCGAACGCGCTTACCAGCAAGCGGTGCAATATGCCCGCGACCGTGTGCAAAGCCGCCCAGTAGACGCCAGTGCCTCTGGCGCGGTGGCCATCATCCAGCATCCCGATGTGCAGCGCATGCTGTTGACCATGCGTGCCTTGACCGAAGGCTGCCGGGCTATGGCCAGCGTGACAGCAGCTGCCTACGATTTGGCCCACCACCATCCTGATGAGGCCACCCGTCGGCACAACCAAGCGTTGTATGAGTGGCTGGTGCCGTTGGTCAAGGGCTACAGCACCGAGATGAGCCAAGAGGTCACGACACTGGGTGTGCAAGTGCATGGCGGCATGGGCTTTATTGAGGAAACGGGGGCGGCCCAGCACCTGCGCGATGCCCGCATCCTGACCATTTACGAGGGCACCACGGCCATCCAAGCCAATGACTTGGTGGGCCGCAAGACCGCCCGCGATGGGGGGCAGATGGCCTTGGCATTGGCCGAGCAAATTGCGGCCACCGAGGCGGCCTTGGCCCAAGGCAGTGACCACGCCCGCGCCGTGGCAGCGCGGCTACAGGCGGCCCGTGCAGCCTTTGTTGGTGCGGTGCAGTGCATTGCCTCTCAGGCCAAGTCTCAACCCAATGCGGTCTATGCCGCCAGCGTGCCTTATTTGATGCTCGCAGGCAACTTGGTGGCAGGTTGGCAATTGGCCCGCTCTCTGGAGGTGGCCGAGCGTGAGCTGGCGGCAGGCCGTGATGCAGAGTTCATGCAGGCCAAGATTGCCACCGTGCGTTTCTATGCCGACCACATCTTGCCCCGCACAGGAGCGTTGCGTGACAGCATCGTCAATGGCTACCAAGGCATGGCTGCCATGCCCCTGAGCGCGTTCTGAGTACCCCACGTCCTACAACCATTCCAGGAGACCGTTATGCAACGTGAAGTCGTCGTCGTCAGCGCAGTCCGTACCGCCATTGGCACTTTTGGTGGCAGCCTCAAAGATGTGCCTCCCACCCAATTGGGGGCGCTGGTGGTCAAAGAGTCTTTGGCCCGCACCCAAACAGAAGGCAAGGATGTAGGCCATGTGGTGTTTGGCCATGTGGTCAATACCGAGCCACGCGATATGTACCTGTCGCGCGTGGCGGCCATTGAAGGGGGCTGTGCCGAAGGCACGCCTGCGTTCAACGTCAACCGCCTGTGTGGTTCGGGTCTGCAGGCGATAGTCTCAGCCAGCCAGAGTATTTTGTTGGGTGACACCGACATTGCCATTGGTGGGGGGGCTGAGTGCATGAGCCGTGCTCCCTATGCCAGCCTCAATACCCGTTGGGGTGCCCGCATGGGAGACACCCAGATGGTGGACATGATGGTCAGTGCCTTGCACGACCCTTTTCACAAAATCCACATGGGTGTGACAGCCGAGAACATTGCAAGCAAGTGGGGCATCACGCGCCAAGAGCAAGACCATTTGGCTATGCAAAGCCACCAGCGCGCCCAACACGCTACGCAGGCGGGTTATTTCAAGGATCAAATTGTTCCCGTCATGCTCAAGAGCCGCAAGGGCGAGGTGGCCTATGCCACAGATGAGCATTTTCGCCCCGATGCCACGCTGGAAGACTTTGCCAAACTCAAGCCAGTGTTTGTGAAAGAAAACGGCACTGTTACTGCGGGCAATGCTTCGGGTATCAATGACGCTGCGGCTGCGGTGCTGCTGATGGAGGCGCAAACCGCACAGGCCCGTGGTCTTCAGCCCTTGGCCCGTTTGGTGGCCTATGCCCACGCTGGGGTAGATCCCAAATACATGGGCATTGGCCCCGTGCCTGCCACGCAACTGGCCCTCAAAAAAGCGGGCCTGACAGTGCAAGACTTGGATGTGATTGAGGCCAACGAAGCCTTTGCAGCACAAGCCTGTGCTGTGGCCCGGGACTTGGGCTTGGACCCTGCCAAAGTTAACCCTAATGGCTCGGGCATCTCGTTGGGTCATCCCATCGGTGCCACTGGGGCATTGATTACGGTCAAGGCTGTACACGAGTTGCAGCGTATCCAAGGCCGTTATGCGTTGGTGACGATGTGCATTGGCGGAGGCCAAGGCATTGCGGCTATTTTTGAGCGAATCTAAACCCCATGAGCAGCAGGACATTGAACATGTTTGAAGGAAAAAACCTGCGACTGGTGCCCTTGGATGATGGGTTGGTGGAGCTGTGTTTTGACGGCACCGGTGAGGCCGTCAACAAGCTCAACCAGTCCACAATGGCAGAATTTCGGCAGGCGTTGGCCTTGCTGCAACAGACTCCAGCGGTGCGGGGGTTGTTGTTGAGCAGCGGCAAAGACAGTTTTATTGTGGGTGCCGACATTTTCGAGTTTCGGGCGTTGTTGGAGCGTTCGCAGGCCGAGATAGAAGCCGCTGTGGTGCAGGGCAGTGCCACCCTGACTGCGCTGGCCCAGTTGCCTTTTCCGACAGTGGCTGCCATCAACGGAGCGGCTTTGGGGGGCGGCTTGGAGGTGGCTTTGGCCTGTGACCACCGTGTCATGGCCGAAGGGGCCGTGGTGGGTTTGCCAGAGGTCAGTCTGGGCATCATCCCCGGTTATGGTGGTTCTACCCGGCTGCCGCGCATTGCCGGGAG
This sequence comes from Giesbergeria giesbergeri, assembly GCF_054779375.1. Classification (NCBI taxonomy): domain Bacteria; kingdom Pseudomonadati; phylum Pseudomonadota; class Betaproteobacteria; order Burkholderiales; family Comamonadaceae; genus Giesbergeria; species Giesbergeria giesbergeri. Next base: position 2,030 of record NZ_BAAGYJ010000004.1, on the reverse strand, counting down.
TGCGGTGGCGTTGCAGTGGATCACGAGCGGCACCTCCCACAAGGCGGCTGCGGCCCTACAGGCGGGCGCGGTGGATGCCATCGCAACGCCCGACGCTCTGCGCAGTACGGCACTGGCTTGGCTGACCCAAGCGGCCCACGGCCAGCAGGATTGGCAAGCGTATCGGGCGCGCGTCCATGCCGGTGTGGCACTGGATGCTGCGGTGCTGGAGCAGGCCCGTGTCAGCACAGCCAAAACGGCTGCCCACTACCCCGCAGCCTCGGCCTTTGTGCAGTTGTTGGCAGACACAGCCTCCCAAGAGGCTCCCGCCGCTTTGCAACAGGAGGCGCAGGTGGCTGCCCGCCTGTTCAAGACAGAAACAGCCGCCTCACTGGTGCGCCTGTTTGTCAACGACCAGTTTCTGAAAAAGAAGGCCAAGGCCTATGCCCGGCAGGCTCGGCCCGTCAAACAAGCGGCGGTGTTGGGCGCGGGCATCATGGGAGGGGGCATTGCCTACACCAGCGCCGTGCGCGGCGTTGCTGTGCGCATGAAAGACATTGCCCAGCCTGCACTGGATTTGGGGCTGGCCGAGGCCGACAAGCTGCTGGCCAAGCAAGTGGCTTCGGGCCGCATGCCACCCGAAAAAGCCCAGCAGGTGCGGGCATCCATCCACGCACAACTCGATTTTGCAGGCTTTGAGCAGTCCGACATCGTGATTGAAGCCATTGTCGAGAACCTGGGCATCAAGAAAAAAGTGCTGGCCGAGGTGGAGGCGTTGGTAGGCCCAGAAGCCATCATTGCCTCCAATACCTCGTCACTGTCCATTGCCGACATGGCCAGCGCCTTGCAGCGGCCACAAAACTTTGTTGGCATGCACTTTTTCAACCCTGTGCCACAAATGCCACTGGTAGAAGTGATTCAAGGCCCGGCCACCGATGCGGTGGCAGCCGCCTCCACCGCTGGCTATGCGGTGGCCATGGGCAAGACACCCATTGTGGTACAGGACTGCCCCGGCTTTTTGGTCAACCGCATTCTGGTGCCATACTGCCTGGCCTTTTTGCGGCTGGTGCATGATGGGGCCGACTACCAGCAGGTGGATCGGGTCATGGAAGCCTTTGGCTGGCCGATGGGGCCCGCTTATCTGGCCGATGTGATCGGGATGGACACACTCGAGCATGTGTTGCACATCATTGCCGATGGCTACGGCCCTCGGATGCAGCCCGATTTTCCGTTGGCCGTAGAGCTGCTGGTGCAGTCGCAGCGGTTGGGGCAAAAGTCTGGTGCAGGGTTCTTCCGCTACGAAACCGATGCCAAGGGCAAGCCCAAGCGGCTGGTAGATGAGGGCGTTTCGGCCCTGCTGGCTGCTGTGCAGCCCCGTGGCCCGCGCAGCTTCACAGACGCAGAGATCATAGACCGCATGATGCTACCGATGGTGCTAGAGGCCGCACGTTGCCTAGACGACAACATTGTGGGTTCAGCCGTGGAGGTGGACATGGGGTTGATTCTGGGGCTGGGCTTTCCGCGCCATTTGGGCGGCATCCTGCACTGGGCCGACCGCATCGGTTTGGCCGAGATGGTGCGCCGTTGCCAAAGCTACCAATCCATTTCACCACTGTATGCACCAGCACCCGCCGTGGTGCAGCGTGCGGCAGCGGGTCGTTATTTCCATGATTGAGAGATTGAAACTATGAAAATTCTCGTACCGGTCAAGCGCGTGGTGGACTACAACGTGAAAGTGCGTGTCAAATCCGATGGCACCGGCGTGGACATCGCCAACGTCAAAATGAGCATGAACCCCTTTGACGAAATTGCCGTCGAAGAAGCCGTGCGCCTGAAAGAAAAAGGCTTGGTCACTGAGGTGATCGCCGTCTCCTGCGGCACCGCCCAGTGCCAGGAAACCCTGCGCACGGCCATGGCGATTGGTGCCGACCGCGCCATCTTGGTCGAAACCGAGGCCGAACTGCAACCGCTGGCCGTGGCCAAGCTGCTCAAGGCGCTGGTGGACAAAGAACAACCCGGCCTCATCATTTTGGGCAAGCAAGCCATCGACG
>NZ_BAAGYJ010000003.1:0-214659 GCF_054779375.1 Giesbergeria giesbergeri | reverse complement strand
CCGAAGGCAAAGAAATGGTGATGCCTGGTGACAACGTGTCAATCACGGTCAAGCTGATCAACCCCATCGCTATGGAAGAAGGTCTGCGCTTCGCTATCCGCGAAGGCGGTCGTACCGTCGGCGCTGGTGTGGTTGCCAAGATCCTCGCGTAATCATTGCAAGCACAAGGAAGATAACCATGTCCAAGCAAAAGATCCGCATCCGTCTGAAGGCTTTCGATTACAAACTGATCGATCAGTCTGCCGCCGAAATCGTTGACACTGCCAAGCGCACTGGCGCTATCGTCAAGGGCCCCGTACCCCTGCCGACCCGCATGAAGCGTTTCGACATTCTGCGTTCGCCCCACGTCAACAAGACCAGCCGCGACCAGTTTGAAATCCGCACCCACCAACGCCTGATGGACATTGTCGATCCTACCGACAAGACCGTGGACGCGCTGATGAAGCTCGACCTGCCTGCTGGCGTGGACGTCGAAATCAAGCTGCAATAAGCAACGCCCTTCGGCGCAATATGCGCCGAACCCGTGAAGCCATAGCGCGAACTTGCTTGCAAAAGCAGTTCGCGCTATACTTTGCGGCTTCGCCCTTTGCATTGCGCAAAGGGCGGAGTTTTATCAACCGTCTTTCATGCACTTGTGTGCAACGCCAAGGCCAATTGAAGTCGCGGCGGTGGAAGTTTTGGAGAAACAAATGAGTCTGAGCAACTCCCTGGGGTTGCTGGGCCGCAAGGTGGGCATGATGCGTCTGTTCACTGATGATGGGGACGCAGTGCCCGTCACAGTGGTGGATGTGTCCAACAACCGCGTGACCCAGGTTAAAACCCAAGAGAACGATGGCTATGTGGCTTTGCAAGTCACTTTTGGCGCGCGCAAAGCTTCGCGTGTCACTAAGCCAGAAGCTGGCCACTTGGCCAAAGCCGGTGTCGAAGCTGGCGAAATCATCAAAGAATTCCGCGTTACCGCTGAAACCGCTGGCAAGTATGCCGCCGGTGCTGCCGTGCCGGTCACTGATGTGTTTACCGTAGGCCAAAAAGTGGACGTGCAGGGCACTTCCATCGGTAAGGGCTACGCCGGTACCATCAAGCGCCACAACATGGCCTCGCAACGTGCTTCGCACGGTAACAGCCGTTCGCACAACGTGCCCGGCTCTATCGGTATGGCACAAGACCCCGGTCGCGTGTTCCCCGGTAAGCGCATGACGGGTCACCTCGGTGACGTCACCAAGACCACGCAAAACCTCGATGTCATTCGCATCGACGAAGCGCGTCAACTGCTCTTGATCAAGGGCGCCATTCCCGGCTCTAAGGGTGGGTTCGTGACCGTGCGTCCCGCTGTCAAGGCCACCGCTGCCAAAGGAGCGAACTAATGCAGCTCGAACTCCTGAATGATCAAGGTCAGGCCGCATCCAAGTTTGATGCCCCCGAAACCGTGTTTGATCGTCCTTACAACGAAGATCTGGTACACCAGATTGTTGTGGCTTACCGCGCCAATGGCCGTCAGGGCACCCGTGCTCAAAAAGACCGCCAACAGGTTCGTCACTCCACCAAGAAGCCCTTTAAGCAAAAGGGTACTGGCAACGCGCGTGCTGGTATGACTTCCTCGCCACTGTGGCGTGGGGGCGGTCGGATTTTCCCGAACATGCCCGACGAAAACTTCACCCAGAAGATCAACAAGAAGATGTATCGCGTTGGCATGGCCACCATCTTCTCGCAGTTGGCTCGTGAAGGCCGCCTGGCTGTGGTCGATTCGCTCAAGCTCGAATCGCCCAAGACCAAGGTGCTGGCCGACAAGTTCAAGGCCATGAACCTGCAATCGGTCATGGTCATTTCTGAAGAAGTTGACGAAAACCTGTACCTGGCTTCGCGCAATCTGGCCAACGTGCTCGTGGTCGAGCCTCGTTATGCCGATCCCGTGTCGCTGGTGCATTACAAGAAGGTCATCGTCACCAAGGGCGCAATCGACAAGCTCAAGGAGATGTTCGCATGAGTAGCCCCAAGTTTGACGAAGGTCGTCTGATGCAGGTGCTGGTTGCTCCCATCGTGTCCGAAAAGGCCACCATGGTTGCAGAAAAGTCCAATGCTGTGACATTCAAGGTGCTGCAGAACGCTACCAAACCCGAAATCAAGGCCGCTGTGGAATTGATGTTCAAGGTTGAGGTCAAGGGCGTGTCTGTGGTTAATACCAAAGGCAAGACCAAGCGTTTTGGCAAGACCATCGGCCGTCGCGACAATGTGCGCAAGGCCTATGTGACGCTCAAGCCCGGTCAAGAGCTGAACCTGTCCGGGGAGGCCGCTTAATCATGGCAGTCATCAAAATGAAACCCACCTCGCCCGGCCAACGTGCTGTGGTGAAGGTTACCCGTGACCACCTGTACAAGGGTGACGGCTACGCCCCGCTGCTGGAACCCCAGCACCAAAAGGCTGGCCGTAACAACAACGGTCACATCACCACACGCCACAAGGGCGGTGGTCACAAGCACCACTACCGCGTGGTGGACTTCAAGCGCAACAAGGATGGCATTGCCGCCAAGGTAGAGCGCATTGAGTACGACCCCAACCGCACGGCCCACATCGCTTTGGTGTGCTATGCCGATGGTGAGCGTCGTTACATCATCGCTCCCCGTGGTCTGGAAGTGGGCAGCACGCTCATGTCCGGCTCCGAAGCGCCTATCCGCGCTGGCAACACCCTGCCCATCCGCAACATCCCCGTGGGTTCGACCATCCACTGCATCGAGCTCAAGCCCGGTGCCGGTGCGCAAATCGCCCGCTCGGCTGGTGCTTCGGCCACTCTGCTGGCCCGTGAAACCACCTATGCCCAAGTGCGTATGCGCTCGGGTGAAGTGCGCAAGATTCACATCGAGTGCCGCGCCACCATCGGTGAAGTTGCCAACGAAGAGCACAGCCTGCGCCAACTGGGCAAGGCTGGCGTCAAACGCTGGATGGGTATTCGCCCAACAGTGCGCGGCGTGGCCATGAACCCTGTCGATCACCCCCACGGTGGTGGTGAAGGTCGTACGGGTGAAGGCCGTCATGCTGTCGATCCTTGGGGCAATCTGACCAAGGGTTATCGCACCCGCAACAACAAGCGCACACAAAACATGATTGTGTCGCGTCGTAAGAAGTAAGGGGTAGCAAATGACTCGCTCTCTCAAAAAGGGTCCGTTTGTTGACCATCACTTGCTGGCCAAGGTCGAAAAAGCCATTGCCACCAAGGACAAGAAGCCAGTGAAGACCTGGTCGCGTCGCTCTATGGTTCTGCCCGAGTTCATCGGTCTGACCATCGCTGTGCACAACGGCAAGCAACACGTGCCGGTGTATGTCACCGACCAGATGGTGGGCCACAAGCTGGGCGAATTCGCCCTGACGCGCACCTTCAAGGGTCACCCCGCGGACAAAAAAGTCCAGAAGAAATAAGGAACGACCATGTCTGAAACACGTGCAGTCCTCCGGGGCGTCCGTCTGTCGGTGGACAAGGGCCGTCTGGTCGCCGATTTGATTCGCGGCAAGAAAGTGGACCAAGCCCTGAACATCCTGACATTCACGCAGAAAAAAGCTGCTGGCATCGTCAAGAAGGTTCTGGAATCGGCCATTGCCAATGCAGAACACAATGATGGTGCTGACATCGACGAATTGAAGGTCAAGACCATCTACGTCGAACAAGGCACCACGCTCAAGCGCTTCACCGCGCGCGCCAAAGGTCGCGGCAACCGCATCAGCAAACCCACGTGCCATGTGTACGTGACGGTTGGCAACTGAGGCCAAGGAAGACTATGGGACAGAAAATCCATCCTACCGGCTTCCGCCTGGCGGTCAGCCGTAACTGGGCAAGCCGCTGGTACGCCAGCAACCGTGACTTCGCTGGCATGCTGGCTGAAGACATCAAGGTGCGTGAGTACCTGAAGGCCAAGCTCAAAAACGCATCGGTCTCGCGTATCCTGATCGAGCGCCCCGCCAAAAACGCCCGCATCACCATTTACTCGGCTCGTCCGGGCGTGGTGATCGGCAAGAAGGGTGAAGACATCGAGAACCTGAAGAAGGAACTCGCCGTTCGCCTGGGCGTGCCAGTGGCTGTGAACATCGAAGAAGTGCGCAAGCCCGAAATCGATGCCAAGCTGATCGCTGACTCGATCACCCAACAGCTCGAAAAGCGCATTATGTTCCGCCGTGCCATGAAGCGCGCTATGCAGAACGCCATGCGTCTGGGCGCCTTGGGCATCAAGATCATGTCGTCGGGCCGCCTGAACGGTATCGAAATCGCCCGTACCGAGTGGTACCGCGAAGGCCGTGTGCCACTGCACACCCTGCGCGCTGACATCGATTACGGCACTTCCGAAGCCAAGACCACCTATGGTGTGATCGGCGTGAAGGTCTGGGTTTACAAGGGTGATACCTTAGGCCGCAATGACCTGCCCGCTGTCGAGACACCCCGCCCCGAAGAAGAGCGTCGCCCACGTGGCCCCCGCCGTGATGGCCGCCCCGGTGGCGACCGTGCCGGTGCAGGCCGTGGTGGCCGCCGCCCTACCGGTAGCAATGCCGCCCCTGCCGATGGCAGCGACAAACCCGCCGGTGCTGGTGCCGATGCCGTTAAGCGCGTTCGTAAAACAGACGCGCCCGCTACAGCAGCGGACGGAAAAGGAGAATAAAACATGCTGCAACCTGCTCGCCGCAAATACCGCAAGGAGCAAAAAGGCCGTAACACCGGTGTTGCCACCCGTGGCAACAGCGTGGCCTTTGGCGACTTCGGCCTGAAGTGTACCGACCGTGGCCGCTTGACTGCGCGCCAAATCGAATCGGCACGTCGTGCGATTTCCCGTCACGTTAAGCGTGGTGGCCGCATCTGGATCCGCGTGTTCCCAGACAAACCCATTTCTACCAAGCCCGCCGAAGTGCGTATGGGTAACGGTAAGGGTAACCCTGAGTACTACGTGGCCGAAATCCAGCCCGGCAAGATTGTGTTCGAGATCGTCGGCGTGCCCGAAGAACTCGCCCGCGAAGCCTTCCGTCTGGCAGCTGCCAAGCTGCCCCTGCGTACCACTTTCGTGGCACGCATGGTTGGCCAGTGATTTCAGGAGAAACTGATATGAATACTACTGAACTGCGCCAAAAAGACGTTGCCGGTATCAAGGAAGAAATCAAGGCTTTGCAAAAAGCCCATTTCGGCCTGCGTATGCAAAAGGCAACCCAACAGCTGGGCAACACAGGCACCCTGAGCGCCACGCGCCGTGCCATCGCCCGTGCCAAGACCATTCTTGCTGAAAAGCAAGCCGCCAAGTAAGGAGCCCACATGACGGAAGCTAAAAAATCCCTCAAGCGCACCTTGATTGGCAAGGTGGTCAGCGACAAGCGTGCCAAGACCGTGACCGTGCTGGTCGAGCGTCGTGTCATCCATGAGTTGTATGGCAAGATTGTTGGTAAGTCGAGCAAGTACCACGCGCACGACGAGAACAATGAGTACCATGTCGGCGACGTGATCGAGATCACCGAAAGCCGTCCTCTGTCCAAGACCAAGAACTGGGTTGCTACCCGCTTGGTACAAAAGGCTGGTTTGCTGTAAGCCTAAGCGCCCATCAGCCAGCATAGCTGCCCAAAACGACCCACAATGTGGGTCGTTTTTCTTTTTGGAGCATCACATGATCAAAGTTGGAGACACCCTGCCCGCAGCCACCCTGATGGAATACATCGAAGTGGAGGGCAATGGCTGTAGCCTTGGCCCCAACGCGGTCGATGTGCAAAAGGCGACAGCAGGCAAGACCATTGCTATTTTTGCGGTTCCTGGTGCTTTTACCCCCACCTGCTCGGCACAGCATGTGCCTGGCTTTGTGGCCCAAGCAGCAGCGTTCAAGGCTGCAGGTGTAGACGAAATTTGGTGCATTGCAGTCAATGATGCCTTCGTGATGGGAGCTTGGGCGCGTGACCAAAAAACCGCTGGCGCGGTGCGGATGCTGGCCGATGGCGATGCCATCTTTACCAAGGCCACCGGCCTGACACTGGATTTGACGGGCAAGGGCTTGGGCTTGCGCAGCAATCGCTATTCCATGCTGGTCAAGGATGGCCAAGTGGTCCAGCTCAATGTAGAAGAGGGTGGCAAATTGGCCGTGAGCGATGCGGCTACCTTGCTGAATCAAGTGCGCAACTGATTTTTTGTCCCCCCATCGCCTACAGGCTGTCTGCCTGTGGCAGGCTTCTGCTCTGCAAATGCCTCCAAAGCTGTACTGGCGTTGGAGGCATTGTTCTATTCCCACACAAGTGCTATGCGGATCTTTCACCTTCATGCAGGGGGCGTTCGGGAGCTGGAGTCTTTGCCCACACAGCTTCCCGCTCAAGGTTTTTTCTGGGTGGCCTGTGCCCGGCCAGCGTTTCAGAGCCAGTTGTCGGGTATCCAGCACATGTTGCAGAGCCTGACAGGCATTCAGCTGGTGGAGTTGCACATCTCTGACCTGCTCAATCCTCAGCTGCCATCGCATTATGACTACACATCACAATACGATCTGCTGGTGTTTCGCCGTTTGGCTTCGGCAAGTTCCACAGTGCCTAGTAGCCAGCCTGACACGCCCTCATCTCCGCCACGTAAACACAACGGCCCTCCGGTCTTGCGCCGTATCGACACCAACCCAGTGGGGTTTGCTGTGTTTGATCAAATCGTTCTCACGGTACACCCAAACGATTGCTCGGTGCGTGAGGCCTATGCTGCTCGCTTGTTAGCCACGGCCGCCACGATGGGGGTTGAAACATCCGATGGGCGCATCGTGGGTGCTGGACAAGGAACACGGCTCCCCACCGGTACAGCAGACCTGATGCTGCGGCTGGTGAATCTGATGGTGGATGGTTATCTGGATTTGCGCCGTGAACTGACACGCCAGCTCGACCACTGGCAAAGTGAGCTCCTCAAACCCCGCACCCGATTTGTCAATTGGAATGCCCTGCTGGACACCCGGTTGGCACTGCACCACTTGGATGAAATCTGCGAAGACCAACGCAGCGCCATACAAGACTGGATTGATGCCCTGCAAACCTGGCCTGCCCCCGCCACAGCGGCAGAACTGCGCGAACGTGATTTGCTACAGGTGCGCAGCCGTGACGTGCTGGAACACATTGAGCGCGTGGTGCACCATGTGCGCCGCTTAGAACAAAGCACTGAAACCACGGTGCAAATGCACTTTTCAGTGCAAAGCAACCGCACCAACGACATCATGCGCACCCTGACAGCCTTGACGGCCGTTTTTTTGCCGCTGAACCTGATTGCAGGCATCTTTGGTATGAACTTCGAATTCTTACCCCTGATTCACCGACAACACGGCTTTTGGTGGGCCATGGGGGCCATGTTGGTCATGGCTTTATCTTTGATTGTCTTTTTTTGGCGCAAACGCTATTTGGCAAACACCCCCAGAGAGCCTATGCACTGAACGCCACGGCACACTGCGCCCCCTACATCAAGACAGGTGCTGCTCAAAAAAGGCCAGCGTTCGGTTGCGCGCACTGACTGCGGCTGCATCATCGTAGGCAGCACGCTGGTCGCAGTTGAAGCCGTGGTCAGCATCGTAGACATGCGATTGCACCTCGGGGTGCTGGGCCGCAAAAAGCTGCACACCTTCTAAAGGAATCCAACGGTCTTGGCGGGCAAAATGGGCCAGCACGGGGCAACGCGGCTGACGGGCCATTTCGGCCAAGCTCGTCATGCCACCGCCGTAATAACTGACCGCAGCCGACAGCCCGTCCAGTGCCGAGGCAGCACGCCAAGCCATCAATCCTCCCCAACAAAAACCGACTACACCGACCGGACGGCCACTGCGGGCAGCAGCATGGTCAATAGCGGCTTGAATGTCGGCCAAAACGCCCACACCAGGCAATTGCTCTGTCGCGGTCTTGAGGGCTATACCCGTTTGCATGGCATCTGGGCCATAACCCAAATCCACATCGGGTTGGACACGGGAAAAAAGTGCCGGAGCCACGGCCAAATAGCCCCTGGCAGCAAAACGTTCGGTCACGGCACGGATGTGGCTGTTGACACCAAAGATTTCCTGCAATACCACCACTGCCGCACGGGGCATGCCAGTAGGCGTAGCCTCCCAAGCAGGGCAGTGGAAGCCATCATTTGATTCCAGTGCGATCCATTGACTTTGCATAAGTGAAGACTTTCTGTTCTAAATCAAAGAGAAAAGAGAAAAATACAGCAGCCAGATGATTGAATACGGCACACTGGCGGGTTGTCCTATGTCTTGTAGGAAAAGCATGTTGCTATCCACCCCTGCGCTTGCACACCTCCAAGCCCAGACGATCTCGCCTTACCAGGAGAGTGCATGGACTTGAAGCCACTTTTCACCCTGTTGTTTGTGGTCAATCCATTGGCCATCGTGCCATTCTTTATCCACTACACCCACGGCTTTTCGGCACCACAACGCCAGCGCACCATTCAGGTAGCCGCATTCAGTGTATTTTGCGTGATTGCAACCTGCGCCTTGCTGGGCCTCTAGATTTTGGAGTTCTTCAGCATCTCTTTGCAAAGCTTTCAGGTAGGTGGTGGGCTGCTGCTGTTGAGCAGTGCCATGAACATGCTCAACGCCCAACCTGCCGAGGCCAAACCCCATGCCAATGAATTAGAGGCAGGGGCGGAAAAAGCCGCCGCTGGCGCCAGCATCGCCGTGGTGCCACTGACTATTCCACTGCTGACAGGCCCAGCCACCATGTCAACCGTGGTGATTTATGCCGATAGGGCGCAAACCTTTTGGCAACACACAGCATTGGTGGGCTATGGCTTGGTGATTGCCGCCGCCACTTATCTGTGCTTTTCGCTGGCCCAACCCATTGCCAGGGTGTTAGGCCAAACAGGTATCAATGTGATGACACGCATCATGGGGTTGATCTTGGCGGCACTGTCGGTCGAGGTGATGGCCCTGGGTTTGGTCAAACTATTTCCGGTATTGGCGGGGTAATGGGCATTCAAGGCCATATTTATTTGGTGGACGACGATGTGGCGGTGCGCGCTTCGTTGTCGCGGATGTTGGAGTATCTGGACTACAGCGTAGAGTCCTACACCTCACCGCAGGCTTTTCTGGAGCACTCACTGCCGATTGCACCGGCGGTGTTGCTCTTGGACATGCGCATGCCACAAATGAACGGGTTGGCTCTGCAACACGAATTGCTGCGGCTGGGGCGCAGCACGCCCATTGTGTTTATCTCGGGGGAGAGCCAAACGCAGGAAGTGATTGATGCCTTCAAGGGGGGCGCCATTGATTTTCTGCTCAAGCCCTTCAATATGGATGACCTGCTGCGGGCCATCCAACAGGCGATGGCCCGTGACCGCGAGCAGTTCAAGACCTACCGCGACACGATGGATGTGCAGCGCAGCTACGAGAGTTTGACGCCCCGCGAACGGGCTATCTGCCAATTGGTGGTGAAGGGGCTGATGAACAAAGAAATTGCCGACCACTTTCAGTGCAGCCTGAAAACCGTCAAGGTGCATCGCGCGCGGGTGATGGACAAGATGGGTGCCACCTCGCTGCTAGAGCTGGCCGAGAAGATGCGCGACCTGCCAGACCAAAGCCTGTAACGCTAGAGCCTCCTGCGCATGTTCAATCTGCCAACGGCTTACCTGCTGGTGGGTCTGATGTATTTGGTCATGCCTACGGTGGCCTGGGCCGTGCTGTCGGGCCTGCGCTCACGTTCGGCGTGGCTATGGTGTACAGGCAGTGCGCTGTTTGGTGTGGGGGTGGTGCTGCTGGGGTTGCGCCCACACATTGCAGAATGGGCGGCCTACCCTTTGGCCAATGGGCTGATGTTCTTGGCTAATCTGGTGCGTGCCCAAGCATTGCTTTATGAACTACAGCGCCCACCCTGGCGCAGGCAATGGCTGCTAGGGCTAGGGGCAGGGTTTGTGATTGGATATGAATGCCTGCGGCTTGGACTGGATGAGTATCCAACCCTGCGCTTTCTGTGGTCATCCACCACCTTAGCGGCTACTTTCTTTTATATCAGCCTGCTGTGTTGGCAGATTGGGCGGCGTGAGACCTCGCGCAGCGCCCACTGGGTTGCAGGCACCTATCTGGCGGTGGGCAGTGCGCTGGTGTTGCGCAGTTTGGCAGTGGTGAACGGTGTTTCCGAACCCAATGCGTTGTTTGGTGGCTGGGACAGCTTATTCACTATCGGTGCCAGTCTGATCAGCTCGGTGGTGGGCAGTGTGGGCTTTATTGGCATCTTTTTGGAGCGCGCCCGACACAATGACTTGGCTACAGCGGCAGAACGCGCCAAACGAGCAGAAAACGAGCGGTTGAGCGCCCAAATTGCCCAGCTTGACCGCCAACGCAGCCTAGGTGCCATGTCGGCCTCGTTGGGGCACGAACTCAACCAACCCCTGACGGCCATTTTGCTCGATGCCCAGATGGGCCTGCATGGGCTGGCACAAAACCGTCTGGATACAGCACAACTGCACAAGCTGTTGCACCACATTGAGGCCAACACCCAGCGGGCCAGCCACATTATTGAGCGCATTCGCAGCTTTATCCGGCCCGTGCCAGAGCAATACAAACCTGTGGAATTGGGCCAGCTGGTGCAAGACGTGGCGCAGCTGTTGGCCTGCGAGGCCCGCCGGTGCAACGTGGAGTTTGCTTTTGTACTGCCCCCCACAGCGGTATGGGTGCAAGGGGATGATATTCAACTCTCGCAAATCGTACTCAATGTGTACCGCAATGCCATTCAGGCCATGATGGGCCAACCAGAGCCGCGCCAAATAACAGTGACGGCAACCCCCGTGCCAGGCTGGATGCTGTTGCATTTCTGCGACACCGGCCCCGGTTTAACCCTAGAGGCAATAGCCCAAGCGGGTCAACCTTTTTTTAGCACCAAGGCCGATGGATTGGGCTTAGGACTTTCCATTTCACGAACCATTGCCGAGCGCCACGGGGGCACGCTAGAGATTGCCAACCACCCACAGGGCGGCGCACAGGTCGAACTGAAACTGCCTGCCCCACATTGAACCAAGTGCTCTGCACAAGGTCATTGCCCCTGGGGGCAATAGTGTTTCCAATTGTTTTCATATTTACTTGTTCCGCATTGAGATTAGCCCGCTGATAAAGCTTAACAATGCGTACCAATTTGCCTGTGAGCAACCAGGAGTTCGATTACTCCAGTGATGAATTTTTGATGTCGACCACCGACCCCCAAGGTCGGATCACACATTGCAATGCTGCGTTTGCCCGCGTCAGTGGCTTTTCGATGGACGAGTTGATGGGCCAACCACACAACTTGGTGCGCCATCCAGACATGCCTCCAGAGGCCTTCAAGGACATGTGGAACACCATTGGCAATGGCCGTAGTTGGATTGGCCTGGTCAAGAACCGGCGCAAGGATGGTTCGTTTTACTGGGTGCGTGCCCACGTTACGCCGCTGATGGAAAACGGCAAGCCCATGGGCTATATGTCGGTGCGCATGAAGCCCACCCGCGAGGAAGTGCAAAAAGCCCAAGCGTTGTACGCCCGCATCCGCCAAGAGCGGGAGTCGGGGCGGCATACCTTTAGGCTGCATTCAGGCCATGTGCGTTTGAACGGCTGGCGCGACTGGGTGGGGCGCCTACAGCGTGCTACTTTCACCCAACGCCTGGCCGCCATGCTGGTGGTGCCTTTGCTGGCTGTGCCCTTGCTGCCTTGGGCTTTGGGTTGGAGCACACTGGAGGCGGTAGTTTTGCAAAGCGGGCTAGGGGCCGTGCTGTGCGGTTGGATACTGTGGCGCTTTCACCGGCGTATCACACAGGGGCTGAACGATGCCCACCAACTTGCCAATGACATTGCGGGCTGTAGTTTGTCCGCCCCCTATCGCCGCATTGATGGCCGCCATCCCGTGGCACTGCTCATGGAGCGTTTGCAGCAAATCCAAGTGAATCTGCGCGCGATTGTGGGCGATGCCAGGGCCGAAATCAACGGATTTGGTCATATTGCCAGTGATATAGCCCAAGGTGGACAAGAGTTGGCCCGGCGCACTGAATCCCAAGCCAGCAGTTTGGAAGAAACCGCAGCAACCATGGAAGAGCTGGCCAGCACGGTGCGCCAATCGGCACAAACGGTGCAAGAGGTGCTCCAGAAAAGTGAGAACAGTGCAACCTTGGCCCGCCACGGTGGTGAGGCGGTGAGTGAGATCAGTGCCGTGGTGCAATCCATAGCCCAATCATCACAAAAAATGGGGCAAATCATTGCCACCATTGAGGGCATTGCCTTCCAGACCAATATTTTGGCTTTGAACGCAGCGGTAGAAGCCGCCCGCGCGGGTGAGCAGGGCCGGGGCTTTGCCGTGGTCGCCAGCGAGGTGCGGGCACTGGCCCAACGCAGCGCCACAGCTGCCCGAGAAATTGGCGAGTTGATCCGTGAGTCTGGCGCCCATACCCGACATGGGGCCGAAAAAATGGACACAGCAGGCGAAACGATTGCCCAAGTGGTGCAATCGGTGGCCCATGTAAACACCCTGATCAATGAAATGGGCGTGGCAGCCAAAGAACAGGCACTGGGGATTTCACAGGTGAATGATGCCGTGACCGACTTAGACCATGTGACACAGCAAAATGCCGCATTGGTGCAAGAGTCGGCAGCAGCGGCCCAAGCCATGAGCCAGAACTCTGGCTTTTTGGGGCGCACGCTGGCCGTGTTTCGGCTGGGTTAAAGGCCATCAACGGGGGTGTGGGCTGGTGGGTGGCACGGCAAATTGTTACATCTCAACCCCATCAGGTGAGACACTGGTCTGGGTTCCTTCATAGAATCAAAGGCCGTAGTGCTCACATGGTCATTGTCCCCTGAGGCAAGGGGGTCTGTGGGCGTTTTGGCATCTACTGCGCTGTATCAAGATTCGCCAAGTGATTGCCCCAGAATGCGTACCAATTTGCCCGTGAGCAACCAGGAGTTTGACTACTCCAGCGATGAGTTTCTGATGTCTACCACCGATCCGCAAGGACGGTTGACCCATTGCAATGCCGCTTTTATCCGGGTCAGTGGCTTCTCAATGGAGGAGCTGATGGGCCAGCCGCACAACATTGTGCGCCACCCAGACATGCCCCCAGAGGCCTTCAAGGACATGTGGAACACCATTGGCCACGGACGCAGCTGGATTGGTCTGGTGAAGAACCGGCGCAAGGATGGTGATTTTTATTGGGTACGCGCTCACGTCACACCACTGATGGAAAACGGCAAGCCGATGGGCTATATGTCGGTGCGCATGAAACCCACCCGCGAGGAAGTGCAAAAAGCCCAAGCGTTGTACGCCCGGATTCACCAAGAGCGGGCATCCGGACGGAAAACCTTCCGGCTGCATTCGGGCCATGTGCGCATGAATGGCTGGCGCGACTGGGTGGGACGCATGCAGCGCGCCACTTTCACCCAACGTCTGGCGGCCATGCTGTTGCTGCTGCTGGCACTGCCACTGCTACCCTGGGCCTTGGATTGGACAGGCCTGCCCGCACTGGCTTTGCAAGGGGGGCTGGGGGCCGTGATTGCGGCGCTGATTTTGTGGCGCTTTCACCGGCGCATTACGCTGGCTGTAGCCGATGCCAACCGACTGGCCAGCCAGATTGCCAGTTGCAGCGTTTCGGACAAATACCATCAGGTCGATGGACGCCACCCGATGGCCTTGCTGATGGAACGTTTGCAGCAAATACGGGTGAACCTGTGGGCGGTGGTGCATGATGCACGGGCCGAGATCAGCGGCTTTGGTCATATCGTCCACGATGTAGCCCAAGGCGCCCAAGAACTGGCCCGGCGCACGGAAGCCCAAGCCCGCAATCTGGAACAAACCGCAGCCACCATGGAAGAGCTGGCCAGCACGGTGCGCCAGTCCAACGCAACGGCCCAAGAGGTGCTGCGGCAAAGCGAGCACAGTGCCACACTGGCCCGCATTGGCGGCCAAGCCGTGGGCGAGATCAGCACTGTGGTGCAATCCATCACGCAGTCATCACAACAGATGGTGCAGATCATCTCCACCATCGAAGGCATTGCGTTTCAAACCAATATTCTGGCCTTGAATGCCGCCGTGGAAGCGGCACGGGCAGGAGAACAAGGCCGGGGGTTTGCCGTAGTGGCAGGAGAGGTACGGGCGTTGGCCCAGCGCAGCGCCACAGCGGCACGGGAAATTCGCAACCTGATCAGTGAATCGGGGGCACACACCCAACGTGGGGCCGAAAAAATGCAAGCAGCGGGCGAGACGATTGCCCAAGTGGTCGAGTCAGTGACCCATGTGAATGCCCTGATGGGCCAAATGGGGATCGTGACCAAAGAACAATCTGACGAGCTGCTACAGATTAATGAGGCGGTCATGAACTTGGATCAGGTCACGCAAGAAAACGCTGCCTTGGTGGAACAATCCGCAGCCACCGCCCAAGCCATGAGCCAAAACACTGGGGTATTGGGGCGTACGCTGGCCGTGTTTCGCCTGCGCTAAGCCTGCACAAGACAAGGGCGCAGCGAAGCAGGGACAATCGGTGGCTTGCAGCCTATGGGCTGCTGGCCTTTATTTACCCTGATTTTTCTGTTGCGATCTGCCCATGCAAGCACCCCACTACACCCGTGCCGCCCAGCTTCCGGCCCTTTTGGCCCAACGCATCGTCATTTTGGATGGCGCCATGGGCACCATGATCCAGCGTTTTAAGTTGGGCGAAGCCCAATACCGGGGCGAAGGCTACAGTGGCCCAGATGGGGCCGGGGAGCGGTTTAAGGCGTTTGCACGCGATGTGAAGGGCAACAATGAGCTGCTCTCGCTCACCCGCCCCGATGTGATTCGCGACATCCATGAACGCTACTTGGCTGCCGGGGCAGATCTGATTGAGACCAACACTTTTGGCGCCACCACCATTGCCCAAGAAGACTACGGCATGGCAGAACTGGCCCACGAGATGAACCTGCGCTCGGCCCAACTGGCGCGTGCGGCTTGCGATAAATTCAGTACCCCTGAACACCCACGGTTTGTGGCTGGTGCCTTGGGGCCAACACCCAAAACGGCCAGCATCAGCCCCGATGTGAACGATCCTGGCGCGCGCAATGTAGATTTTGAACAGTTGCGGGCCGCTTACTACGAGCAGACACTGGCACTGATAGAAGGCGGTGCCGATGTGTTGCTGGTAGAGACTATCTTTGACACCCTGAATGCCAAAGCGGCACTGTTTGCCATTGAAGAGGCGTTTGAGCAAACGGGCGAGCGCCTGCCCATCCTCATCAGTGGCACCGTGACCGATGCCTCGGGGCGCATTTTGTCGGGCCAAACGGTGACAGCGTTTTGGCACAGCGTGCGCCATGCGCAGCCACTGGCGGTGGGCCTCAATTGCGCCTTGGGTGCTGCACTGATGCGCCCATATATCCAAGAGTTGAACCGGGCTGCGCCAGATACCTTTATCAGCTGCTACCCCAACGCTGGACTGCCCAACCCGATGAGCGATACGGGCTTTGATGAAACGCCCGAGGTGACCAGCCGCTTGGTGCATGAATTTGCCGCCGAAGGCTTGGTCAATATTGTGGGGGGTTGCTGTGGCACCACGCCCGACCATATTGGTGCCATTGCCAAGGCAGTGGCCCAAGTGCCTACACGCCAGATGTTCTACCCGGCACAAGCCTGAAGGGTGCCCTGGGGCTGGAGGGGGCTGTGCATCAGCCCCCCTGCTGCCTATACTGAAAACCTCCTGTCACTTTTTGGGGGATCTTTCATGCAGCGTCGCCAAAGTCTTGCTTGGTTGAGTGCGGGTCTGTGGGGTGGATGGGGCTCTGTGGCCCATGCCTATCGTCCGGCACCTGTGCAATACCGTAATGCCCTGACTACAGCCCAAGGGCAATTGCTGTCGGTAGAGGTGGTGAGCCACCAACGCCGCAGCCAAAACCTGCCTATTTTCCAGAAGCAGCGCCGCTGGTATGTGGGGGGTGAACATGGGCAGCCTTATGCCTTGCTGTTACGCAACCATACGGGTGGCCGCTTGCTGGTGGTGGCTTCGGTCGATGGCCTCAATGTGCTCACTGGCGAGCCTGCCGCCGCAGAGCAGACCGGCTACATCATCGAGCCACAGAGCACGGTGTTTATTGAGGGCTGGCGCAAGTCGCTGGATACGGTGGCCCAGTTTGTCTTTACCACGCCCGACGATTCGTATGCCGAACGCACAGGCCAAGGAGGCAACACGGGGGTGCTGGGTTTTGCTGTCTTTGAAGAAGTTGCCCCACCGCCGCCGCGCTACCAACGCCATGACAGTGCCAAGAGTGCGCCTATGGCGCCAGCGCCTGCAGCCGAGAGTCGTTCAGACATGGGCACTGGGCATGGGGAGCAGGTGCATTCGCCGGTACGGGAGACGCATTTTCGGCGGGCCAGTCGCCGCCCCGCCGAGACCTTGCAGATTCAATACGCCAGCTTGGCACAACTGGAGCGACGCCGGATTGCCCTGCGAGACATTTGGCAACCCAATCCAGCAACCCAAGAGCCCAACCCCTTTCCGGGAGAAGGCCGTTTTGTTCCCGACCCACCACCACGACGCTGAGCCAGGATGTCAATGTCCATGCTCTCGCAAGCGGCGGTAAAGTGTTTGACGGCTGATGCCCAATTGCCGCGCAGCCGCTGAAACGTTGCCCTGATGGGCCTGCAAAGCCTGCGCAATGGCCTGTTGGGACAGTGTCTGCAAGCTGGCAGCGGGCAACACGGAGGGCGGTGGCGGAGGAGTAGGGGTGCTGTCTTGCAAGACCTGTAGGCTTTGCAACACATCGTCGGGCATGTGGCTCCAAGAGATGCACTGCTCGTGCGGCTCCAACAAGGCCACAGCGGTGCGCAGCACATTGCTGTATTGGCGCAAGTTGCCGGGCCAGTCGTAGCGGGCCAATGCCTGCATCAAGGTGGGGTCTAGGTGCAAGCCCGGTGGGCCATCAAGTTCGGCCAGCAGGTGGTGTGTCAGTGCATGCAGATCTGTGCGTTCTCGCAAGGCAGGCAGTTGCACCGTCAGGCCATTGATGCGGTAGTACAAATCACTGCGAAAACGCCCCTGTTCCACTGCAGCCCGCAAAGGCTGGTGGGTGGCGCAAATCAGCCAAAAGTCCACTGCCACAGGATCACCACAACCCAGCGGCGTTACTTGGCGCTCCTGCAACACACGCAACAGCCGGGTTTGCAAAGACAAGGGCATGTCGCCAATCTCGTCCAAAAATACGGTGCCGCCTTGGGCCTGACGCAAGCGCCCTGGAGAGCCTTGTTTGCGAGCGCCTGTAAACGCCCCCGGTGCATAGCCAAACAGCTCTGATTCGATCAAGTGCTCGGGCAAGGCAGCACAGTTGATAGCCACAAAGGGGGCATCGCGCCGGGGCGATGCCTCATGGGCCGCCTTGGCAAACAGCTCCTTGCCCACGCCCGACTCACCCAATACCAGCAGCGGAATAGACTTGGCCGCCATGCGCCGCGCTTTGTCGGCGGCATTGCGCCAACGCAGATCGCCGGTATCTCGTTGGGCCAAAGCATCGGCAGTAGTGACTGCTGGGGCTGGGGTGACAGGCACCGACAAATTGCTGCGGGGTGCTTGCACTTGGGCATACAGCAAATGGCCGGCCCCTGTGCGCAGCAGCAAGGGGCCACCCGCTGTGCGTGGATGCCCATGCACCTGCTGCAAGGCGGTAGCAAAGCATTGGCCCCACGATGTGCTGCCCAAGGCAGTAGCCCTGAGCCCCAACAACTGCAACGCGGGCCGGTTGGCCCCTACCAACCAGCCCGCATCAGACAACGCAATCAAGCCTTGGGCAATGGTGCCCAACCCCTCGGGCTGCGGATGCAGCTGCAACACTGTGTGGTGTTGGCAACCCGACAGCAGCAAACTGTTTTCGATCATGCGGGCCGCCGTGGACACCAGTCCCAACGTGTGGGGATGGCGGCTGCGCTGGTCTCCCGAAATGTCCAAAATGCCCGCCAGCTCTCCTGTGGCCGAAAGAATGGGAGCGGCCGCACAGGTCAGGAAGCCATTGCGCTCCAAATAGTGTTCGGCGCCATGGACTTCAATGCCATCGACTTCGGCCAGAGCCGTGCCAATGGCATTGGTGCCGCGCTGGCTTTCGTGCCATGAAGCACCACAGGCCAAGGCCACCCGTTCAACCTTGCTCAAAAAGTCCAAATCACCCAAGGTGTGCATCAACACTCCTTGGCTGTCGGCCAAGATGACCATGCTATGGCTCTGGCGCACCTGGGCAAACAGGTATTCCATGATGGGCAAAGAGTGGCGAATCAGGCCGTGGTTTTGCACCTGCATCTGTTGCAGCGTGCGCGGGGGCAGTGGGTCAAGTTCGGCAGCACAGCCCAAGGGTTGCAGGCCTGCCGAAAAACTGCGCTGCCAAGAACGCGCCAACCGTGCATCCAGCATGTCTGGGGGGCAGCAGCCACTTTCTACCAATTGGTGCCGGGCTTGGCGCAACAAGGTCGCGGGCAACAGGGGTGGGGCGCGCATGGGTGTCTCCGATAGCAGATAGGGCGGCCTGCGAATAGGGCAAGAGAGAGCCAGTGTATCGGGCATGGCCGCCCCTGTGCATCTGGGAAACACCCAGCTTGCGGACAGGTGTTGCACTTTGGAACACCTGTCCAGGAACAGGTGTGGACAACGGCACCACCACAGACAGTAGACAGGTACCTCACACCCAGAAAAAAGCCCGAGTTCGGGCCAAGATACAGCCCCTTGCATGGGGGAATACCCGAGGTTTTGTGGCCTTTCTGTGGCAGTGGCCCATGCTGGCACAGGTCTTGCGCAAGGCATGGCGGTGCTACTGCCTGCGGGCAGCGCAACCGTTCAGAACTTTCACGGAGACAAGACCATGATCTATGCAGCCCCCGGCGCCGAAGGCGCCAAGATTCAGTACAAGCCCCGTTACGACAACTTTATTGGCGGCCAATGGAAAGCTCCGGTGGGTGGCCTGTATTTTGATGTGGTCACACCCATCAATGGTCAGGTGTACACCCAGGCAGCGCGCTCCACAGCAGAAGACATTGATCTGGCACTGGATGCCGCCCATGCCGCCTTTGCCAGCTGGGGCAAAACCGATGCCGCAACCCGCTCCAATATCCTGCTGAAGATTGCCGACCGCCTAGAGCAAAATTTGGAGCTGCTGGCCTACGCCGAAACCGTGGACAACGGTAAGGCCATCCGCGAAACGCTCAATGCCGACCTGCCACTGGCGATTGACCATTTCCGCTATTTTGCCGGTTGCCTGCGCTCGCAAGAAGGCGGCATCTCTGAGATTGACGAACACACGATGGCCTACCACATCCACGAGCCACTGGGCGTCGTGGGCCAAATCATCCCGTGGAACTTCCCGATTTTGATGGCCGCTTGGAAACTGGCCCCAGCACTGGGCGCAGGCAACTGCGTGGTGCTCAAGCCCGCCGAGTCCACGCCCATTTCTATCCTGATTTTGGCCGAGTTGATTGCCGACCTGCTGCCACCGGGCGTGTTGAATATCGTCAACGGTTTGGGCCGCGAAGCCGGTATGCCCTTGGCTACCAGCAAGCGCATTGCCAAAATTGCCTTTACTGGCTCGACCGCCACGGGCCGTGTGATTGCCCAAGCCGCCGCGCAAAACCTGATTCCAGCCACGCTGGAGCTGGGCGGCAAATCGCCCAACATCTTCTTTGCCGACATCATGGACAAAGACGATGATTTTCTGGACAAGGCCATCGAAGGCTTGGTGCTGTTTGCCTTCAACCAAGGTGAAGTGTGTACCTGCCCCAGCCGGGCGCTGATTCAAGAATCCATCTACGACCGCTTTATGGAGCGCGTATTGCAGCGCGTGGCCGCTATCCAGCAAGGCAGCCCGCTCGATACCAACTCGATGATGGGTGCGCAGGCCTCACAGGTGCAGATGGAAAAAATCCAGTCTTATTTGGAAATTGGCCGCCAAGAAGGGGCCGAATGCCTGATCGGTGGTGCCCGCGCCGAGCTTGAAGGCGACTTGGCCGGTGGCTACTACATCCAGCCCACGCTGTTCAAGGGCCACAACAAGATGCGCATCTTCCAAGAAGAAATTTTTGGCCCGGTGCTGGCCGTCACGACCTTCAAGGACGAAGCCGAGGCGCTCGCCATTGCCAACGATACCCCCTACGGTTTGGGCGCTGGCGTTTGGACGCGCAATGGCAATCTGGCCTACCGCATGGGCCGTGCCATTCAAGCGGGCCGCGTGTGGACGAACTGCTACCACGCCTACCCCGCCCATGCCGCTTTTGGGGGCTACAAGGAGTCGGGCATTGGCCGTGAGACCCACAAGGTCATGCTAGACCACTACCAACAAACCAAAAACCTGCTGGTGAGCTATAGCGAGAAGAAACTGGGCTTCTTCTAAGAGCGGGCCTGAGTGGCCGCCTGTGGTCTTACCCCCCACCAAGGCGTGCCGCTCACTACCCTGCTCAGGCTCTGCTGGGTGCTTGCAGGGCTGGCAGGGACGACTGTTCAGTCAGTTTGAACACCTGCACCGCATCACGCAGGCGGTGTGCCTGCTCTCGCAGACTGTGGGCCGCTGTGGCTGACTCCTGCACCAACGAGGCGTTTTGTTGGGTCATCTGGTCAAGCTGACTGACCGCAATATTGACCTGGGCAATACCATCAGACTGCTCACCGGCAGCACTGCTGATTTCGCCCATGGTGTCCCCCATACGGTGTACCGCGTCCACAATCTCCTGCATGGTGTTGCCTGCATGTTGCACCAGCCGGGTGCCAGACTCCACTTTTTGCACCGATGTATCGATCAGGGTCTTGATTTGCTTAGCCGCCTCGGCAGAGCGACCGGCCAAACTGCGCACCTCCGAAGCCACCACGGCAAACCCGCGGCCCTGCTCACCAGCCCGGGCGGCTTCCACCGCTGCATTGAGGGCCAAAATGTTGGTCTGAAAGGCTATGCCATCGATCACGCCCACAATATCGGCAATTTGACGTGAGCTGGTGTGAATATCGTGCATGGTAGAGACCACCTCGCCCACGGCCTGACCGCCGCGCGTGGCGACCACAGCTGCCGAGCTAGCCATCTGATTGGCATGTTGTGCGGCATCGGCCGACTGGCGCACCGTGGCAGTGATCTCTTCCATGCTTTGTGCCGTCTGTTGCAAGCTGCTGGCCGCTTGCTCCGTACGGTGAGAGAGGTCGTGGTTGCCGCTGGCAATTTCGGCACTGGCGGTAGAGATGCTGTCGACGGCCTGGCGCACCTGTTGCAGCATGTGCAAATACCGCTGGCGCATGCCTTCAATCTCATACACCAACGTACCAATTTCATCGGTGCGGCTGCTGCGAAAAGGGTGGGTCAGATCGCCTTGGGCCACCAGAGTAATGGTGTGGGCCAGCTCTTGCAGGGGATGGCTGATGCTGCGGCGCAGCAGAAAGAACAACCCCAGACCCAATGCAGCCACCGCCAGCGCCAACACCAGCCAAACCAACCAGACCACTTTGCGATGGCTAGCCATTGCCTGGACATCAGAGACTTCGGCCACCACCCACCAGCCGTGGGTTTGGGTTGGGCGCATCAGCACCCAAGGGTCGTCTAGCTCTACACCGCGCAATGGCAAAACGCCTTCATGCAATGGTTGTTGTGGCGCTTGGGAGAGCGCCTGGAGAAAAGGCGCCGCTTGCGCATAGACTTGAGTGACGGGTTTGCCACTGGCTGTGGGGTGAATGACAAAGCGGGCTTCTTCTGCCGTTTTGCCGGGCTGCACTACATACACACCGCCATTGTCAAAAAAGTGGGTGTCCTGCACTTCCTTGACCAGATTCTGGTGAAACGCCGAAATATCCAGCCCGACAAAGACAATGCCCACCACAGCCCCCGAATCGTCTTTGACCGGGGAATAGTGCGTCATGTAGGGCTTATCAAACAGTGTGACACGGCCTGTGTAATCTTGCCCCGCCAGCGCACGCGCATAGGCGGGGCTGGCACGATCGAGCAAGGTGCCCAGGTCGCGTTCGCCTTTGTCGTTCTTTAACGAAGTGGTGACACGGACAAAATCTTGCCCCTTGCGGGCAAACAGGGTTGCCACACCGCCAGTGTCTTGGCTGAACTTGTCTAACAAACCAAAATCGTTGTTGACAGCCACGCCAAAGCTTTGCAGCTCGCCACTGGACTCGACCAACCGCATGGTGGGTTGAAAGGACTGGCGAAAGGTGCGAAAGGCACGCACCACGGTTTCACGGCTGGTCTCCTCCACCGCATCCAGCGCCTGCACCAAGTTGTCTACCCGGTCTTGTACTGTGTGATAGACCTGCTGACGGGTTTCACGCTCAGTCAGGATAGAGATGGTCAGGGCCACCAACACCAGCACCAGCCCTATCATGCCAATCGCTAGAAGTGTCACCCTGCGCGCCAGGGATTGGTCAGTGGATGGGGTGGGCATAGGGTTGTCTCCTGTTTTTTTGAGGGATAAAGCCAGTGGCTATTTATTGGTCGTCAGGTCGGGTCTAGCCGGAACACGGCCACCGCTTGCAACAATTGCTCGGACTGCTGTTGCAGTCCATCGGCTGTGGCTGTGCTTTGCTGCACCCGCAGTGCATTTTGCTGCGTAGCCTGATCCAGTTGTACGATGGCTTGCCCTACCTGTGCCACGCCCGTGTTTTGCTCATTGCTGGCGTTACTGATCTCCCCCACAATGGCGCTGACTTGCTGGATGGCAGAGACCACATCGGTCATGGTCTCGCCCGCTTGATCCACCAATTGGCTGCCTTGGGCCACTCGGTCTACACTGGTCTGAATCAGCGTCTTGATCTCTTTGGCAGCTTCTGCGCTGCGTCCAGCCAGACTGCGCACTTCAGAGGCCACTACGGCAAAGCCCCGGCCTTGCTCACCCGCCCGTGCGGCCTCTACTGCTGCATTGAGCGCCAGAATGTTGGTCTGGAAGGCAATGCCATCAATCACACCAATGATGTCGGCAATCTGGCGCGATGCTTGGTTGATCTCGCCCATGGTGTGCACCACCTGCTCGACCACCTGCCCACCCTGCACCGCCACAGTGGAGGCATTGACGGCCAGCGAGTTGGCACGGTGGGCGTTGTCGGCATTTTGGCGCACGATAGAGGTGAGCTGCCCCATGATGGTGGCCGTGTGCTCAATGGCCGAGGCTTGCTGTTCGGTGCGGGCCGAGAGGTCATGGTTGCCTTGGGCGATGTCGGTGGCAGCACTGGTGATGTGCATGGTGGTGTTGCGCACTTGGCCCACCAACTGGCGCAAATAGGTTTGCACCGCTTGCAAATCGGCCATCAGCCCTGTAGGCTGCCCCTGCCACGACACATTGCTGCTCAGATGGCCTTGGGCCATCTGGCACAGTGCTTGGCGGGCTTGGGCCAGATCGCCGCCCAATTCACGCTGCAAGGTGCGGGCCATGAGCACGCCCAACACCACAGCCACCAACACGGCTGTGAAGGCCAGCACCAAAACAACCATCTGAATACGGTCGGCGCGCGCTTGGGTCTGGGCATGGGCCTGTGCTGCGGTTTTGCGGGCGGCACTGATTTGCTCCATCAGAGTGGCACGCATGGCCCGCCACGCCGGAATCTCTTGCTGATTGATGGCGGCGGCAGCGGCGCTGGCATCACTGCGGGCCAACTCCATGATTTGGTTTTGCAGGGCTACCTGTTGGCTGCGTTGCTGTGCCAGCGCACGCAAGGGTGTCTCAAACGGCGTGCCCTGTGCATAGCGCAGGGTGTTGTCGTAGGCTTGGGTATAGGCCTCTGCGGCAGCACGCACGTTGTCGTAAGCATTTTTGTTGCTCGGATTGAGCACAATGTTGCGCAATGCCTGCCCCCCCTGCAAGCCTTGGGCATACAGCTCCTCTAGCCCCGAGACAATGGCCTGCTCGGTGCCAATGTAGCGATTGAAATCGTTTTGCGTGCGCATCAGCCCCCACCAGCTGGCAGCCAAAGCCAGCACAAACAACAGGGCCGGTGCAGCGGTGTAAAGAATCAACCGGGTGGTAAAGCGCATAGTCATCAAAGCGATCAAGAAAAAGTCGAGAAGAAAATTGGGGGCCAGTCAGGGCCGAGGGGTGCTGTCACGCGGGCGCCAACCCAAGCCGCTAGAGGTATCGCCAGCGGGCCGGTATTCGCAGCCTATCCAGCCAGCGTAGCCCAAAGCATCCAGCACATCGAACAGATAAGGGTAGTGCAGCTCGCCTATATCAGGCTCTTGGCGCTCGGGCACTCCGGCAATCTGTATATGTGCAACCCGGCCTGTAGGCAAATACTGGCGCAGCTTGCTGGCTACATCGCCCTCGGCTACTTGGCAGTGGTAGAGATCCATGAGCACCTTGAGGTGGGGCGAATCCACCGCATCCAGCACAGCATGGGCTTGGGCTTGGCGCTGCAAAAAATAGCCCGGCATGTCGCGTGCGTTGATCGGCTCAATCAGCAATTGGCAGCCTTGGGCGGCTGCCTGCATGCAAGCCCACCGCAGGTTGTCGATCAATGTGGTTTGCATGGCTGCTACATCAGCCCCCACCGGCACCATGCCACTCATCACATGGATGCGTGGACAGTCCAACACCGCTGCATAACGCAGTGCCTCTTGCACACCAGCACGAAAGGCCGCCTCTTGCCCCGGCAAAGCCGCTGTGCCACGGGCACCACTTTGCCATGCAGCAGCCATCTCGGGTGGCGTCAACCCAGCAGCGGGGGCATTGAATAGCACTTGGCGCAGGCCATTGGTGCGCAAGCGGGCGGCAAGCTCACCAGCCTCCCAACCATAGGGAGCCAGGTATTCCACGGCAGTGAAGCCATCACGGGCGGCAGCTTCAAAACGGTCGAGAAAAGGAAGATGGGGATAGAGCCAACTGAGGTTGGCGGCAAACTGGGACATAACAAACAATGGCAAGGAAGGGGCAATTCAATCGGCTTATATTGATTATCTGGCAGCAATCATTTGCTATTATTTATATAGCAACAAAGCCTTTTAAGCAAATTATTTGCACCCATTTCCATTACCGGAGAGCCCCATGGCCTTGCGTGACTACCTGAACGAACAACTGCTGGGCATTTTGGCCAGCTACCAGTCCACTGGGGTGGTTCACCACATCGGTGTGGTCTACCCCCGGCGCAACAATGCACTGCATATCTTCATTCCGCGTGGACACCAACTGGCGGTGGGATCATTGGTCACCGTCCACCTGGATAACCGCACTGGCGTGGATGAACTCGATGCAGAACTGCGCGTGTATCGCACCTCGTACAAAGGCCGTGTACAAGCTGCTGAAGACAACTGGCTGGTGCTGGAGCCGCTGGAATACACCCTGATCCACGGCGTGCAGGTGGTAGACAGCCTGACGGCACCGGGCTACACCTTTCCTGCCGATGCCCGCCCAGAACACCCACTACCGCCCAGCCCTTTGCAGGGCATTCCGCCGGTAGAGGCCAAAGACAACGATAACAAGGTGGGTGTGCTCACCACCTTGGCCCTAGGCCAGCCCCACACGACAGTGTTGGCGTTTCTGTCCAGTGCAGAAGACGATGTGTTTCTGATCTCCATGCCCGACAGCTTCAAGGCAAAGCAACTGCGCCGCAACCCACATTGCTTTTTCACTATTGACGAGCGCGCCAAATTCACCTTTGAGCAATCCATCGAATGGAACTACACCATCATGGAAATGCGAGCGCACCAAATACCGGCCCACAGCCCCCTGTTTGAGCAGGTGCGCCGCTCCTTTATCCTCAAAAACCCGTGGGAAGTGGGCTTCTTCTTGAGTCCGGTACTGGAGATGTTTCACCTGCAACGGGCGGGGCTGGTCTGTTCAGGGCAAGCCCGCCCGTTCAGTGGAGGTTAGGCGCTAACAGCCTCTGCCGCAGGAGCCGCTTCAAACACGCGTGCCAGCAGCGCACCCGCATAACGCTCTTCCAGCGGAATCCAAACCCGCAACGGATTGCCCGCGGCCACCAGCAGTGGCTGGCCTTCGGCATTGCGCATGTGCTCCAAGCGCAACTGCACATTACCACTGGGGTGGATGATCTCGATCAGATCGCCCACCGCAAAGCGGTTTTTGGTTTCCACCTCGGCCCAACCATCTTGCACCGCATGCACTTCACCCACAAACTGGCTGCGGTGGGCAATAGAGTGGCCGGTGATGTAGTTTTGGTAATCTTGGCTAGGACGGCGCTCCAACAAGCCACCGGTATAGCCCCGATTGGCCAAACCCTCCAGCTCCAACAATAATTCGGGGTTGAACGGGCGGCCCGCAACAGCGTCGTCAATCGCGCGGCGGTACACCTGCGCCGTGCGGGCCACGTAATACAGGCTCTTGGTGCGGCCTTCAATCTTCAAAGAATCGACACCAATCTGCGTCAACCGGGCCACATGCTCAATGGCACGCAGGTCTTTGCTGTTCATGATGTAGGTGCCGTGCTCGTCTTCCATGATGGGCATCAGCTCACCGGGGCGGCCAATCTCTTCGATCAGGTACACCTTGTCAGCCGCGGGATGGCGCTGGCCGTCGCCGCAGGAGGAGAAAGCCTGCTCGGCCTCTTGTTGGGCGGCAGCAAAGTTAAAGTCGCCCTCCATGCGTGTGGCAATGGCCTCGCCGGTGCTGGAGTCCAGGGCGGCATCGTGGGTTTTGTATTCCCAACGGCAAGCATTGGTGCAAGTGCCTTGGTTGGGATCGCGGCGGTTAAAGTAGCCCGACAGCAGGCAGCGGCCCGAGTAGGCAATGCACAGCGCGCCATGCACAAACACTTCCAATTCCATGTCGGGGCATTCTTGGCGGATTTTCTCAATCTCATCCAAGCTCAGCTCACGCGACAGAATGATGCGCTCCACGCCCATCTTTTGCCAAAACTTGACGGTCGCCCAGTTGGTGGTGTTGGCCTGCACCGACAGGTGAATCGCCTGTTCAGGCCATTTCTCTTTCACCATCATGATCAGGCCGGGGTCGGCCATGATGAGGGCGTCTGGGCGCAAAGCAATCACCGGCTCAATATCGCGCAGGTAGGTGCGCACCTTGTCGTTGTGCGCAATCAGGTTACTGGTAACAAAGAACTTTTTGCCACGCTGGTGCGCCTCGGCAATGCCTTGGGCGATTTGCTCTAAGCGGAATTCATTGTTACGGGCGCGCAGGCTGTAGCGCGGCTGGCCCGCATAGACGGCATCGGCGCCAAAATCGTAGGCAGCGCGCATTTTGTCGAGTGAGCCAGCAGGCAGCAGCAGTTCAGGGCTTTTGAGGGTCATTGGGGGGGGCAGCACGGTCAAAGAGGAAAGGGGCAACAAGGCGCTATTGTCCGAGGTTCGTGCGGCTGTGCGCAGGGCCATTGCCAAAGACCCCATTGCCAATTTTTCTATGCAGGCTATGCGAAGAGCCACTGTATCCACAGCAAAACCCTGACAGCAGCGTCGAATTATTTCTCTGCACCCGCACCAGAGCGCCTGCGATGCCCCGGCAAAAACACTCTGGCCACCGCTGCTTACTGCGGCACAACGGGCACGCCCACAAAAGCACTGGGCGCAAAGGCCGGAAACTCTTCTGGGTCAAAAGCCTTATCGCCCGCCGGGTCGGCCACGCCAGTGGCTTGTAGCACCTTAAAGTCAAACTGGCGGCTGTCCATGAAATGCGAAGGTACCAAGTTTTGTAACGCCACGGCCATGTTCTCGATGCGCCCGGGATACTGGGTTTTCCAGTCGCGCAGCATTTGGCCGATTTGCTGGCGTTGCAAATTGTCTTGGCTACCACACAGGGTGCAGGGAATAATTGGAAACGCGCGCAACTCAGCCCAGCGGGCCAAGTCGGCCTCGGCCACGTAGGCCAATGGGCGAATCACCAAATGGTCGCCCCGGTCACTCACCACCTTGGGTGGCATCCCCTTGAGCTTGCCGCCAAAAAACATATTCAAGAAGAAGGTTTGCAGCATATCGTCGCGGTGGTGGCCCAGAGCTATCTTTTTGCAGCCTAGCTCATCGGCCAAGCGGTACAAAATGCCCCGACGCAAGCGCGAGCACAAGCTGCACATGGTTTTGCCTTCGGGGATATGCTTTTTCACCACGCTGTAGGTGTCTTGCGTTTCGATATGGAAGGGCACACCAATACGTGTCAGGTACTCCGGCAGCACATGGGCCGGAAAACCGGGCTGCTTTTGGTCGAGGTTCACCGCCACAATCTCAAAGCGTGGTGCGCCCCGGCGTTGCAGCTTGCACAAAAAATCCAACAAACCATAACTGTCTTTGCCGCCCGACAGGCACACCATGATGCGGTCGCCGTCTTCAATCAGGCCAAAATCATCCACCGCTTGGCGCACTTGGCGGTACAGTCGTTTTTCTAGCCGTTGCTGCTCGTGGACAGTGCTGGTGCTATCGGGGGCCAAGGAATCAGAAGAGGCGTTCATCGGGGGGCAGGGGCTTGAGAATGGATAGAAGAGTCAAGCGCCTATTGTCCGAGGTTCGGGGCTCCACCCATGCGATGGCACCATTCAACACAGCGGCATTGGTATGCGTGCAACCCCCAATCGTCCCGTTATTTGTTGGGTTGGATTCCATTCAAGGGTGTGCATACCCCAGACAAGGCAGAGCCACTTCAGTTTGTGGGCCAAAAATTCAGCCTTAGGGACAGCTACGGTTGGGCCGATTACGCCCTGCGGGGCGATTCGTTCAGTAAAAACAGCCGTAGGCGTTGGCAAGTATCGACTTGGGCCTAAAAGACGGCACCACGGTTGCGGACAAACACAGGCTGTCAGGCTGTTGGTATCGCCATGCAGATATTGGCAACCGCCAACCGCTCTCAACACCCCCACACCACAAGGAAGCATTTTTTTGTTACTGGGTGTAGAGTAGCAGACCAGATAGACATAGAACATGGTTTGGTGGTGTTAGGAGATTTTTTGCAGGTTGGTGACGGCTTTTTCAGGGTGTTAATAGATTAAAAAGTTGATGGCAAAAATTTTTCAGGCGTTGGGCATACTGGCACCAGCATTTGGGCAACTGCGGGTTCGTTCGCCATTTTTCTGGGTCTATGGCACATTATTGGCATTTCTTGCATTATCTGGCATTTGGCTACTCATAGATTTAAAGAAAGAATACGACAAAGTCTTGTCAAATGCTGCCTATCGCGCTATGCAACGCAGCCAAATTATTAGCCAGTCCTTTAGCTCAAAAATCATGGCAACCGATTATGTCTTGCGGGATGTTCTTGGAAGATTAGAAAAAGAAGACATTATTTATCCTGATCCCAGCAAAAGCCATTTTCAAAAATTGACACAGCTTTTGAAGGAAAAAGCCGATACCGTTCCTGATTTCTTTAGCATTGTTATTTTTGATAGCAATTGCACTTTTACTGCCACAGTCACCGGAAAAAATACCGGCGTCCGATCAAAACCAGAGGTTTGTGAGGCCCGCAAAAGGCACCACGGCTCTGGCCCTATGGTCAGCTATGTTCCAGGCACAAAGTCTGCTTCAGGACAACCTGTGCTGGTGTTGTCTCGACACCTCAGATCACCAACAGGTGATTTCCAAGGTGGTGTCATGGGAGTGATCGAACTTCAAATTGCACAAAATTGGCTCAACTCACTCAGTCTGAGTCCGGGCGATTCTGTGGCGCTGCTAGACGAATCTCGCACCATCCTTGCCCGTCACCCACAGATACCCAAGGTCTCGGATAATCACATTGCCAACTTCCAAATTCCAGCCGTTTTGCATGCTCCAACCGCAGAAGCAAGCAATGTGGCCCAATCAGATATAGATGGGCATGAACGTTTGTTGGGGTTTAGCAAAACCGGAAATTTTCCGTTGATCGTAGCGTATGGCATTGACCAATCCCGCATGCTTGAGCAATGGCAATGGCGCACCATAGAGCTAACGGTAGGCTATTTTTTTCTGCTGCTGTTGGCAGGTATTTCGGCTCGGCACCAGTGGACCATTCTTCGCCAGAAAGAAGAGTTGCACTCCAGTGAGGAGCATTTTCGCATGCTGGCCGAAAATATGGCCGACATCGTCTGGCGCACAGATGCACTGTTAAATTTTACTTATATCAACAGGGCCGATCAACAGACACGGGGTTTCTCTCGTGAAGAAGTGATTGGCACGGCTGTGCAAGAGAGTTTGACACCGCAAGGACAAGCCATTCTGGACACCAAACTCAAAGACCGTCGTGCCATCAAAATGGCGGCACCGCCATGCGTGGCTTTTCAGTACGAGTTGCCCATGCGCCATAAAAATGGCGGCCAAGTCTGGATCGAAGTGTCATCTGTGCCCATCTATGGCAGTGATGGCAACATCAAAGGCTATCAAGGCATAGGCCGAGATATCAGTGAGCGCAAACGACACGAAGCCCAGTTGTTACAGTCGCAGCAGCAATTAGAGAATCAACTGCACCAAGCGGCACAAGAGAAAACGGCATTGCAAGAACTGGCCACCCGTGACCCCCTGACAGGACTCTACAACCGCCGCTACCTAGATGCCACTTTTCTACGCGAGCTTGCGCGCTCCAGACGCGAGGAGCAACCGCTGGCCGTTGTCATGCTGGATCTGGACCATTTCAAACAGGTGAACGATCAATACGGCCATGCAGCAGGTGATGAAGTGCTCAAGGCACTGGCACAGTTACTGCGGCAAGGTGCCCGTGAAAGTGACTTGATCGCCCGCTATGGAGGAGAGGAGTTTGTGGCCATCATGCCAAACATGTCTGCGCAGCAGGCATGGGAGCGGGTTCAATCGTGGCGGACACAACTAGAGGCCATGCCAATTGTTTTTGCCAATCTCCACATTCGCGTCACATTGTCGGCTGGGATTGCCATCTTTCCTGACCACGGCCAAAGTCCCAGCCAACTGCTGACCCGTGCTGATGAAATGCTCTACCAATCTAAACTGGCTGGACGCAATCAAATCACCCTAGCCGCGTTAGAGCCTCATGGGCCTTTGGTGGACGGCTCTGCAAACCCTGCTTGAGTTTCTCCTCATGCACACCACCCAACTATTGCGCCTCATGGTGTCGAGCCTGTGCGCTTGTGGAGCTTCCGTTCAGGCCCAAGAGCCCCCCAAGGAGCCCCCTGCGGGCTGGAGTGGTTTGTTCATCAACCATGTGACTTTGCAAAAAAGCACCGAAGAGGCGCTGCGCAACCGGCCCAGCCCATTTCGCCCACCTCTCGTCACCAATACCGGGGGGCGTTTACTCAACTTTTTGGTGCTGCGGTTGAAACACGGTGATTGGATGTTTCACGGCGCTTATAGCGACAATCGCACCCTGGGCGGTGGCAGCGCCTACTCGCTCACCAACCCCATGGGCTTTGGTGTCAACACGGTCGAGACCATCGGTGTTCACCGTAGGAGCGTAGATGACAAGTCTGGTCTGCAAGAATTGGCAATCAC
This sequence comes from Giesbergeria giesbergeri, assembly GCF_054779375.1. Classification (NCBI taxonomy): domain Bacteria; kingdom Pseudomonadati; phylum Pseudomonadota; class Betaproteobacteria; order Burkholderiales; family Comamonadaceae; genus Giesbergeria; species Giesbergeria giesbergeri. The sequence goes on along the minus strand of NZ_BAAGYJ010000003.1, from coordinate 183,397 downwards.
GCACCGCCAAAATGGCACGATGGTCATGCTGGGCAAGATTGATACCGCCAACTGGTATCTCTCTAATCCCCTCTTTAGCGGCGACTTGGTGCATGGCAACGATTACGGCAACGCCGCCACTCGGGTGGTGGCACCACCGTTTCCGTCATGGGCCTTGGTAGTGCAACAGAACTACAGCCATGGCCTGTCATTCACCGGTATCGTCGGGGATGCGTTTGGTGATCGTGAAACCATCCATGCCGCACGCAATCTGGTGCATGGGGATTTGGCCTATGTGTTGGAGCTCAATTTTCGGCATCAGCAACAACACTACCAGTTGACCTTCAACCATACAGATGCTTTTCGTTTTTACGACAAAGATGCCGTCTGGCCTGGGCCAGGCCACAAAGCCCCCAAGGTAGACGCTGTCATTGCTACAGCCAGTTACCGCTTTAACCCCCACTGGTCGGGCTTTGGTCGCGTCGGCTATTCCAAGGGCGATGCACAAATCGAAGATCGCAACTACCTGATAGGTATACGCTACGATATGGGCAGGTTCTACGCTTTAGGCTCCCAATCCGCCACCAGGGTCGCCAGCAATAACCTGCCATACCAGCGTGGTGCCAAGGGTGACATCACCTTGGTCAGTGAAATCACCCTCAACTACAAGGTACATCCCCAAATAGTGGTGGGCGTAACGTATGACAAATACCAAAGCAACGGCAATGCACTGCTGGCCAAAGATGGTGGCTGGAATGGTGCCAAGCGCAACCATGTTGTCGGCTTGCGTGTCACGTCCTTTTTGCCCTTCTGATGCGGCAGCGTCCTCGCAAGGGTGATGAAAAAACGCCCCATCCACCACCTGCAACTGCGTGTGCGCGAGCTGGGGCAATTATTCAACTCCCTAGACCCTTCTCCCTTTTTGAATAAAGACCTCGACCGCGAGGCCGAAGTCTTTATTGAAACCTGGGCGCAGGGTCTGCCCTCCGACAGCCATTTGCATATCACCGTGCATTTGCAGCATTGGCCCACCGAAGGTGATCCGGCCGCTTTGATCACCGAGGCGATTCACAACTACTTCAGCTACAAGGCTGAACTGGTGCGGGGCGAACTGCACCGGCTGCTGCGCGAGGGCCGCACCAGCTTGCTCATTGGTATCAGCTTTTTAACGGTGTGCCTGCTGGCTGCCGATGCCAGCAAGCAAATCATTCCAGACACACACTTTACGGTAGCCCGCGAGGGTCTGACCATTCTGGGCTGGGTGGCACTGTGGCGGCCTTTACAGATTTTTCTGTACGACTGGTGGCCGCTAGCGCGCAAGATTCGGGTTTGTCGGGCGCTGGGCCGGGCTGTGGTGCGCGCAGTGACCGCACAGCCATAAAAAACGCCATCCGGCACCTGCAAAGCAGGCCACGGATGGCATGTAGGGCCGATACCGAAGCGGATTAGGCCTTGGCAGTGCTCTTGACAGTCTTGGCTACCACATCAGTGACGTGGGCTTCGGCTTGGGCCACGGCTTGCTTGGCAGCGGCTTGGGCCGAATCCAGCACTTGTTGACCTGTAGCAGCAGCGTTCTTGAACGCGGCCACAAAGGCTTCGCTGCCAGCGGGAGCGTTCTTGGTCATCGACTCCAGCGACGTGTTGAAAGTCTTTTGCGCTTCGGCCATCTTTTCTTTCGATGCCTTGGTCAATTCCGAGCTGGTTTCCGAAGCAATTTCGTACACGCTGCGGCCATAGGCAGTGGCCTTTTCGGCCAAAGGCTTGACCAAATTGGTCTGGGCCGACAGCACTTCTTCAGGGGTCTTGGCAGCAGCCACGGCTTGCAACGAATTGAGCGTACCGTTGAGCACCGACTTGGCAGTAGCCAGGTTCAACTCAGCCAGCTTTTCAAAACCAGCAAAGGTGGTGGTGGCAGCAGCAGCAAAATCAGCGGCAGCGTTTTTGCCAGCGTCAGTGAAGGTTTGGGCGTTGATGGTTTGCATGTGAAAACTCCTATCAGGTTTCGTGCGCCACCCCAAGCCCAGCCTGGAAGAAAAATGTTGCGGCGCAACATGACTCTTATGGTAAGGCGGTTTAGCCAAATTGCAAGGGAAAAATGTTGCAGTGCAGCATTTTTTCAACACAGTCACATTTTTTAACCGGCCAAGCACCAGCCAGCCACGCCACAGCCCAGCACCACCAGCCAGGGGGCTACTTTCCAAAACAGGAGTGCGACCCATGCCAGCAAAGCCAAAGCAAAGTCCTGCGCCGTATAGATGGCATGTGTCCATACAGGTTGGTACAGGGCAGCGAGCAACAGGCCCACCACGGCGGCATTGATACCAGACAGTGCCGCCTGTGTACGAGGCTGGCGGCGCAGCTGTTCCCAAAACGGCAAGGCTCCCGCCAGCAGCAGAAACGAGGGGGTAAAAATGCTCAACAGGCCAATCCAGCCGCCCAGCCAACCCGAGGGTGCTTGGTGCATGGAGGCCCCCAGAAAAGCAGCAAAAGTAAATAAGGGGCCAGGCACTGCTTGGGCCGCCCCATACCCTGCCAAAAAAGCCGCCTCACTGATCCAGCCATTGGGCACCACTTCGGCCTGCAACAACGGCAGCACCACATGCCCACCACCAAACACCAAAGACCCAGCACGGTAGAACGCATCAACCATCGCCAGCACCGGATGCGGAAACAGTGCGGTCAGCAGTGGCAAACCGACCAACAACACCAAAAACAGCAGCAACCAAAACAGGCCCGTCTGGCGCCTGATGGTGATAGGCAGTGGATCGTGTGGCAGCTCCTGCACCGGTTTGAACAGCAGCAGACCTACAACGGCACCCACCAAGATGATGCCCACTTGCCCCCAGGCAGATGGCAGCACCAACACCGTGCAAGTGCTCAATGCCATCAGCGTAATACGCGGCACATCTGGACAAAGATGGCGGGCCATGCCCCAAACAGCCTGTGCCACGACAGCCACCGCCACCACATTCAAGCCATGCAGCACCCCCGTAGGCATGCTCTCACCATACTGGCTAATCCCCAAGGCCCACAAGATGAGGACGACAGCCGATGGCAGCGTAAAACCTGCCCAAGCCGCCAACGCCCCTGCATAACCAGCGCGTAATAGCCCCAGTGCCATACCCACTTGGCTACTGGCTGGCCCAGGCAAGAACTGGCACAAGGCCACCAAATCGGCATAACTGCGCTCGCTCAACCATTGGCGGCGCACCACAAACTCCTCACGAAAATACCCGAGGTGGGCAATCGGGCCGCCAAAACAGCTCAGCCCAAGCCGCAAAAACACCAAGAAGACAGCTCCAACACTACGGTCAGTGGTGTGGTGGGTATCGTTCATGCGCATACGGCGGATTGTGCATGACCGAGACGCGTGCCAGCCCGCCGTACCCATCCTCTGTGCCACACTTGCCTTATGTCTTCTACAGAATGGGCAGACGCCGCGCTGCAAGCTTTCGATCAGGTGGTGCAATCAGAGACGGGCTTGCGCAGCCGGCCCGGCCAGCGGCGCATGGCAGAGCAGGTGGCTCAAACTTTGAGCGTAGCAACCTTGGGCAGTCCAGAGCCAGAAGGAGCAGCGCCGGTGCGGGCCATTGCCATCATTCAAGCCGGAACAGGGGTGGGCAAATCGCTGGCCTATTGCGCCCCCGCCATTGCCATCGCACTGGCACGCAACACACGGGTACTGATCTCCACGGCCACTGTGGCACTGCAAGAGCAATTGATCCATAAAGACCTGCCCGCTCTGATGGCGCAAATGCCACAGCCGTTTCGGTTTGCACTGGCCAAGGGGCGTGGACGCTATGTGTGCCAGCTCAAACTGGCACAGTTGGCTGGCGGTGGGCCAGCACTCCCCGAAGAGGACGACCTGTTTTACGAAGAAGAAACGGCGGCCCGTGCCACCCGCCCCGCCCATGAAACCGAGGCTCGCCTGCGCTACTACACCAGTCTGGCGCAAAGCCTGGCTGCCAAGACTTGGGATGGAGACCGTGACACCCTGGACACACCACCCGCACCCGAGTTGTGGGCCCCCGTGGCTGCCGAGGCAGGCTCCTGCACGGGTAAGCATTGCCCCATGTTTAGCCAGTGCAGCTACTTTGATAAGCGCAAGGAACTGGTGGCCGCGCAGGTGATTGTGGTCAACCATGATCTGTTGTTGTCCACCTTGGGCGGACGGGTGTTGCCCGAGCTAGACAACTGCCTGCTGGTGCTGGACGAAGCACACCACCTGCCTGCCACAGCCTTAGAGCAGTTTGCTTGCAGTATGGATTTGAGCCGCCTGCTCTGGATTGACCGTCTGGCGCAGCGGGCCACGCGCATCGGTACGCTGATGGAGTTGGCTGAAATTGCCGATATCCCCGGCTATGCCTCACAGTTGCGCCAAAGCCTGCAAGATGTGGCACGTTTAGTGATGGATTTGTATGGCGATGCCTTACGCCCCCCCGCTGACGCAACGGGGCGCAAACGCTGGCCCGAGCACAAGATGCCCATGCGGGTGCGCTTACCCGGTGGCGTGCTACCAGAGGTGCTACTGTTGCCGCTGCAGCAACTGGCCCAGCAAGCTCTGGGCTTTATCCATTGTTTGAGCATCATTGCCAAGGCACTGCGCGCACAGATTCGTGAGCATCCCGACGAGGCCAAACGCCTATCTACCCACTATGCCCAAATTGGCATGTTGGTGCCCCGCTTGCAAACGGTGCATGACACTACCCAGTTGCTGCTACAACAGCCCCCAGCCACGCCCCATACGCTGGCCGTGCCCCATGCCAAATGGTTCACCCTGACAATGGATGGGGAATACATTGCCCTGCAAGCCCATGCCAGCCCACTGTTGCCCGGTGCCACACTACGCCACAAGCTCTGGCAGCAGGTGCGCGGAGCCATACTCACCTCGGCCACCCTGACCAGCTGCGGCCAGTTTGATTTTTTCCTGCGCGAATCGGGTCTGGATGCCGACGAGGCCGCTACGGCACTAGAAGTGCCCAGCCCCTTTGACTATGCGCGCCAAGGTACGCTAGTGGCTGTGGCCACCCACGCTGATCCCAAAAATGCAGACCAATTTACCCCCGAAATGGTGACGGCTCTGTTGCAGGATCTGGCCCAAGTGCCCTATGGTGCCTTGGTGCTCTTTACCTCGCGCGAACAAATGCGCCAAGCGGTAGAGGCACTCCCACCCACTTTGGCAGCACAGGTATTGGTGCAAAACACCCTGCCACGCCCCCAATTGTTGCAACGCCACCGCGAACGGGTGGCCGATGGGCAAGCATCAATCATCTTTGGAATGCAATCTTTTGGCGAGGGACTGGACTTGCCAGGGCGCTTGTGTGAATCCGTGTTTATCCCCAAGTTGCCTTTTGCCCCCCCTGATGACCCCGTGGGCCAAGCCCGTGCCGAATGGTTGCGCACCGTAGAACGTGACCCGTTCAATGAACTGGTGGTGCCCGCCACCGCCATGCGGCTGGCCCAATGGGCTGGGCGGGCCATCCGCAGCGAAGAAGATCAGGCCCATGTCTATTGTTACGACCGGCGCCTGACGCAAACCAGCTACGGCAAACGTTTACTAGCGGGTTTGCCGCCCTTTACCCGTGTTCTGCGGCCAGCCATTTGATCCGAATAAAAATTGGGGGCCACAGTTTTTGCTTGGCTGACAAAACACTGAAAATTTATCGGTAGCAGCTCAACTACAAAAAAGAAATGCGTGCCCAAGAGGATGATTTTTCAGAAAAAAGCAAGGCGCCCTGTTTTTCACGAAGTAGCAACGCTACTTTTGCCGATCACTGCAATTTTCACCGACGTCGTGTTTCTTTCTCTCTTTTCTGCTGCTGGGGCAGTGACTGCCACCGCTGCTGGAGCAGACAGCGCCACCGTCCACAATGCCGCACCCAACAATTCCAAGAGCAAACTTTGCAGTACGGCTGCGATTGTGCCTATGTGTTCTACGCTCAATCCCGTGATTGCAGCGAGTTGAACATCGACTGGGTCTGCCGCACGCAACACCTGTGCCGCATCATGCGCAGCCGCAGCGTTAGCCAACTGACGGCGAAGATCAGCGGCATGATGGGCTTGGGTGTTTTCCACTTGTAACGCCTGCACCTTGGCCGCCGTACCAACCGCCAATACCTGTGCCGTAGTGCATTTATCAGGGTTTTTGACTTGGCAACGGGCCAGTGCCGATTGGGTGGCCGCGTCCTGTGCAGTAGCCTTGGCTAAGTCGGCTGCCACTTTAGCCAACGGTCGGGCAGTGATGGAGTCTAGTTCCTGTTGCAGTGCCAATGTGTGACCCGTCACAGCGACCGACTTGGCCCGATGCTCACCGGCACGATACGTTGCCTTGGCAAAAAAATGGGCTTGGTTGTAGACCGTTGCCACGATACACACAACAAAAAGCACCTTGGTCACCACATTGCGTCGGCTTAATGCAGGGAGCAGGTGGCTGCCGAGCACCAGTGCCACCGCCGTAGCCAGCATCACCAACTGTTCCGTCTGGGTTGTAGCCCGCTCCATGACTGCGCTGGAAGCCATGCCAATGCAGACAACCGTGCAGATGAACGCCAGCACACCAGCCACCTTGCGGGTATGGGGGTAAGGTTGGAATGGGGTAGTCAAACTCATAGACACGCAAGTTACACAAACACCCTTGAAAAACATTGCTTTTTATTGCAGTGAAAAAGCAACCGTTCTCACTCAACGATGCCGAATTTACTCGTAACTTGTTGATTCTTTTGAAAAAAGAATCAACATTTCAATTTGGCAGAGCGATTGTTTTATATACATTTTGTTACAAACAGGCCGCTACAATCGAAAGATTGTGCCCAACCAAGGCCGGTATGGCGAAGGGACAAGCAAGAGCGCATCCAGGCGTTCTATCGGCCCAGTAACGGCACCGAGCGCAACGCTGCACAGCCCCGGCCAGACACACAGGCGAGCCCCCAAAAGCAACGGCAGGAGACAGGGGCCGTCCGCAGATATATAAATATATTAAAAATGCGCCATAAATTATATATTATTTTTATATTTTTAATATCATTACAAATACCAGTTTTTGCAAAAGATTTTGTAATTGAACGATCTTTTTTAGTAGATCCCACCGGAACATTGACTATTGAAGATGTTCAAACCCTAGAATTCAAACCAGCACCTGTCGTATTATCGCGAGGCTACACCGAATCGGTTACTTGGTTACGCCTCGTTGTAGATTCCAGTGCCTTAGCACAATTGTTAGTGGTAGTGCGCCCTGCTTATTTAGATGACGTACGCTTATACAGCCGCACAAAAAATACTTCTGAAGCCTCAGGAGAGTGGCTGATGCGCCAACAAGGAGATGCTTTTGCCTTTAATCAACGCGAACGACATGATTTAAACTTCAGTTTTTCTATAGAACCTTCTGCTGACAAACCTACAACAATATATGTGCGCCTCCAAACCAGTAGCACGACGGCTTTGTTTGTGACCGTACAGCCCACCACAGAAGCAGAACAATTTGATAGCTTATTGATGCTGGGCAGCGGCGTTTATGTTGGCATCCTGTTTGTGCTTATATTACTCTCATTAGAGCGATTTTCCATTACCAAAGATCATTTATGGGGATTGAACGGAATCTTTCAAATAACAACGCTTGTCATGGCCGCTGCGTTTATGGGGTTTCATGCAAAATTTGCTTTGCCAGACAACCCCTCTCTGGCAAACAAAAGTACATCGATTGTTTTAGTTTCGCATTTTCTCATCAGCTCTATTTATTCATATAGGTTTTTTACAGTATTTCAAGGGCCACGCATCAATAATATATTCATTGGTTGCCTATCTTTTATAACGCCATTCTTATTTTGGCAAATAGCCAATGATAGCGTGCAGCAAGCGATGGAGTTGAACTCAACAATGGTGCTACTTTTAATAGCACTAAGCTTTATAGCCAGCTACAAAATAAAAGTTCAAGATAAAATAATTCGTTATTTAATTCGTTTTAACTACAGCTTCTTGCTGCTTTATCTGTTATATGTGATGTTACCCGTCATGGGATGGGCTCCCATGAGCCAGCTGCATTTGTATCCAGTGATCGCACTCAATTTATTTGCTTCAATCATGCAATACTTAACACTCACCAGACGGGACTATTTAGAATTGCGTAATCAAATTCAATTGCATGAAGAAATTGAGCAAACACAAGCGCAATTATTATGGGAGCAACAGCGCCGTGCGGAAAGTGCAAGCTTCATGAGCATGTTGTTGCATGAATTGAAAAATCCATTGGCCTCTATTCGTCTTGCCACACAAACATTGATGAGTGGTCGTGTCATGCAACCGAAAGATCAACTGATTCGCATCAATAACATTTATGAATCTGTGGATGGCATGAATGCTGTGTTAGAGCGTTGCCGCCATGCAGACAGACTGGATCAGGGCGATTGGCTGCCTCAGAAAACCCCACACGATGTGGTGATACTCTTATCACAATGGGTTCAAGAGCATCGACTATGTCATCGAATTCAGATTGAATTGCCAGAAAATCTATCTGCACAGGTGGAGATAGACCTACTGAAAATCATGGTCATGAACCTGATTGATAATGCCCTTGCTTATTCCCCTGCAGACTCTATCATTCAAGTAAAATTACGAGAACAACCCCACCCTGTATCACAATTTTTGATTGCTATATACAATAGTGTGGGTAAAGTGGGCTGGCCCGATCCAGACCGGGTGTTTACCAAGTATTACCGGGCACAAGCAGCACACCAACGAACAGGCTCTGGATTAGGTTTGTTTTTAGTTAAAAGTATTGCTCGACTTTATGGCGGTGATGCCAGCTACCGAGCACAAGAAGACAAGGTAGTATTTGAACTGCGCCTGCCATGCCAATAGACTCAAAAGTACATATTATTGTAGTAGAAGACCATGACATCGTACGCGACGAGTTGGTTGCATTTTTAACTCGCCCCGAATGGAATGTGCGCGGAGTTGATTGCGGTGAGAATCTTGATATAGCATTACATCAACATCCAGCCAATATCGTTATTGTTGATTTAAATCTACCTGGCGAAGATGGCTTGAGCATTGCCCAAAGATTACGCATTGGCATTCCTGATATAGGAATTGTATTATTAACAGCCCGTGTGCTTCCCATGGATAAAATTGCAGGCTACCAAAGTGGTGCCGATGTTTACCTCACCAAACCAACAAATATTGGCGAATTAGAGGCGGTAGTGATCAATTTAACTCGACGCATTAAGCAGTGGACACACAACAATCTACAGCTCAATATGTCAAAATTAACACTCGGATTTTCGATGGAAACCCCGATTGGTTTAACGCTCACTGAAGCCAATTTACTATACGAACTGGCCTTGGCTCCCAAACAATGTATAGATACAGAAATACTCCTGCATCACCTTGACTCGCAACACAAAACACATTTGTCACGGGACAATCTGCCTGTCATTATCAGTCGTTTGCGAACCAAAATATCTGATGGCCTGAGCATTGCCAACCCCATCAAGGCTGTGCGTAATTATGGCTATAAGTTAACCACCAAAATAACTCTGCAAGAAAGTTAATGCAGGATACTGCACCATCTGTGCTGCCATGCTCAAGCAACGCTCCCAACCGGGCTGTGTGCAGACGTTGGCGCTGTGCTGCTTGATGCCACAGCGCCCCACCTGCCCACAAGACTACTGATCAGCGGGCATGTGCCCAATTTGATAGATCCACACAGTGCGTTCACCATCTAAGGTGTAGTGGGTGAATGGGGTCACGTCGGGCACGGTAAACTCCAAACTGACCAACCACGCCCCTGGGGTCATATCGGCATTGGCTTTGGCCCAAGCACGCGCCATGCTCTCGGGGCGCTGGAACAAATAGACCAAGGCATACGGCCCCCAAGACTCTTGCCAAATGTCTCCCCGACGCACCTCGGCCCAAGGGCAACGGCGGGCACACAGCCAGCGCAGCGGACGGCTCCACTCCAAGCCATGCCAGTGGGCCAAGGGGTAGGCTTGGCGCAGGGCCAGCAGGCCATCGCCCAAGCCACAACCAGCGTCTAATACATGCGCGCCCGGCTCCAGCCAAGCATGGTCGGGCAAGCCGTTGAGGGCATCGGCGGGCGTTGGAAACAGTGGTGCGTCACGCCAAGCGTGTAGCGGGTACACCGCCAACAACAAACCCAACGGCAGCAGCCACACCCATTGCGGCACACTCGCCATGCCCGTCAGCACCAGTGAGAGCGGAAAGCCCAGCACAATCAATGCTCTGCGCCAAAAGCTATCGCCCAGCAGGCTGACCAGCGTACACCACACGGTAGCCAGCACCAGTGCCCACAGCGGCGGCAATAGCCGTTGCAGCAACAGCAACAACAGCCAGCCCGAAGACCACGCCAGCACCGCAGGCAAGGGCCAAGGTAAACGAATCATGGGCAGGCCCGGTGGCTGTGGCAATGTTCCACGTGAAACATGGTCAGGCCGTGCGCAGTCGGTCAATCAGGCCATTGAGGGCTTCGGTGGAGCCAAACTGGATTACCAGCTCTCCCACATCGTCTAACTGCCCCGCACGGCGTACACGCTTTTTGACACGCACTTCTACGGCAGCCATCAACAGGTCGGACAGTTCTTCTTCTAGGCGCAGCAGATCGCGTGGTTTGGTGCGGATGTTGGCTGTTGGGCTGGTCTTGCCAGCACTTGCCGCCAGCTTTTTACCCAAGGCTTCCGCCTCACGCACCGAAAGCTTTTTGGCGGCAATTTGTTGTGCTGCCGTGATTTGTGTGGCTTTGTCCAGCGCCAATAAGGCACGGGCGTGGCCCATGTCCAAATCACCCGCCATCAGCATGGTTTGCACTGGCACGGCCAATTGCAACAGGCGCAGCAAATTGCTGGCCGTGCTGCGCGAACGGCCCACAGCCTGTGCAGCTTGCTCATGCGTGAGGCCAAACTCGCGCACTAAGCGTTGCAGACCTTGGGCTTCTTCCAGCGGGTTGAGGTCTTCGCGTTGGATGTTTTCGATCAACGCCATCGCCGCGGCAGCCTCATCGGGCACATCGCGCACCAGCACAGGTACCGTGTCGAGCCCAGCCAGTTTGGCCGCACGGAAGCGGCGCTCCCCGGCAATGATTTCATGGCACCCGGCGTGCGGGCCAGTACCCAAGCGGCGCACCAAAATGGGCTGCATGATGCCTTGTGCGCGTATGCTTTCAGCCAGTTCGTACAGTGCGCCCTCATCCATGCGCGTGCGCGGCTGGTACTGCCCAGGTATCAGCTCCGTCAGGGGCAATGTGGATGGGGTTTGTTCCGCCGTGCTGCTCAAGGCGGGGTGGCTAGGAGCGGTAGGGCCAAGCAAAGCTTCGAGGCCGCGCCCCAAGCCCTTAGGTTTTTTGGTTGCCATCAGGCTTTGTCTTTCGTTGCGATAAGAGTGTGCAGCAGGGCCAGCCCTTCGGGCCAGTCACCTAAGCCAGACTCGGCATTGAGGTGGCCGCGCTCGCCCACATCGATATACCCTGCACCCCAGGCATCGGCCAATGCCTGTGCGTGGGTGCTGCTGCCATAGGGATCGTTGCGGCTGGCGACCAACACGGCAGGGAAGGGCAAAGGCTGGCGGGCGATGGGCGCCCAACCGGGCAACGGCTGGCGCAGGTCGGTGCGCTCCACGTCTGGTGGGGCCACCAACAAAGCGCCTTGTACCTTGCAGGCATCGGGCGAATGGGCTGCCCACCAAGCCACCAAGATACAAGCCAAGCTGTGCGCCACCAACAGCACCGGGCCGGGGCTATCGACCACCACTTCTTGCAATCGGGCGCTCCAGTCGCCGCGCAGGGGGCGCTGCCAATCGTGTTGCTCTAGGCGCTCGTAGCCGTGCAGGTGCTCCCAACGGCTTTGCCAATGGTCGGGGCCGGAGTTCTGCCAGCCGGGCAGGGTGAGGATGCGGGGGAGTATGCTCACAGTGATGCTTCTATCCAAAAACGGCGCGCAGCCAACTCGCGTAGACGCAGACGAGTACGGGCCAGACTAGGGGAACGGGAGGCTGCACGTTCGGGGCTCCAACAAGATGCCACCATGCTTCCCAGCCGTGTGTTGTAACCAATCCCTTGACTGGCTACGGCCCCTTTTTCTTTGACCAAATCTTGCCGAACCTCTCTACTGGCCTGCTTAGCCAGTTGCAGCAAATGACTTTTGGGATCTGGCAACTCATCCGGATGGATAGGTAACTTGCCTTTGGGGCCCATCAGTTGGCGCATAGCGTCGTGGTCTGCTAACACCCAAGACTCCACTTCACGCACAGCAATGCGCAGCAAGAGATCCGACGGTGTGGGGGTGGTGCCCAGCCAAGCCTCACACATCTCACTGGGGCAGGCCACCTGATCCAGATCTGTAATCAACAAAACCGGCTTGATTTTTGCTAAGGCTTTCCAGTTGGACATCTTCGATTGCAAATAGCCAAAACCATCTTTGCGCAAACACTGAATATCTGGCGGGGACAGGTTGATTTCTCTAAGCAATTGCAGCCCTACGGCTTCGCTCAACATATCCTCAGTGGCCAGTGCTATCTGCGTCATTGCCACAAGCCCAGTTGATTAACCTGTGCCGGGCGCGTTTTGGGCAAGACTACTTCGGCCACAGACAAGCCAGCTTCCAACATCTGCGCTTCATCTGCCAACAAGGCACGTGCTGTGCTTCCTTGCGGGCCTGATTCCAGCAACACCACCCCGCGTCCATCAATCCCAGGGTTGCTGAGTAAGGCTTCGCTGTGGGTACTGAGGATGATTTGTCGCTTTACTTTTTTGTCGCGTTGCAAGCGTTGCAGGATCAAAGGGATTTCTTTGACGATGGCATCGTTGAGGGAAATTTCTGGCTCCTCCAGCAAAAGCAGTGACGAACCGTCCAACAAAGCCCACAGCAACCCCAGCAAGCGCAAAGTGCCATCAGAGAAATGCTCCTCCGATTGCCAGCCTGCCTTGGGGCGATGGTGCGCATAGAGTGCCTCTAGATGCGGGTGCCCCAAGTCATCTTTGGAAAAACGTAATTCTTTAAATTGGGGCACGGCCAGCTTCAGGGCCTGACTGATTTTTCCGAGGCGATTGGTTCTGGTCTTTTCAGGTGTTTTGGCGATACGCTCCAAAAAACCTTGACCAAAAGGATCCTCTTCCAAACGTTGCCCACCGATTTTTTCAGCAAACTTGAGCAGCTGCGGTACCAGATGCAGGTAGGTGATAGTACCGAAAAACTCAGAAAGCTCACGGAACTTGCCATTGGCCGCGATTTGCTCCAAACGGGTTTGGGTCAGCAGCATGGGGTCGGCCTTATCCTCTTGGTCTGGCCGAGTAAACAGGCAAGTGCTGCCTTGCCAAACCTGCTCATCAGAGATCAAGATGCGTTGCGCGCCTCTACCCTCGGGTTTAAAACCCAGAACATACCGCCATGCCACCTCTGCATCAGCGGAGGTAGCCAGCGTGATTTCAATCCGGACTTCTGGGTCGCGTCGGGCGTGTAGACAGCGCAGTTTGGTGATCCCACCACGCTCTGCCACCGCCGTTTGCAAGCCCCCCCCTTTGGCTTTACTCACATCACGTAAAAAACGCAGTGCGTCCAGTAAATTAGATTTACCTGATGCGTTTGGCCCCAGCAAGTACGATATTTCACGCAAGGGCACGTCAACGGCCTGAAAGTTGCGCCAGTTCTTGAGTTTGATTCGGGTAACGAGCATATATCAGCGTCCGGGACGGGCTACAGAGGCCGCCGCTTTTTTGGCCATCGGTTTGCGGGCCTTACCCTTAGCTGGAACAACCACGCCCACCCGAGCCATCATTTCGCGGGCAAAATCAACAAAGGCTTGACTGCCTTTGGCCGCTGGATCAAACACCACACCGGGCAGGCCGTGGCTGGGGGCCTCGGCCAAGCGCACATTGCGCGGAATCACCGTCTGGAACACCTTGTCGCCAAAATGGGCCTGCAATTGCTCGCTGACCTGCTGTTGCAAGGTGGTGCGTGGGTCGAACATCACGCGCAGCAAGCCAATGATTTGCAAATCGGGGTTGAGGTTGGCCCGCACTTGGGTAATGGTGTGCAGCAGGTCGGTCACGCCCTCTAGGGCAAAGTATTCGCACTGCATGGGTACCACCACACCGTGGGCTGCGCACAGGCCATTGAGCGTCAGGATAGACAGCGAGGGGGGGCAATCCACCAGCACAAAATCGTAATCGGCGGCGGCCTGTGCCAGTGCAGCCTTGAGGCGCCGGTCGCGCTGAGGTAATGAGACCAGTTCGATCTCGGCACCGGCCAATTCACGGTTGGCTCCTAGCACTTGGTAGCCACAGGCCGGGGCAACCACGGCGGCCTCGGCCACGCTGGCCTCGCCCATCAACACGTCATACACCGACAGTGGCAGTTCACGCTTGTCCACCCCCGAACCCATCGTGGCATTGCCTTGAGGGTCTAAATCGACCAACAACACCCGTTGGCCCTGCCGGGCCAAGCCCGCAGCCAAATTGACGGTGGTGGTGGTCTTGCCCACGCCACCCTTTTGGTTGGCAACACAAAAAATATGGGACATGGCGGTTTACCTTGAGAAAGCGAGTTTGAAACCAAAACCGATGAGCAGCATCCCAGCGGTTTTTTCCAGCACACGGCCAATCAGCGGATTAGCCCGCAGCCGAGCGGCCAAATGGTGGGTGAGCAGTACCACAATCAACGCATAGGCCAGCGTGAGCAGCGCAATCGTGAGTGCCATGATGCCAAAGGTGAGCACGCCCTGATGGTGGGTTGGGTCCACAAACAATGGGAAGAAGGCCATATAAAACACAATGGCTTTGGGGTTGAGCAACGTGATCAGCGCCCCTTGGCGAAAGTAATGGCGTGGTTGCATCACCAGCACCGGGGGTGCGCCCGGTGGGGCGGTGAGCATTTTCCAGCCCAGCCATGCCAAATAAGCCGCCCCCAGCCACTGCACCGCCTGAAAAGCGGTGGGGTAGGTGGCCAACAGTGCAGCCACCCCAGCCACTGCCAACCACATCAGCACTTGGTCGGCTGCCATCACGCCCAGCGTGGTGGCCAACCCAGCACGGACACCGCCTTTGCCCGTGGCAGTAATCAAGGCCAAATTGCCCGGCCCCGGAATAGCCAAGAACACGATGATGGCGAGCACAAAAGCGCCGTAGTCGGCAATCCCAGCCATATCGCGTTTAGGCTGTGGTGGTGGCCGCCAAACGCAGCCAGACGATACAACGATCGGCATCCAGCCCCGGTACGGTGAGAGGTTCCACGTGAAACACTTGCACCTGAGCCGGCAGAGCGTCCATTTCTTCTTGCGGATGTTTGCCCTTCATCGCCAGCCAGACACTTTGCGGCCCCAAGGCAGTACGCGACCAAGCGGTGAAGTCGGGCAGCGAAGCAAAGGCGCGGCAACTGACCACATCAAACGGGCCAGAGAGCGACTCCACCCGTGCATGGATGCCGTGCAGATTGGGCAGCTTGAGTGCCACCGCGGCTTGCTGGATAAAGGCAGCCTTCTTAGCCACAGTATCGACGCAGCTCACATCCAGCGCCGGGCAGCAAATAGCAAACACCACGCCCGGCAAACCACCGCCAGAACCCACGTCCAACAGGCGCGGGGCGGTATGCCCCGCCGCAGCCAAAGTCGCCAGATGCCGCTGCAAAGGAGCTACCGCAGCCAAGCTATCGAGCAAATGGTGGGTGAGCATTTCAGCCGGGTTGCGTACTGCTGTGAGGTTGTAAACCTTGTTCCACTTTTGTAGCAGCGCCATAAAGTCGAGCAACTGCTGCACCTGCACATCACTCAAATGCAAGCCCAGTGCCTGTATGCCTTGGCGCAGTGGCGCTTCCAAATCCATGGTGCTCATACCGCCTCCGGGGTGGTGCTGCTGACAAAGCCTTTGAAGCCACCCTTTTTCAGATGCACCAGCAGCAGTGAGACCGTGGCCGGTGTGATGCCCGAGATGCGCGAGGCCTGCCCCAAGGTTTCGGGGCGGTGCTTTTGTAGTTTCTGCCGGGCCTCCATGCTCAAGGCCGAAACCTGCATATAGTCCAGCTCGGGCGGCAGGCGCAGGCTTTCGTAATGGGCGGCGCGTTGTACTTCATCTTTTTGCCGGTCGATGTAGCCCGCGTATTTGGCCGCAATTTCTACCTGCTCTAGTACCGCATCGGTGGCATCGCCCAATGTTTCACGTGAAACATCGTTGCTGGCGTATTTGCCGCCATCCATTTGCATCAGCGCCGCATAAGCAACGTTAGGGCGGCGCAGCAGCTCAAACAGGTTGTATTCATGCTCAATCGCTTTGCCCAACACACGCTCGGATTCGGCAGCAGGCAGGATGCGCGGATTGACCCAAGTGGCCTTGAGGCGTTCTGTTTCACGCGCCACCGCATCGCGCTTGCGGCTGAAGGCATCCCAACGCGCATCATCCACCAAGCCCATCTGGCGGCCCTGCTCGGTCAGGCGCATGTCGGCATTGTCTTCGCGCAGTTGCAGGCGAAACTCAGCCCGGCTGGTGAACATGCGGTAGGGCTCGGTCACGCCTTTGGTAATCAGGTCATCCACCAGCACGCCCAAATAGGCTTCATCACGCCGGGGCAGCCAAGGGGCTTGGCCCCGGCATTGCAGCGCCGCATTCAGGCCTGCAAACAGCCCTTGGGCAGCGGCTTCTTCGTAGCCGGTGGTGCCGTTGATTTGCCCAGCAAAGAACAGGCCTTGAATCTGCCGGGTTTCAAAATTGCTTTTGAGCGAGCGTGGGTCAAAGTAGTCGTATTCAATCGCATAGCCGGGGCGCAAGATGTGGGCGTTCTCTAGCCCCTTCATGCTGCGTACCAACGCCAATTGGATGTCAAACGGCAAACTGGTGCTGATGCCGTTGGGGTAAAACTCGTGCGTGGTTAAGCCCTCTGGCTCTAAAAAGATTTGGTGGCTGTCTTTATCGGCAAAGCGGTTGATTTTGTCTTCCACGCTCGGGCAGTAGCGCGGCCCCACGCCTTCAATCTTGCCGGTGAACATGGGGCTGCGGTCAAAGCCACTACGAATGATCTCGTGTGTGCGCTCGTTGGTGTGCGTAATCCAGCACGACATTTGCTGCGGGTGCATGGCGGCCTTGCCCATAAAGCTGAACACCGGCACTGTCCCTTCATTGACACCGCCGGGCATACCATCGCCGGGCTGCTCGGTGCATTGGGCAAAATCAATCGTGCGGCCATCAATGCGTGGCGGTGTGCCGGTTTTCAGGCGGGCCTGTGGCAGTTGCAACTCTTTCAGGCGGGCTGAGAGGCTGATGGCGGGCGGGTCTCCGGCACGGCCTGCGGCATAGTGGTTCAGGCCCACATGCACTTTGCCATCTAAAAAAGTACCTGCCGTCAGCACCACCGTGCGGCTGCGAAAGCGCACGCCTATTTGCGTCACCGCCCCCACCACACGCTCACCCTCCACCATCAAATCATCTACCGCCTGCTGAAACAGCCACAGATTGGGCTGGTTTTCTAACATCCGGCGGATGGCCGCCTTGTAGAGAATGCGGTCGGCTTGCGCCCGTGTGGCACGCACTGCCGGGCCTTTGCTGCTGTTCAGGATGCGGAACTGAATGCCGCCCTCATCGGTGGCCAAGGCCATCGCACCACCCAGCGCATCCACCTCTTTGACCAGATGGCCCTTGCCAATGCCGCCAATGCTGGGGTTACAGCTCATTTGGCCCAAGGTCTCGATGTTGTGGGTCAGCAGCAAAGTCTGGCAACCCATGCGGGCAGCGGCCAGTGCCGCCTCGGTTCCGGCGTGGCCGCCACCAACGACGATGACATCGAATTCTTGGGGATAAAGCATGGGCTGTTCTGCGCTGGGGGCGAAAGTAAAGGGGGCTGATTTTCCCACTTTCAACCCTCCATGCACTTAGACGACCTGCCAGAGAGGCCATATATCCGCCTTAGAGGCATTGGGGGCCAGCTTTGGTGCCTGCTGCTCTCTGCTGGGTTCTACAGAGACCCCATCAGCACGGGCCTTATGGCCCGCAGGTGGCTAGCGTGGATTAATCAGAAATCTTGAAGTCCGAAAAATCAACATTGGTTTCGTGGATATAAACGATGAAACGCTTGGAAATAAGAATCAGCTCGCCACCGTCGGCACTCATCTCCAGTGGAATAAAGCCGCGCCGATCGTTGAGCAGATCTTGCAAACGCTGATTGGCCTGCAAGTGGATAAAGCCTCGACAACGGGTGTGGTCGTGCAAAGCGACTTCGGCATGAATTTTGTGGGTGGTTTTCTTTTGGGCAGGAATGCGGGGGGATGGAGCAGTCATGGCAGACAACAAGGGCAAGCAATAGACCTTGCTACCTTAGCGCCAGAGCGTGCGATAGACCAGCAGCAAAGTACCGATGCTCTGCCCAATTCGATCAACAAATACTATTAAATCAATAGCATCAGTCTATTGATTCATGCAAGATAGAAGCTATCTTATCGTTTTCCCTGATAGAGATATGCCTATTTTCTTCTTCCCTCTGTCACAGAACAGGCGTAAAAAGCCACTATCAGTTTCAGCACCAGACTGACGCTTTTCATGCAGATGGTGCATACCAACGGGAGAATGCAAATGGCTTATTTCCAATGGGGCAATGACATGGCGATCGACAATGGTCTGATTGATCAAGACCATCAGTTGCTGGTGGAGCAGGTCAACACCTTGCACACGGCCACCAGCCAAGGACGCGGTCACGAAGTGGTAGGGCCCTTGTTGGAGGCCATCATTCGCGACACCCGTAGCCATATCCACCACGAAGAGCAACAAATGGAGGCTTGGGGCTATCCGCATTTGGCCGAACACCGGCAGGGCCACCAGCGTTTCATGGCCGATCTGGAAAGCCTGCGGGTGCGCTACCAAGCCGGTGCCATCACGGTAGCAGCGCAACTGTCTTGGTTGCTGCGCGACTGGTTGTCCATCCATATCCACCGGCTGGACAAAGAATTGGCACGCTTCATTCGGCAGCAGCAGCGCCGAGACCCTCGCTTGGCATCGGCGGCGCTGACGCACCACTGAATAGTGCTCTGCTTTTGAATTGATTTTTTGTTTTTTATCCCTTCATACTGCCAGTCTTCACATAGCGGCTGTGCCACGACAGCGCCTCGTCCAATAAATGCGGCGTGTGTTGACCAGCAGCCCCCTTCTTGGCGCGGGCCAAGTAGTCGTGCAATGCCGGGCGGAAGTCCGGGTGGGCGCAGTGGTCAATGATGCGTTGGGCGCGCTGCGTGGGCGATAAGCCGCGCAAATCGGCCAAGCCTTGTTCCGTGACGATGATTTGCACATCATGCTCGGTGTGGTCTACGTGCGAAGCCATTGGCACAATGCAGGAGATGGCACCATCTTTAGCCACCGAAGGCGTGACAAAGAACGACAGGTAAGCATTGCGCGCAAAGTCGCCCGAACCGCCAATGCCATTCATCATGCCCGAACCCATGATGTGGGTGGAGTTCACGTTGCCATAGATGTCGGCCTCAATCATGGCATTCATGGCGATGATGCCCAAGCGGCGCACCAGTTCGGGGTGGTTGCTGATTTCTTGCGGACGCAGCAAGATGCGCTCGCGGTAAAAATCGATGTTTTGCTGAAAATCAGCCAAGGCGGTGCGGCTGAGAGAAATGGCGGTGGCCGAGGCCGACACCATCTTGCCCGCACGCAACAAATCCAACATGCCATCTTGCAGCACTTCGGTGTAGCCGGTCAGTTGCTCAAACGGGCCATCCAGTAGCCCAGCCAGCACCGCATTGGCCACGTTACCCACCCCCGATTGCAGCGGCAACAAATGGGCAGGCAGGCGGCCTTGCTTCACCTCAAACTGCAAAAAGTCGATGATGTAGCTAGCGATTTTTTGCGATACCTCATCCGGCGTGGCAAAGCGGGTGTCGCGGTCGCCTTGGTGGGTATGCACCACTGCCACCACCTTGGCCGGATCGACGTGCAAATACGGCTCGCCAATGCGCTCGTGCGGGTGCGTCATGGGGATAGGTTTGCGGTGCGGCGGCACCGCCGTGCCGTAGTAAATATCGTGCATGCCGTCCATCTTCTCCGGCACTTGGGTATTCACTTCCAAAATCACCTTATCGGCCAAATCCAGCCAGGTTTTGTTGTTACCGACTGCGGTGGATGGAATCAAACGGCCATCGGGCAGCACCCCCGCCACCTCTACCACGGCCACATCCAGATGGCCCAAAAAGCCAAACCAAGCGTGTTGCGCTACGTGCGACAGGTGCATGTCGCTGAACTGCATCTCGCCGCTGTTGATTTTGTTGCGGCAAATCGGGTCGGACTGAAAGGGCAGGCGCATCTCGATGCCATTGACCTTGGCCAATGCCCCATCCAACTCGGGGGCCGTGGAAGCCCCCGTCCACACACTGATACGGAACGGATGGCCTTGGGCGTGTTCGTTCTCGATACGTGCCGCCAGCGCCAGCGGCACCGCCTTGGGGTAGCCCGCGCCGGTAAAACCACTCATGCCCACATTGGCACCGGCAGGAATCAGGGCGGCTGCCTGTTCGGCAGTCATGGTGCGCTGGAGAAAGTCTGGGTAACGAACCCGATCGGCCAAAGACATAGAAAAGCTCCGCAGGGGTCAAAGCTGCGGATTCTAGCGCCGACTCAGCAAAAACTAAGGGTTTCTACTGACAGGGTTTCTACTGACGACTCAAAGTGACTCTTTGATGATCCGGCCATTGAGCGGCTGCACCGGACGGGCATTGGCGTTGAACAAGCGCCGGAACGCCTTGATCTGCTCGTGCCCCAGCGCCACCGGTTTTTTCAGCACCATCCATTGCACCGACTCGGAGCAGGGTGGCGTCGTCAAGGAGCCTTCAAAGGCGTAGTAGCCCCGTTCAGCAGGCAACAGATGAGCCAAATCGAGCACCAGTCCATCTACAGTGATCTTCTCGCCGGGACGGGGCAGGTGGTCAAACACTGGTGCGTAAGTAGCGTTCTTGGGTGTCGGGCTGGACTGGAACAACACCGCTACCACGCCCAATTGCCCAGTGGCATTTTTGTGGACAAAGTGCGCCACCATAGGCAGGTGCTTGCCCTGGATGGTTTCCTCGCTGGGGGTATGGAAGTGAAACTGCAATAGCTCGTAGGTTTGCTCGCCCACCTTGAGCTGGCTACCTGCCGCTACATTGACCTGCACAGTGTGTCCATTGTTGACAATGGTGGGTTCAGACTGGCCGTAGTGGAACTGCAAAGCAGGCAACTCAGCCTTGACGGTAGTGCTGATGTCTACCGGGCTTTGGTTGCGGCCTTTGGCGCAGGTCTCGAAGGTGGTGTCCAATTCGGCCCAGCGGGCTGGCCCTTCGTGGTCACCGTGGTAACTCCAGTGCGGGCCATGACCGCCAGCAGCATGGGCCAACCCAGTAGAGAAAACGGCCAATGCCAAGGCCAGGGTTTTGAGGGCATGGAAAGCAGAACCGGACATCGGGAAGTTCCTTCCTAAAAAACCAATCAACAAAGACGCACACCACAGGTGCGCGACCCAGTATAGAGCCGGCCTAGGGCCGTGAGCCCCCCAAAAAAAGGGACGGCATAGCCGTCCCTGGTGGTCGCAAACTAAAGGGGCCAAGGCGCCGCTCTAGCGCCGCTGTGTTCAGGTGTTGTCGCGGGCGGGCAGCACTGTGCCACGGCATTCACCAAAACCGATGCGGGCAGCACCGGGTTTTTCACACCAGCCACGGATGATGACGGTATCGCCATCTTCCAGAAAGCTGCGCTGCTCATCTGGAGCGCCAGGGCCGCTCAGGGTGATAGGCTCACGGCCCCCTTTGGTCAGCTCGATCAAGGCACCGGCCTCGGCAGGGGTGGGGCCAGAGATCGTGCCAGTCCCCAGCAAGTCGCCGGGCTGCAGGTTGCAACCACCCACGGTATGGTGGGCCAGCATTTGCGCCGCCGTCCAGTACTGGTGGCGGAAGCTGGTTTGCGATACCCGCACGGGGTTGGCCCCTGCGGCACGGCGCTGGGGGGTGTCGATAGCCACTTCGAGTTGAATATCCAGCGCACCAGCGGCGTTGTTGCTGGCATCGTTCAGATAGGGCAGGGGTTGGGGGTCGGTCTCGGGGCGCACCCACGCTTGGCGATAAGGGGCCAAGGCTTCCATCGACACAATCCAGGGCGATACGGTGGTAGCGAAATTTTTGGACAAGAACGGGCCCAAGGGCATGTATTCCCAAGCCTGAATATCGCGGGCCGACCAGTCGTTGAGCAGGCAAATACCAAAGATATGCGCTTCAGCATCGGCCAAACGGATCGCATTGCCCAGATCATTGCCAGGGCCCACATAAATGCCCAACTCCAATTCATAGTCCAGACGCTTGCAAGGGCCAAAGACGGGCTCGGTGGCACCGGCAGGCAGGGACTGGCCCAAGGGACGGCGGAATTCTTGACCACTAACGCCAATGCTGGAGACACGACCGTGGTAGCCCACGGGAATCCAGCGGAAATTGGGCAGCACGGGATCGGTGCCGTTATCGCCACGCAAAATCTTGCCAATGTTGGCCGAATGGTGCACTGAAGTGTAAAAATCCGTGTAATCGCCAATCTGGGCGGGCACGTTGTATTCCACCGCCACTTGGGGGATCAGGCAGGTGCGCAGCGCATCCACCTTGGGGCCTTCGGCCCCCTCCTGCAGCAGCGCAAACAGCCCATGACGCAGTGCCTGCCAAGCATCTGGCCCCAAACCCATGAGCACATTGAGGTTGTGGTAGGCACCAGCCAGTGCCGCCTCGGCAGCCCGGCCCTCCAGACAACCGACCACCACGACCCGTGCCAAATCAATCACTTGGTCGCCAATGGCAATGCCTCCACGGAAGGCTTCGTTCTCGCGGAAATGGCGAAAGACGGCAATCGGCAGATTCTGGATCGGAAAATCACAGCCGGGCACGTTGGCCGAAGCCAGCCAGCTGCGGGCGGCGGGATCATGGGTGTGGTTCAGTGCAATCATTCGGTCGATCTTTCTGGATGGAGAAAAAGGCCTGGCCCAAGGGCAGTAACAGTGCCACGGGGCCGGGTCAGTGCATTGTGGGGCCAATTGATATGCGTAGAAAACCGGATCTCCCCCTCTTTTACAGCGCAATCCCTACGTTGTTGTGCCACGCTGGATGCACAAGACAGGTGCATCCCATAAGCGCGCGCGGTACACTCCGCTGCTTATGGAAGCGCGCCCCTGATCGCTCCTTTTCAACCCCTCTCGCCCATGGCCATTGACACTGCGGTACAGAATCGCTCCAGCTTTGACCTCAAGAGCGCCTCGCTGCCCGTAGTGGCGGTGATGCTCAAGAGCACCGATGTCGGGGTGCTGGCCGCCGAGTTGGCCCAGCGCCTGGCCGACGACCCAGACTTCTTCGACAACGACCCGGTACTGATCGACCTGACCGGTGTGCGTGACGAGCCCAAACCCATTGACTTTGCAGCACTGGCCCACCTGCTGCACCAGCACCGCACGGTGCCGGTGGCAGTGCGTGGTGGCAGCACCGCACAGATGGCAGCCGCCCACAGTGTGGGCTTGGTGGCAGCCTCCGATGCCCCGCCCGCTCGCCCGCCAGCACCACCGGAGGTGCGCGAAATCATTCACGAGGTAGTGCATGAAGTAGAAGTGGTGCGGCCTGCACCCAGGGTGCCAGCCGTGGTGGTAGACAAACCCCTGCGTTCGGGGCAGCAAGTCTATGCGCGGGGCGCTGATCTGGTGGTGCTGGCAATGGTCAGCTTTGGTGCCGAAGTGATTGCCGACGGCAACATCCATGTGTATGCACCTTTGCGTGGGCGTGCCATTGCTGGCGCCAGGGGCGACACCGGCGCGCGCATCTTCACCACCTGTATGGACCCCCAGTTGATCTCGATTGCGGGCATTTACTGCACCACCGAAGTAGCCATTGCTGCCGAAGTCGTGGGCAAACCCGCCCAAGTGCGGCTCGATGGCGAAAAGCTGCTGATCGAACCGCTCTGAGCGTCTGCCCGCTGGCTTGAACCCACATCCGAATCTTACCTATTGCACAGGAATTTCAATCCATGGCCAAAATCGTTGTCGTGACCTCAGGCAAGGGGGGCGTGGGAAAAACCACCACCAGCGCCGCATTTTCTTCCGGTCTCGCGCTGCGCGGTCACAAAACAGCCGTGATCGACTTTGATGTGGGGCTGCGCAACCTTGACCTCATCATGGGCTGTGAACGCCGCGTGGTTTATGACCTGATCAACGTCATCCAAGGCGAAGCCAACCTCAGCCAAGCACTGATCAAAGACAAAAACTGCGATAACTTGTTTATCTTGGCGGCCTCGCAAACCCGCGACAAAGACGCACTGACCTTGGAAGGCGTAGGTAAAGTGCTCCAGGGTTTGGCCGAAATGGGATTTGCCTATATCGTCTGCGATTCTCCAGCCGGTATCGAAACCGGCGCCCTGATGGCCATGCACTTTGCCGACGAGGCCTTGGTAGTGACCAACCCCGAAGTCTCCTCAGTGCGCGACTCCGACCGCATTTTGGGCATGTTGGGCAGCAAAACGCAACGGGCCATCGACGGTGGCGAAGCGGTCAAAGAACATCTGCTTATCACCCGCTACGATCCCAATCGGGTCGAAGATGGTCACATGCTGTCTATCACCGACATCCAAGACATTTTGCGCATTCCGCTGATTGGGGTGGTGCCTGAGTCCGAAGAGGTGTTGCAAGCCTCCAATCAAGGCCTGCCCGCCATTCACCTCAAGGGCACTGATGTGGCCGAGGCATACCATGATGTGGTAGCACGCTTCTTGGGCGAAGACAAGCCCATGCGTTTTACCGATGCGCAAAAGCCCAGCTTCTTCAAGCGCATCTTTGGCGGGAGGTAGGCTGCGCATGTCCTTGCTGACCTTGTTTCTGGGAGAGAAAAAAACCTCTGCCAATGTGGCTCGTGAGCGCCTGCAAATCATTTTGGCGCACGAGCGCACTGGGCGCAATGCAGCCATGCCCGACTACCTGCCCGCTTTGCAGCGCGAGTTGCTGGCCGTCATTTCCAAGTATGTGTCGATTGATCTGGACGACATCAAAGTCCATCTGGAACGCCAAGAGAACCTCGAAGTGCTGGAAGTGAAAATCGAGCTGCCCGAAGTTCTGCGTTAAACCCTTGGTGAGTTGCATACCCGCAGCACTTCGGCCCCGTAGGCTTGCAATTTTTTGGCCCCCATGCCGCTAATACCTTGCAAATCCGCCAGTGTGCCCGGCTGCTGCTGCGCAATGGCGGCCAGCGTGGCATCGTGAAAAATCACATAAGCAGGCAAACCATGCTCGCGGGCCACCTCGGCACGCCAGGCTTTCAAGTTGATAAAACGGGCCAAGGCTGCCTGGTCTAGCCCCTCGGCCACAGGGGGCAGGCTGGCGGCTGTGCGGCGCTGACGGCGCTCACGCAAACCAGCAGGGGCTGCTACCGAAGCGCGCAAACGCACCGGCTGCTCGCCACGCAGCACCGCCCGTGAGGCATCGGTCAGGCACAGGGTATCAAAGCTGTGCCCATTGTCCAATTGCACCTTATGCAATCCCACCGCACCGGTGGCTAACAACTGACGCAGCACCGCACGCAATTGCAACTCGCCAAATTCTGGCCCAATACCAAAGGTAGAGAGCTTGTCGTGACCATATTGCACGATTTTGTCGGTACTTTTGCCACGCAACACATCCAGTGTGTGCTGGGTACCAAAGTTGAGTCCACTGGCCTGTTGGATACGGTAGATGGTCGATAGCAGCTTGCGTGCGCAGTCGGTAGCATCCCAAACTTCGGGGGGGTGCAGGCAATTGTCGCAATTGCCGCAGGGCGTCGATGCCTCGTCAAAATACGCCAACAGGCGCACCCGGCGGCAGTCCGTAGCCTCGGCCAATGCCAACAGCGCCTCTAGCTTGCCACGCAGCGCCTGTTTAAACTCTTCAGCGGCGGGGCTTTCATCAATCATGCGCCGCTGGTTCACCACATCGCTCAAGCCATAAGCCATCCAAGCATGGGCGGCCAGCCCATCGCGGCCCGCACGGCCTGTTTCTTGGTAGTAGCCTTCGATGTTCTTGGGCATATCGACATGGGCCACAAAGCGCACATCGGGCTTATCGATGCCCATGCCAAAGGCAATGGTGGCCACCATGACAATGCCCTCTTCGCGCAGAAAGCGATTTTGGTGCTCTTGGCGCAACTCGGCGGGCAAACCAGCATGGTAGGGCAGTGCCGCAATGCCGGCATGGGCCAACATTGTGGCCAACTCCTCCACCCGTTTGCGAGACTGGCAATAGACGACCCCCGCATCGCCCGCATGTTCGTCTTTAATGAAGCGCAGCAATTGGCCCGTCACGTCTTTGCCTTTTTCAGCAATGGTGTAGCGGATATTGGGCCGGTCAAAACTACTGACAAACAGCCGCGCCTCTTCCAGCTGCAGCCGCTCAATGATGTCGGCACGGGTCAAGGCATCGGCAGTAGCTGTCAGGGCAATGCGCGGCACAGCCGGAAAACGCTCATGCAGCACGCTCAGGGCACGGTATTCGGGCCGAAAATCATGGCCCCACTGGCTTACGCAATGGGCCTCGTCAATGGCAAACAGGCCCAAGCCCCCCTGCTGATACAGTGCATCGAGCAGTGCCAAAAACCGTGGTGTATTCACACGCTCAGGGGCTGCGTAGAGCAAGGTGATGGCACCCGTGCGCAGGCGCTGCTCCACCTCCTGCGTCTGCTGCCAATCCAGTGTCGAATTGAGAAAGGCGGCCTCCACCCCCGCTTCGTGCAAAGCGCCCACTTGGTCTTGCATCAATGCAATCAGTGGTGAGACCACAATGGCTAAGCCTTGGCCTTGCTGTTGGCGCACGATGGCTGGAATTTGGTAGCACAGCGATTTGCCCCCGCCCGTGGGCATGAGCACCAGCGCATCGCCCCCGGCAATCACGTGCTCAACAATGGCCTGTTGTGGCCCCCGAAACTGCGGGTAGCCAAAAATGTGGTTCAAGACCGAAAGCGCAGCAGACAAGGCAAAACTCTTTGTGTGGGTGGGAGTGGTGGAGAAAGGCCCGCAGGCACATGGGCCTTATTGTGCGCTGGGCGCCAATCCAGCAAGGTGGCCTTGGCAAGACCTCTGCCGGTGCTGAGAATAGACCCTTTTATCTGGATACACGCTCTGCTATGCCCATCTATGAATATGCTTGCCAAGACTGTGGCCATGCTTTTGAAACCTTGGTGCGCTCGGGCACTGTGCCTGCATGCCCCAGTTGCCAGTCGCAGCAGTTAGAAAAACAACTGTCGGTGTTTGCCACTACCAACGAGGCTGCCCGGACAGTGCCCTTGCCTGCCAGCCCCTGCGGCAGTTGCAGCCATCCCGGCGGGCCGGGTGCCTGTGGCTTTGCAGGGATGCACTAAAAGCCCTGCGGAATGTGGGCCAGTGCAGCCGCCCAAAGGGCTATCGTTGATCCCACATTGGGGTGGTTAAGGCTGCACCGCTGCTGTGCTGTCGTGGGTGCACAGCCGTCTTTTGCCCTGTTTTTTGCTGGAATACCAGTGACAGATTTGCGGTTCAATGGCAGCCATGACTGTTCATCTGGACTCCTCTCTGCCTCCTGCGGCGGCCTTGCCGGGTAGTGCGGCAACCCGCCCAAGCAGTCCCTTGCTGCCGCGTGAGACGCCAGCGCCGGTGGGTGCTGCTCCTGCCACCACCGCGCCCCCTGCACCCACTGCGGGGGCGCTGGTGCATATCTCGGCCCAAGGGCGCCAGAGTCTGGGGCAAGCAGCAGCTCAATTGCACAACCAAAATACCCTCTTGCAGGCGCTGGGTGCGCCACTTCAGGCTGGTGTGCCCCTCCCGGCCACACGAACAACCACACCGCTGCCAAAGGCAGCACCAACACCCTCTACAGTGCCCACCTCGACAGAGCACAGTGCGGCCCAAGCGCCTGCACTGCCTGCACAGCACAGCCCGCCACTGCCCACCAATGCCTGGATTCAGAGCTATGCTGGTCACAAGCAAGACTTGCCTACCTTACCACCAGCGGCCCCCAAAATGCTGCTGAC
Organism: Giesbergeria giesbergeri; assembly: GCF_054779375.1. Lineage (NCBI taxonomy): Bacteria > Pseudomonadati > Pseudomonadota > Betaproteobacteria > Burkholderiales > Comamonadaceae > Giesbergeria > Giesbergeria giesbergeri. The sequence goes on along the minus strand of NZ_BAAGYJ010000003.1, from coordinate 155,425 downwards.
CAGCCATTCGGACGCCACCACCACAGACCCCTCCACCACAGGCCACCCAATCGGGGAAAAGACCATCGCCAGACCGGCAGCAATGCACTGGCCCTCCCACGGTGTGGGCAAGCCATTGCACACCTTGGTACAAACCTTGGTGCAGCAAGCCACGGCGTTGCTAGGCCCCCAGCGGGTGCTGGCAGCGCAGCACTGGCCTGCCGCACTGGTACCTGTGGTAGACCCACAACCCCCTGCCAAGGCCGAGCCAGACCTGGCCCCTTTGCAAACTTGGCTGGTTCACCAAGGGGTGGTACAAACCCGAGAGGGGCCACGCGGGGTGTCCATCACCTTGCGGGTGCCTACACCTTGGCTACGCGCTTGGGAACAAGCGCAGGCCACCGCCCAGCCATCGCACACAGGCAATGGTTGGCTCGGCAGCCCACAACCGGCACCCAGCGCAGGAACCGGAACACCACGCCCACTGCAAGCAGTCTTTGTGGGGCCATCGGCCAGCCTGCAATCGGGCACCTTGGCATTGGCCTTGGAATCTCCAGGCATGGCCGGGATGCGCACCAGTGCGCTCATGCTGCTGGAGTTTCAGCCACTGTTGCGCTCGTCAGCCAGCGCACAGGCCAGCACACTTTATGGTCGCCATAGTGCCCCCCATCTGCGCCAAGACCCTTGGCTGCACATGGCGACCATCCAAGCCAGTGGCCATGTTCACCATGAAGAGGAGGACATGGTGCATCCCAGTGCGGCCCTGTGCGACACCCCAGGCTGCCCCTACCAAGGCGAAACAGCCTGTGTGCAGCCTTTCTGCATGGCCTTGCGTGGCCCAGCGCCAGTAGATGCATTGGCTGGCAGCTCCAGCACCCCCAGCCCCCACACACCGGGGCTGCGCTGAAGATGCGGGGCATCTGTGGCAGAAAAAGCCCGCTTAGCGCAATTGACGGCGCATGGCCAAGAAACGTTTCTCGTTCTCGGTGGTGTCGGCCTGGGCCAGTTGGCTACTCACCATGGGTTCAATGCGCTGGCTGCGCTCGGTGGGTGCTGGGTGGGTACTGAACAAAATGCTGTAGTTGGCATCGCCCTTGGAACCAGAGGCCGCATACAAGCGCAGCACATTGGGCAAACCTTGGGGGCTATAGCCAGCGCGTGCGGCATACAACACACCAAGGCGGTCGGCCTGGAATTCATCGCTCTGGTCTAGCCCCCGGCTATAGATGTTGCGCACGGCATTGACCATCGCACTGCTCACCACCCCACTGCCTGCTTTGGCCTTGACCACACCCCCAGCTATTTGGGCAAAGCCGCCCTTTTTCAGGGCCGCAAGGTAGTGACCGCGGGTGACATGGGCAATCTCATGGGCCAGCACACCTGCCAACTCGGCCTCGGACTCCAGTTGCTTGAGCAACCCCAGCGTAATGAAGATGTAACCACCGGGGGTGGCATAGGCATTGACAGCATCGGTATCAATGACACCAAAGCGCCAGGCAAACTGGATGGGCTTGCCCTCTTTGTCTAGGGGTTTATCGGCCTGAGAGGCCACCCAGACACCCACTTGGTTGACATAGCGTTGCACGCGCTCGTTGCGCAACAAGGGGCGCGCGCCCAATAACACTGCCGAGAACTCGGTGCCCAGCGTACGCTGCTCGGCAGCAGTGTAGTCTTTAAAAGCAGCCGTGGCACCACTGACCACGTCATGCACCACATCCAAGGTGTTGTGGCCTGTGCTGCCACCGCCCAATTGGCCGACCAAATTGCCCACAGGGGCCACGCTCATGGTCTCGCAGGCACTGAGCAACAAGGTGCCCAACAGCAAAGCGGCAAGGCGGGTAGGCTTGGTGATCATGGTGCATCTCCCTTGGGTGTGGCAAATGAACGGGCTTGCAATTTTCCGTTGCGGGCAAACTGTTCAGCCTGTGCTGGTGTGACGGCATAGGTTTCCAGCATCTGCACTTCTGCTGGGGCAGGCTGGGCTTGGGCCAATTGCTCGGGCGTGAGGCCGCGCGTGCCGGTGGTGGCTGTGGGCCGGTTGCTGTTGGCGGTAAACAAGCCCGCCACTCCCGTCAGAGGGTTGGTTTGGCTGCTGGCGCTGGTGCTGCTCACTTCCAGTTTGACATGGGTCACACGCACCCAACCTTCGCGCTTGTTGACACGCACTTTGAGCCAGCCACCCTGGGTTTCGAGGTGCTCGACCTGAGCACCAGAGTCCAGCTGCTCCAATACCTTGGCATCCAAGGCGGGGCCGGCGCGCAAGGTGGTGGCGGTGGCCACTTCTACCGTTTTGGCCCAGGCACTCACACCCAGTGCCAACCCTACACCGGCACACAGCCAATGCCGCCAGCGGCTCAGAAAGAATGAAGTATTCACGGTATCTCTCCTGTGGTTCAGGGCTTGCGCCGATGTGGCTCGAACAACCGCACCGCCTGTTCGCGGCCCTTGACCGTAAAGTCGCCCCGGTCAATGAAGTCAAAGGCATCACCACAACGTTCTCGGGTGGTCTCAGAGACCAATACCCTGGCTACGCCTTTGGTGCAACCCTCGATACGGCTGGCCAAATTCACAGTATCTCCGATAGCGGTGTAATCCAACCGCTGGCTACTGCCCAGAAAGCCTACCACGGCAGGCCCAGTATGCACACCCACGCCAATATCAAAACGGGCGCTGGGGTCGTCCAGCTCTGCCATAAAGCGTTCTAGTGCCTCACCCATCGCCAGTGCAGCCTCCACGGCCAACCGGGCATGGTCGGCTTGGGCCATAGGCGCACCCCAAAAGGCCATGATGGCATCGCCAATGAACTTGTCCAGCGTGCCTTGGTGGGCAAAGATCACTTGCACCTGGGCATCAAAGTAGTGGTTGAGCAACGCCACAATAGCCTCGGGTGGGCGGTGTTCCGACAAATGGGTAAAGCCCCGGATGTCAGAAAACAGCACCGTGATCTCCCGACTGGCCGTCACTTGGGCTTGGGCCACCTGCTGCGCATCGGCAATTTGCGCCACGATGCGCGGGTCCACAAAACGCGAGAACATCGCCTGCACATGGCGGCGCTGGCCCATCTCTAGCCGAGAACTCAGCAAGCCAAAAGCCAGCAGAGCCATGGTGCCCCACACCAACGCCGACACAGGTATCCAATACACATGGCGCCCCAGTAACCCAGCACTGGCCCCCAGCGCCCCCACTATCACCAATGCCTGCACCGCCACAATCCAACCCACAGGCCGGTGCAGGCCAAAAGCCAGTGCCACCCCCACGATGCTCAGCAACGCCAACAACGGGTTGGCCCAAACTGGCGCATCGCGCAGCCAATCGCCCGCTTGCAGATTGGCCAGTGCCGTAGCCAACACAAAGGCACCAGGGGTAGTAGCGTCCAGCGGCGTGGGCACAAAATCCAGCAAGCCGGGGGCAGTGGAGCCCAAAACGATGATCTTGCCACGGGCATCAAAGGGCAAGGCTCCGCTGCCAGTTTGGGTGGCCAAATAGGCTTGGGCATAGGGAATGCGGGTGAACTCCTGACCATACCAGTGCAACCGAAAGCGCGGCTGGGCCGGTTGCGGCAGGTTCAGTGCTTGTGCAACCCGCCCCACCAAATGGGGAATCCACCACCCCTGGACAATGCGGCCCGTTTCGGTCTCGCGGCCTGTGCCATCGGCATCCTTGATGAAGTTGATATACCCAGTGCGCCAGACCTCGGCAGGCAAAGCTGCTGGGCCATCAATGCCATAACGCGCATCGGGGTTGGCACCGGGCAGGGCGCGCAAGCCCATCGCCGGTGGGGCCAAGGCCAGCGGTGCTTGGTCGGTAGAATCCTCCATCAGCACCATAGGCACAAAGGCCCGCTCAAAGCGCAAAGCTTGGGCCAGCGCCACATCGTTGTGCGGGCGAAAACGGTCGGGCGTATTGAAGATCAGATCAATGACGATGGCACGCGGCTGCTGGGCCGCCAGCTGCTCGATCAGTTCCGCATGAATCACGCGCGGCCAAGGCCAAACCCCAGCCAACTCAAACATCTGCGGATTCTTGAGCGAAGGTTGGTCAATATCGATCACCACCACATCGGCGGGGGGCACACGGCTTTGGGCTTGCCAGCGCAGCAAGGCATCGCCCACGCGCTGATCCAGCGTGTCGAGCCGGTGCAGCCAGAGCAGATCTCCTGCAGCCAGCACCAACAACACCAGCGCCAGTAAGGTATGCAAGATGGCGCGGCGGCTGGGTGCAGGCATGGTACAGGTGCGCAGCAGGATCAGTGGTGTGCGTCGTGGCGGGCAATGTGCAGCAGGTGCTCTACTTCGTGGCTATGGTGGGTGCAGTTGTGGCAGTGCCAGCGCCGAATGATCCACATCGTGCCAGCCACCACAATGCCAAAGACCGCAATGGCACCAAAGGCCGACAGCCCCAGTTTGGTAGACAGTGCATACAAGCCCCCCAACCCCAAAATACAGGCTTGCTCATTGAAGTTTTGCACCGCAATAGAGCGCCCCGAACCCATCAGGTTATGGCCCCGGTGCTGCAACAGTGCATTCATGGGCACCACCAAAAAGCCGCCCAAGCCCCCCAACACAATCAAAAAGGGCACAGCCAGCCAGATGGTATCGATGAAATTCATCAAAATCACCAGCACCCCCATGGCAATGCCCAATGGAATGACACGGGTAGCGCCATCTAGGCGCATCCGGGCCGAGGCCAGCACTGCCCCAGCAGCCGTACCAATGGCCACCACCCCGACCAAAGCCGAAGCCGAAGTGGTGCTGTAGCCCAGCGCAGCTGCAGCCCAAGCCAATACGATATAGCGCAAATTGCCCGATACCCCCCAAAACAAAGTAGTTGTGGCCAACGAAATCTGACCCAGCCGGTCATGCCACAAACGCCGGTTGCAGCGCCAAAAATCGGGCAACAGCGCCAAGGTGCTGGCCAGCACACTGTGTTGTGGATCGTGGCGCAGTGGCCGCATTTCAACGCCCGTGTGCGGGATGCGGGTATTGAACCAAGCAGCGGCCAGATACAGGCTGATCAGCGTAGCAATTGCTACTTCGGGTGCGGTATCAATGCTGGTATCCATTCCCGGCACATCAATGCCCAACAACAACGGCGCAATGACGGGCCCCACCAATTGCCCACCCAACAACACGCCCAAGATGATGGAGGCGATGGTCAAGCCCTCAATCCAACCATTGGCCTTGACCAATTGCGAGGCCGGCAACAACTCCGTCAGGATGCCGTACTTGGCTGGTGAATACGCCGCGGCCCCCAGCCCAACCACCGCATAAGCCAACAGCGGATGCGAGCCAAACAGCATCATCAAGCAACCCACCACCTTGATGGCATTGCTGACAAACATCACCCGCCCTTTGGGCAGTGCGTCGGCAAACGCACCCACGAAGGGCGCCAAAATGACATAAAACAGTGCAAACATAGGCACCAGCGCGGCACGCTGCCACTCGGGTGCGCCGCCGGTGCGCAACAGCTCCACAGCGGCCACAAACAAGGCATTGTCGGCCAGCGAGCTGAAAAACTGCGCCGACATGATGGTGTAAAAACCGCGCTTCATCAATGAATGGCCATAAGGGGAGTGCTGGGGCGAAGGCAGTGGCCCGGTGCAGAAAAAAAGGGGGCGCTGGCGGCTGCAATGGCAAAAGATGGGCGGTTATATCACGCAAGCGGTTCCATTGCGGTGCCAGAATCCCCCGCATATTCCCTGAGTGCCAGCCATGCCGCGCCCTATCCACGCCACCATCCATACCCTTTCTCTGCAACACAATTTGGCCCGCCTGCGCACGGCAGGGGCTGATGCCCGCCTATGGGCCGTCGTCAAGGCCAATGCCTACGGCCACGGCATTGAGCGCGTTTTTGAAGGGCTGCGGGCCGCCGATGGCTTTGCCTTGCTCGACTTGGATGAGGCAGCACGGGTGCGCCAACTGGGCTGGCGTGGCCCAATCTTGTTGCTAGAAGGTGTGTTTGAACCGCGCGATCTGGAGTTGTGCTCACGGCTGGGGCTGTGGCACACCATCCACTGTGAGGCACAGATCGACTGGCTGGCCGCACACAAGACACAGATGCCACACCGTGTGTTTCTCAAAATGAACTCCGGCATGAACCGGCTGGGCTTTACGCCACAGCGTTTTCGCAGTGCTTGGGCACGGCTCAATGCTCTGCCACAGGTAGAAGAGATCTCATTTATGACCCACTTCAGTGATGCCGATGGCCCGCGCGGCATCGCCCACCAAATAGCCACCTTTGCCACGGCCACCCAAGACCTGCCCGGCGAGTGCACCTTGGGCAACAGTGCTGCTACGCTGCGCCACAGCCAGAATGTGCTGGCCCGTGGCGACTGGCTGCGCGAAGGCATTGCGCTCTATGGCAGCTCCCCCGACCACCCAGAGCACTGCCTGCAAGACTGGGATTTGCGGCCCGCCATGACCTTGGGCACCCGCCTCATTGGCATGCAGCAACTCCAAGCGGGTGATACCGTGGGCTATGGCTCCTGCTTCACTGCCAATGGCCCAATGCAAATTGGCGTAGCCGCCTGTGGCTATGCCGATGGCTATCCGCGCCATGCCCCTACAGGCACGCCAGTGCTGGTCAACGGCATCCGCACTCGGCTGGTGGGCAGGGTCAGTATGGATATGTTGACGGTGGATCTGACCCCCGTGTTGGCCGCTGGTGGGCCGGTGGACTTGGGCAGCGAAGTGACGCTGTGGGGGCGCGCCACCAATGGCACCGTGCTGCCCATTGACGAAGTGGCCCAGGCTGCAGGCACCGTGGGCTATGAGCTAATGTGCGCGCTGGCCCCCAGAGTGCCCGTGGCGGTAGAGCCCGGAGATGGCCCACTTTGTTGAGGTGCATCAAGGTCTGCCCACCCCATTGTTTTCAGAATGCAATTTTGGGGATGGTCTACGCCTTTGCAAGCAAAGTGCTGGTGGGGTGAAGCAGGCTATTCCTTGTCTGTGCCAGACAAAGGGGTGCATCATGAAACAGCGTTCTACTTTCCGTGCCATTCTGGGAGGGCTAACCACCACAGCCCTGCTGGCTATGGGGGCCGTCCAAGCCAAAGACATGGCCCCAGAACCGATACAGCCTGTCCCAGCAGCCAAGGTGACGCATCCGGCCAAAGTGGAGTTGGGCAAAAAGCTGTTTTTTGATCCGCGTCTGTCGCGTTCAGGCTTTATCTCGTGCAACTCCTGCCACAACCTGAGCATGGGTGGCTCAGACAACCTCAAAACATCTATTGGCGACAAATGGCAAAAAGGCCCGATCAACTCGCCCACAGTGCTCAACTCCAGCCTCAATCTGGCCCAGTTCTGGGACGGGCGCGCCAAAGACTTGCGCGAGCAGGCCGGTGGCCCCATTGCCAACCCTGGCGAGATGGCATTCACCCACGATCTGGCCGTAGACCTGTTGCGATCCATTCCAGAGTACGTGAGCGAATTTAAAAAGGTGTTTAGCACCGACAAGCTCAGCATTGACGAAGTCACACTGGCCATTGCTGCTTTTGAAGAAACGCTGGTCACACCCGATGCACGCTTTGACCAATGGCTCAAGGGCAACAAAAAGGCACTGAATGCACAAGAACTGCGCGGCTATCAAACCTTCAAGGCCAGTGGTTGTGTGGCGTGCCACAACGGCGTGAATGTGGGCGGCAACTCATTCCAAAAAATGGGCATTGTGGAGCCTTACAAAACCGACAACCCCGCTGAAGGTCGCGCCGGAGTGACCGGCAAGGACGCCGACCGCTTCAACTTCAAAGTGCCAACACTGCGCAATGTGGCACTGACCTATCCGTATTTTCATGATGGGGCTGCCGACACCTTGAGTGAAGCAGTGGACACCATGGGACGCCTGCAACTGGGCAAGACGTTTACCCCGGCAGAAAATGCCGACATCGTGGCCTTTTTGAGAACCCTGACCGGCAAACAACCCCAGCTCACGCTGCCCATTTTGCCCCCTTCCAGCGACCAAACCCCACGGCCCAAGCCGTTTGAGTGAGTCTGCACGCCGCGCCATCGCAAGCAAAGCGGGCATGGGCCACACCCTCTGGCCCCACCACCATCCGCCCCCCATCAAGGCAGGGTGTAAAGCGGAATATCTTTGTCGTGTGCCAGCACTTGCAGTTGGGCACGGGTCTGCGGAGCCACAAACTGGGCAATAGCCGCATGGGTGCTGGCCGTGCGCAAAGTGGCAGCATCACCTTGCGGGGGCAGACCGGCTGCCTCACACAGGCGGGCCGCAAAATGAGGCTCCAAGGCCGCCATGGCAACCCTGCCATCAGCACAGGGATACATCTGGTAGCCAGCATGGGCACCGCCGGTGTCGCTGTCAGCGTGCATCAGCCCCCATGTGGCGGGCAGTGCCATCCATTGGGCCGATTCAGCCAGCCCCACGTCCAAGCACACGCCTTGTCCATCTTGGGCACACGCCAATTGGGCCTGCAACACGGCCTCACTGGCGGCCAAGCTACCTGCCATGTCGGCCAACAGGGTGGGGGGCATCTGCAAGCCTTGCAACAGCCCCGCTTCGGCTTGGTAGGTCAAGTCGTGACCTGGCTCTTCGGCACGCTGGCCCGTAGCGCCCACAATGCGCACCAGCGACAGCTGGGGGTAGCGGGCATGCAGTGCCTCCCAGCCCAGCCCCAGCTTGTCCAGCGCCGAGGGCCGAAACGAGGTGAGCAGCACGTCGGCGTTGGCCAACGCGGCATGCAGCACGGCTTGGCCCTCGCTGGTCTTGAGGTGGGCGTGCAATACCCCCACACCATCGTGCAAGGCAGCATAGGCCACTGGGCTGTAGTGGCCCATAGGGTCGGCAGTAGGCTGCCCCAGCGGGGGCGGCGGCTCCAGCTTGGTGCATTGTGCGCCCATCGCCGCACAGCGCAGCAGCGCGGCGGGGCCAGGCAGGTTCAGCGCCAGACTCAAAATACGGACGCCCCGCAGGGGTTGAACAGAAAAGGTAACAGTCATAACAAAATCGGTAGATCCAACAACAACCAAGCCATTGTGACGGCCCAAGCAGCTAGCCTGTCAGCCATTGCAATTGGCCCGCACCTCTTCTAGGCTGGTCAGGCCTGCCAGCACTTTCTCAATCCCATCTTGACGCAGGGTACGAAAGTGGCTGTGCTGCATAGCCGCCTGCTGAATCGCTTCTGGGCGGGCGCGTTGCTGAATGCAGTGGCGCACCTCGGGTACCACCAGCAGCAGCTCGTGCAGCCCCAAACGCCCACTCAGGCCCGTGTGGTGGCAATGGACACAACCAGGGGCATGGGCGCGCAGCAACTGATCGTTATGGCCATACTGGTGCAACCATTGCGCTCGCTGTGCTTCTGGGTCAGGACGCAAGGCCTCGGGAAAGGAGCGCAGATACTCGTGCAGCAGCGTCTGGATGTAATCCTCATCGGCCACCTCGGTGCGTTTGCATTGTGGACACCACTTGCGGGCCAGCCGTTGGGCCAGCACAGCCAGCAACGAGTCGGCAAAATTGAAAGGGTCCATGCCCATATCCAGCAAGCGGATAATGGTCTCGGGGGCGCTGTTGGTATGCAGGGTGCTGAGCACCAAATGGCCAGTGAGCGAAGCCTCCACAGCGACCTGGGCAGTCTCCTGATCGCGAATCTCACCCACCATGATGATGTCGGGGTCGGCACGCAAGAAGGCGCGCAGCGCCTTGGCAAAAGTCCAATCGATTTTAGGATTGACCTGCACCTGGCGCAGATCGGGATTGGTGATTTCTACCGGGTCTTCAGCCGTCCAAATTTTGCGCTCGGGGGTGTTGAGGTGTTGCAACACCGAATGCAACGTCGTGGTCTTGCCAGAGCCTGTGGGGCCAACGCACAGCACCATGCCATAAGGACGCTCTACGGCCTCGGTCAATTGGCGGTGGTTGGCGGGTGACAGCCCCAAAGCAGAGAGGCTTACGGGCTTGGCCGATGACAACAAACGCAGCACCACATCTTCGGCACCGGCCTGGGTAGGAATGGTCGCTACCCGCAACTCCAAATGGTGACCGCTGGAAAACTTGTTGAAATTGATCTTGCCATCTTGGGGCTTGCGCCGCTCCGAGATGTCTAATTCGCACATGATCTTGATGCGGGCCACCAAGGCCGAACGGTAAGTGTGTGGCAACTCCATGTAAGGTGCCAGCACACCATCGCGCCGAAAGCGAATTCGTATCTTGCGCTTGCCGGGGTAGGTTTCGATGTGGATGTCCGAGACGCCCTGCTTTTGTGCATCGATGATCATGGTGTTGATCAGTCGCACCAGTGAGTTATCGGTCTGGGTGATCTGGGGCGCAACGTCTGCGGTGTCTTCCTCTTGGCTGCTGTCCAGCTCCAAAGAGGCACGCAATTCGCTGGCCGACACCGGTACAACCTGTTCTTGGGGCCGCCCCCCAGTCTGGCCCCCAGAAGTGTCTAACCCCGCATGCGCGTAGCTGGGCTGAATCAGTTCTGCCAGTTGAACCGCCCCGGCCAACGCGGCCAACACACGCGACTGGGTCAGGAACTCCAGTGCATCAATGGTGGAACGCAAGGAGGGGTCTTCTGCGGCAACCACCAGCAGTCCCGGACGTTGCAGCAATGGCAAGACATGCAAACGCTGGGCCATCGCAAACGGTACTTTTTTCAGCGCCTCGGCATGGATTTGGAACCGGGCCACATCCACGACCGGGTAGCCCATCTTGCGCACCAGTGCCATCTGCAAGTCTTCGCGCGAAATCTGACCGCTTTGCACCAGCATCTCGCCCAATGGGGCGCCACGCTCGGTTTTTTGCTTCTCCAGCACATCGGCCAACTGTTCTCTGGTCACCAGCCCCAGCGCCGTCAAGGCCTCACCAATGCGAACCACTGGCATACGGGCCTGCTGCTCCAGTGCCACCAAGAGTTGCTCGGGATCGACAATTGCATTGCCCGACAACGAGGAGGACAGGGAGGTTGGCTCCTCCTGTGCTGGGGTTGGTGCTGGCGGTGCAGAAGGTGCAGCAGCTACAGGTTCGGGCGTGGGGCTGGCCGCTTCTGGCACCGGCTCCAACCATTGCACCTTCTGATAGGCCTCGCGGGGGTAAAAAACACATTCCAGCGGCCCATTCCCCTCCAAAGGCTGAAACAAAAACAAGCCCATACCGTTTTCTACATGCCCCACGGTTTGGCCCTGCACCAAATCAGCATGGCGCAGAGTCAACAAGAAGCGACTGGGCCGGTCTATCGCTGGCGTGGCCGTGGTTGCTTGCAGCGTCTTGCTCAACCACAGGCGACGCACCATCGCAAAGCGCAGGGTCATGGTGGTGCGTGCTGGGGGCTACTGCACCAGAAAAAACCGTCCGGCCTCATTGGCCGACACCAGCAACAGGCTGCGCACCTGCCCATTGATCGCCTCCATGTGGCAACTCAACCCTTCGGGGCTGGCTGGGGCATGGACATAGCCGCCACCGGGCGGCAAGGGCCAGTCAATGGCGACCACCTCAGTGGATACGGTTCCTGGTGGGGGAGAAGAGACAGGCGTCATGGTTCAAAAACACATCCAATCAGGCGATGAAAAAGCAGTATGCACAGGGGCGAGCCAAAGCACCACGGCAAAACTACCACGGCACATCAGTGGTGCATCCCGCGCCGGTACTGCATGGCTTCTGCCACATGACCGACTTGGGTATGCTGCGCCCCGGCCAAATCGGCAATGGTGCGGGCCACCCGCAGGGCACGGTGCATGGCCCGTGCCGACCAGCCCAACCGGGCGGCAGCCTGTTGCAGAAATTGGGCCGCCGCAGGCTCTAGCAGCAAATGTGTGTCTATCGCCTGCCCCTGCAATGCTTGGTTGGTACACCCCTGGCGTTGTACCGCCCGACCCCGCGCCTGCACCACGCGCGCCCGCACTGCGGCACTGGATTCGCCCGATGGCGTGCCCAAGAGGTCTTGTGCAGGCAATGTCGGCACTTCCACATGCAGATCAATACGATCGAGCAAAGGGCCACTGAGCTTGCCCTGATAACGGGCCACCTGATCTGGGGTGCAGCGGCAGGCGCGGTGGGCTGCCCCCAGATAACCGCAGGGGCAGGGGTTCATGGCTGCGACCAATTGAAAACGGGCGGGAAACTGCGCCCGCTGGGCTGCACGGGCAATCGTGATTTGTCCGCTCTCCAGCGGTTCGCGCAGCGCCTCTAGGGCCGTGCGCGAGAACTCGGGCAACTCATCCAGAAACAGAACCCCATGATCAGCCAGCGAGATCTCGCCTGGACGCGGTGGCGAGCCTCCGCCCACCAGTGCCACCGCACTGGCTGTGTGGTGTGGGCTGCAGGTGGGGCGCTGCCCCCAGCGTTCCAGCGCAAAGCGCCCCGCCAAACTGGCTACCGCAGCACTTTGCAAGGCTTCATCGACCGACATGGCGGGCAACACCCCCGCCAGACGCTGCGCCAGCATCGATTTGCCCGAGCCTGGCGGCCCCAACAGCAACAAACTGTGCCCCCCGGCAGCCGCAATTTCCAGCGCCCGGCGGGCACCCACCTGTCCTTTGACGTCGGCCAAATCTGCACCCACAGCCTCACCTTGTACAGGCTGGGCACCCATGCGTGCCCACCCCTCGCCCTCAGCAGGGGGCACGCTGCCCTGCGGCAAAAACTGTTGCACCACATCCAGCAAATGGCGCGCACGGTAGACCTGGGCATGGGGCACCAACGCCGCCTCCTCGGCGCTGCCCGGCGGCAATACCAGCCGCGCCTGCACCTGCCCGGTATGCAAAGCCAAACTGGTGGCCAATGCCCCCCGCACAGGCCGCAATTGGCCCGATAGCGACAACTCGCCCGCAAACTCATACCCTGCCAGCCGCGCAGCATCAATTTGGCCACTGGCAGCCAAGATGCCCAAAGCAATGGGCAAATCAAACCGCCCCGAATCTTTGGGCAAGTCTGCCGGGGCCAGATTGACCGTAATGCGCTTGTTGTGCGGAAACTCCAGCCCCGCATTCTGGAGCGCCGAACGCACACGCTCTCGGGCCTCTTTAACCTCCACATCTGCCAGCCCCACCAACGTGAAACTGGGCAGGCCATTGGCCAGATGCACCTCCACCGTCACAGGTGGAGCCTGCAAGCCCAACAGGGCACGACTTTGCACTAGCGCAAGACTCATTTGCTCATTCTCCCCAGACAGGTGCGGTAGGGCCAGATCTTGCCCCCCAACGGCAGCATCGGACTGCACCAAAAAAGTGCATCCATCTTGGCGTTGCCATATTGTCACTGCAACAGTGGCGGCTACTGCCCACCATCGCCCCTTGGAAGTCAGGCAAGTTGGCACGCTCTGTGCTTGGAGAGTACCGAACCATTCAACCATCCCCACTGGAGGAACCATGATTGCAGCATCCCTCAAAACCCTCGGCGTCGCTTTGGCCTGCGCGCTGCCCCTGCTGGCCAGCGCCCAAGTCACCGGCAACCTGAGCCTGACCACCAACTATAAGTTCCGTGGTCAAGATCAGGACGCCAGCCGCAGCAAAGCCGTCAAGCCTGCGCTGCAAGGTGGTTTTGACTATGCCTTTGGTGACACCGGCTGGTATGTCGGCAACTGGAACTCCAGCGTAGACTGGCTCAACGGCAACTCGCTGGAAGTGGACGTGTACGGCGGCTACAAGTTCAAGGCAGGTGATGTCGATATGGACGTAGGGGCGCTGGCCTATTTGTATCCGGGCAACAGCGTGGGCAACACCACCGAACTCTACGGTGCTGCCACTTTTGGCCCCGTCACCGCCAAATACTCGCACACCGTCTCTAAAGACTATTTCGGCTGGGCTGGTGCCAAAGGCTCTGGCAATCGGGGCCGCAACACTGGCTACCTGAACGTGGCCTTTGCCAAAGAAGTGATGCCCAGCGTCACCTTCAAGGCCTCGGTGGGCTTTACTCGCTTCTCCAGCGACATCAAAGATTTGGGCGTTCCCAACTATGTGGACTACAGCGTGGGTGGTGCCTATGACTTGGGCAGTGGCCTGTCGCTGGGTGCTGCTGTAGTGGGTGCCAACAAGAAAGCCTATTTTGGCGATGTCAACAAGGCCCGTCTGCTCGTCACTCTGACCAAGACGCTCTAACCCCATAACCCCCGTGGGCGCCCCGGCGCGCCCTTTTTCTGGAGAAAAACCGATGAAAATGGTGACTGCCATCATCAAGCCCTTCAAGCTCGACGAGGTGCGCGAGGCGCTCTCGGACATCGGCGTGCAAGGCATCACAGTGACCGAGGTCAAGGGCTTTGGCCGGCAAAAGGGCCACACCGAACTGTATCGGGGTGCCGAATACGTGGTCGACTTCCTGCCCAAGGTCAAGCTCGAAGCAGCCATTGCTGACGATCTGGTCGAGCGCACCATCGAGGCCATCGAGACCGCAGCCCGCACCGGCAAGATTGGCGACGGCAAGATTTTTGTCTCGCCCCTAGAGCAGGTGGTTCGTATCCGCACTGGCGAAACCGGCCCGGAAGCCCTCTAGGGCCACCCCCATAGCGAGAGATTGCCATGAAAAAACTACTTGCCTCCGTTTTGCTGGGTTTGGGTGTGCTGGTCAGTGCGCTGCCCGCTTCTGCCCAAACTGCGGCAGCCCCCGAGCCTGCGGCTGTGGTGGCTCCTGCTGCCACTGCCAGCGCCGAGCCAGCCGCTGCCGTAGCAGCTCCAGCAGCAGCCCCGGCTCCCGTGGCTGAAGCAGCTGCGGCCCCTGAGGCTGCAGCAGCCCCGGCCCCCACACTCAACTCTGGTGACACCGCCTGGATGCTCACCTCGACCCTGTTGGTCATTTTGATGATCATCCCAGGCTTGGCCCTGTTCTACGGCGGCTTGGGCCGCTCCAAGAACATGCTGTCGGTGCTAGTGCAAGTGTTTGTCATCTTCTCGATGATTACGGTGCTCTGGGCTGTGTATGGCTACACCTTGGCATTCACTGGCGATGGCCTATTCATTGGTGGATTGGACAAACTGTTCCTCAAGGGCATTGCCCCCGACACGCTCTCGGGCCTGTTGCCTACGATTCCTGAGTATGTGTTTGTAGCCTTCCAATCCACCTTTGCCGCTATCACCGTGGCTTTGATCGTGGGCTCGTTTGCCGAACGCATCAAATTCTCTGCAGTGCTGATTTTTGCAGTGCTGTGGTTCACCTTCAGCTACCTGCCTGTGGCACACATGGTCTGGGGCGGTGGTTTCTTGGCTAAAGATGGCGCGCTCGACTTTGCTGGTGGCACCGTGGTACACATCAACGCCGGTGTGGCCGGTCTGGTGGGCGCCTACATGGTGGGCAAGCGCATTGGCTACGGCAAAGAAGCCCTGACCCCCCATAGCCTGACCTTGACAATGGTGGGTGCCTCTCTGCTGTGGGTGGGTTGGTTTGGCTTTAACGCCGGTTCTGCCGGTGCTGCCAACGGTGCGGCCGGTCTGGCCTTTATCAACACCACCTTGGCCACAGGTGCCGCTACCCTGTCTTGGTTGGCAGTAGAAGCCCTGCACAAGGGCAAGGCTTCGATGCTGGGTGCCGCCTCGGGTGCTGTGGCTGGTCTGGTCTGCATTACACCGGCTGCTGGTTTTGTTGGCCCCATGGGCTCCATCGTGATGGGCCTGATTGTTGGCCCCATCTGCGTCTGGGGTGTGGGTGGTCTCAAGCGTCTGCTGCGTGTAGACGATGCCTTTGACGTCTTTGGCGTGCATGGCTTGGGCGGTATTGTGGGTGCCATTCTGACGGCAGTGTTTGCCTCGCAAAGTCTGGGCGGCACCGGCGGCCTGACCCCCGACACCTTCTCGATGGGCCATCAACTGTGGGTGCAGATTGAAGGCGTGCTGCTGACCATCGTCTGGTCTGGTGTGGTGTCGTTTGTCTCGTACAAGATCGCTGATGTGTTGGTGGGCCTGCGGGTATCGGAAGAAGCCGAACGCGAAGGTTTGGACATCACCTCCCACGGCGAGACGGCTTACACCCGGTAAGCCGCCCCTGCCCGGCTGTGGTGTCTGGTGGTGCCACAGCCGGGGCACTCCTTTTCTTTGCGACCAACTCCTCTGGCCTGTCATGGGCCATTTCACCCGCCCTTCAAGGCGGGTTTTTTTATGGCTGCTAGGCTAAACCGGCCTCAGATGGAAGTATGGTGCGAGCCAGCGTAGTAAGGGCACTGTGCACAAATGCGGCCTTGCACAGTGGCCGGTTACTCGGGCCTGGGGTTTCTTTCCACATCCACCGAATATGAAAATCAAACAATACCAAGTAGATGCGTTTGCAACCAAAGCATTTGAGGGAAACCCGGCGGCTGTGCTCCCACTGGATCACTGGCTGGACGATCATTTGCTCCAAGCCATTGCAGAAGAAAATAATTTATCTGAGACAGCTTTCTTCGTTCCCCATCACAAAGGATTTCATCTGCGTTGGTTTACTCCGGTGCAAGAAGTCAATCTTTGCGGTCATGCCACACTGGCCGCGGCCCATGTAATTTTCAACATTCTGGGCTACGCCCAATCCACCATTACCTTTCAAACACGCAGCGGTGAGCTGTTTGTAAAAAAGCACGGCGATCTTTTGCAGATGGATTTTCCTGCCTATCCGCCAGTTGCCTGCGATATTTCAGAAATTTTGGTTCAGGGTCTTGGCATACGCCCTATCGAAGTAAGGGCTGCCGACGATTATGTGGCTGTCTTTGAGACTGAAGAGGCCATTCGTGCCATCACCCCCAACCACGCTTTGCTGAGTCAACTTGGCTTGCGTGGCATCATCGTTACAGCCCCCGGTTCAGACGTAGATTTCGTCAGTCGTTTCTTCTGCCCCAAATTGGGCATTCCAGAAGATCCTGTTACAGGTTCTGCACATTGTGCGCTTGTACCCTATTGGGCCCACCGACTTGGCAAAAATAAACTGCGAGCAAAACAGATTTCCAAACGCGGTGGCCTCCTGATATGCGAAGCACTGAGCCATCGGGTGCTGTTGTCTGGCAATGCTATCACCTTCATGGAAGCAGAAATTTCTTTCTAAATACCACCATTCCCGCGCAAAGGCAAAATCCAACGAGACCATCGATTTATCTTTCAATCGGGTCTTGCTCATTTCTCAAAATTCAATTTTTTCTTCCAAAACAGGCAGTCCTATAATTTCGCCGATGCCACCAGACCATCACACCCCATACAAGCTGTTGTTTTCTGGGTCAGGGTGGGGGCAAAATCTGGCACCAGCGGCATGAACAGCCCCCTTCTTCTGGGCCGCTCAAACCTTGCTCGGGGTATTTGCTACCCCAGCAAACTGAGCGCCATCTACCCACTGTGCTGCAACACCACAACAGCCAGATTCTGCTCTCGCCATGCGCCGCTTTCGCCACCTGACAGGTCAACACCGCACCGACATCAGCAACCGCCGCTTGGGCCTGTTATTGGCGTTCAATGCGGGCGCCATCAACGCGGGGGGCTTTTTGGTGTTGCGGCTCTACACCTCGCACATGACAGGGTTCGTCTCCATGTTGGCCGACAACCTAGTGCTTGGCAATATGGTGCTGGTGCTCAGTGCGTTGGGAGCACTGTTGTCCTTTGTTGGCGGTGCTGCCCTGACCGCCATTCTGGTCAACTGGTCGCTGCGCCATCGTCTGCACAGCGCCTATGCGCTACCTCTGCTGATAGAGGCACTGCTCATGCTGGTGTTCGGTTTGGTAGGCAGCATCACGCTAGACTGGCACACCCCGTTTGCGGTGCCGGTCACGGTGTTGCTACTGTCATTCATCATGGGGGTACAGAATGCTACGGTGACCAAGATGTCCTCCTCACAAATTCGAACCACCCACATGACAGGGATCATTACGGATTTGGGCATCGAGTTGGGCAAAATGCTCTACTGGAACCGCAGTGCCCGCCGCCCCGAACAACAGGTGCGGGCCAACCGCCAGCGTCTGCGCTTGTTTGTCGGGCTGTTAGGGATGTTTTTAGTCGGTGGCATTGTGGGGGCATGGGGCTTCAAGAATTTGGGCTTTGTCTCGGTAGTGCCATTGGCTCTGATCTTGCTCACGCTGGCAATACCACCGTTGTGGATAGACCGTGCCTGTCTGTTACAGCCCTCGCGCCGCCTACAAGCAGACACATCCGCTGCCACCACCCATACAGTAGCCTCGGCACCCCCGCCCCCCACGGCCTGATGGCCCTCCCCCCGCCCGATGTTGGCCCGAGGCTGGCATCATTCGACACTTTGACTTTGATCTGACCGATTTCTTCCATGACCGATTCCGTGCCCGCAGCCTCTACCTCGTCCTCTCCTGTGGCTCCCGCTCCTGCCGCAGAGGTGGCAGCCGCCACCGCCCAGCCTGTGGAGGCTGCCGCTGGCAACGCCCAGGCTGCTGCGCCCCGACGCCCTCGCACCCGCCGGGGCAAACGTGGCACCACAGACCGCAACCCCACAGCCACCACGGCACCGGCGGCCACACCATCTGGCGCTACCGAATCGACCCGCCGCGCGCCACGCCCAGTCCCCCCAACCTTGCAAAAACTGGCAGAGCTCTATCCACAGCTTTTTGGTGCAGTGTTTCGCCCCCTGAAGCGGGGCATCTTTCAAGATATGGTGGCAGCCCACCCCGACCTGTTTGAACGCGAAGCCCTCAAGCAAGCTTTGGGGCTGCACACGCGCTCCACCCGCTACCTGCAAAGCGTGGCCACAGGCCAGCCACGCCACGATCTACAAGGTCAGCCCGTGGAAGCTATGGCACCCGAACACATCCACTATGCACTGCTTGAGGTGTACCGCCGCCGCCAAGGGCAAAACCACCCAGAACTGACAGCCAAACTGTGTGCGCGCATCGTCGCCAATATCGAAACCAGCGGCCTGTCACGAGAAGACTACGCCGAGCGCGTACGCACCCGCGACGACGCGGCCAATGCCCTGCTAGACCAAGCATTGAACGATCTATCTGCCAAGATGGCCCGCGAAGAAGCCCTGCTGCGTACCTTTGAAGCCAGCGGCCAAAAAACCGTACAAGCCTTTGCCGACATGTATGGCATGGACATCAACACCGTGGTGCGCTCCCTGCACAGCGCCCGCAGCCGAGCGGCCAAAACAGCAGCATCCGACACCGCAGCCGAGTAAAACCAAAGGCACCAAGCAGCCAACATCTTGGTGCAATTCTTTTGTGTACATCGCCCCTAGGGGACTGATACGCTTTTCAGATAACGCAACGGCTGGTTCATTAGCAGGACGGCCTGTGCGTATCACTTTTGAGGAAAGCGCATGTTCCCCCTGTATTCATCTGAGCGTTGGCGCATTTGGCTAGCGTGTACCACTACTGCATTTGCATTGGGTACAGTTCCCATAGCATCAGCAGGCATTCCAGCCACCATCGCCTACCAAGGCCACCTGACACAAACGGGCGGCTCACCACTGACGGGCACCACCACACTCCAAATCAGTTTGTACACCACCGCCAGTGGAGGCACTGCCTTGTGGAGTGAGACACATACCAACACCAATGTCAGCAATGGCGTATTTGCTGTGCCATTGGGCAGTATCACCCCACTGACTTTGCCATTTGACACCCCCTATTACTTGGGCGTAACAGTGAATGGTGGCACCGAACTGCTCCCACGCCAGCCACTGACCAGTGCACCCTATGCTCTGAATGCACTCAGTGCCAATACCGTCATGGATGGTGCTATCACCGCCAGTAAATTGGGTGAAAACTGTGCAGCCGGTGAAACGCTCCTGCGCAACGTCTCGGGTTGGGCTTGTGGTCTTGTACCTGGGACTCCTGGTGCCACTGGCCCCGCAGGCCCGGCTGGCCCTGCAGGAGCACAGGGTGCTGTTGGCGCTACTGGCCCCGCTGGCCCTGCGGGAGCCCAAGGGGCCACTGGCCCCGCAGGTAGCTCAGGTGCCGCAGGTGCCAATGCTTTGGTGCAGCTCACCACAGAACCTGTGGGCATCCACTGTGCTGTGGGGGGAACCAAGGTAGAAGCAGGCAGTGATGCAGATGGCAACAACACACTGGATGTCGATGAAGTCACTGTGACACGCTATGTGTGTAACGGAGCACAAGGCCCCGTGGGCACCGCAGGGCCGGCCGGAGCCATCGGCCCGCAAGGCCCAACAGGTGCCACCGGAGCCGCCGGGCCTGCAGGGGCCGCCGGCTCTGTAGGCCCAGCCGGGCCGCAAGGCCCCATAGGCGCCACGGGCCTTGCAGGTCCAATAGGGCCTGCTGGCAATGCAGGAAGCAATGCCTTACTCAAAATAAGCACGGAAGTGGCAGGAGCCAACTGTGCAACAGGAGGGGTAAAGGTCGATGCTGGCAACGATAGCAACGCCAACGCGACGTTGGACGCCGCAGAAGTTGTCACTACGCGTTATGTATGCAACGGAGTGCAAGGCATACAAGGGGTTCAAGGAGCTACGGGCCCCATGGGGCCCGCAGGCCCGGCAGGCAGTGGTGGTGGTACGACAGGGCTAACCACCGTGGTGCATGGCTGTTTTGATGGCAGCCTCACCTCGGTCAATGGCACAGGCTACACCGTCAGTCGCAACGGTTCCAACTACACCATCGGCTTTACCAACGCTTTTAACAGCACCAACTACAGCCTGCTGGTTGATGCACGCACCAGCACGGGCCGCTCTAGAGCCATTACCAGTACCGGCAAAACGACCAATGGCACTACCT
The DNA here is from genome assembly GCF_054779375.1 of Giesbergeria giesbergeri. NCBI lineage: Bacteria > Pseudomonadati > Pseudomonadota > Betaproteobacteria > Burkholderiales > Comamonadaceae > Giesbergeria > Giesbergeria giesbergeri. The sequence continues at coordinate 134,856 of NZ_BAAGYJ010000003.1, read as the reverse complement.
GGAGTGCCGGTTGGCTCGACACCATCGAAACCCAAGGCTCCATGTGCTTTGTAGCGGCGCTCTAAGAACAAGACCCACGACCTTCATCATGAAAAACTCCACTTTGCAGAAAATTCGCCAAGCCACTGCTTGTAGCGCACTCTTATTCGCCGTGGGCCTAGGGGCACCTGCGTATGCTCAAGAGCAATTCCTTGGTGAGATCCGGATGTTTACGGGCAACTTTGCCCCCCGTGGTTGGGCCTTGGCTCAAGGGCAAATCATGTCCATTGCACAGAACCCGGCGCTTTTCAGCATCCTAGGCACCACCTACGGGGGCAACGGGCAAACCACTTTTGCGCTGCCCAACCTGCAGGGAAGGGTGCCCATAGGCGTAGGAGGCTCGTTAAATGCCAACCTTGGCAGCACGGGCGGTCAGACATACGTCACGCTCAACAGCACACAACTGCCCGCACACAACCATTCACTGAATGTGAGCAGCAATGCGGCCACGACCAGCCAAAGTGGCACCGACAAGGTATTGGCTGTTGCCCAGAACGCTGGCATCTACAGCACCGAAGGTGCAAGCACCACGTTAAACCCCACCAGCATTGGCATAGCAGGCAACAGTGCCCCCGTCTCCACCATGCCTCCTTACCTGACGATCAACTACATCATTGCGTTAGAAGGTATTTACCCCACCCGGGAATAAAGAGGGTTGTTGCAGACCATGTCCACTCCTACCTCTCTCACAAATTCCAGCCGGTACGCTAGTCTTCGCCCCTCATGGGGTGCCGCTTTAGTCACATTGGTGGCGGCCCAATCTCTTGCCGCCCAGACGCTGCACATTCAAGCAACGGCAGGCCAAGCGGTCACAGGGTTCTCCAGCAATACACAGTATGCATTGGTCACTGGTCTCTACAGTCCTATTGCACCAGCACCAGCACCAGCACCAGCACCAGCACCAGCACCAGCACCAGCACCAGCACCAGCACCAGCACCAGCACCAGCACCAGCACCAGCACCAGCACCAGCACCAGCACCAGCACCAGCTCCAGCTCCAGCTCCAGCACCAGCTCCAGCACCAGCTCCAGTCACGATTGGAGGTGGGCAAAGCGGCCAAATTGTCAGTGGTCAAACTGCCACGCTGAATGGTGCGGGAGTAGTACAGGTTGCCGGGGGCAGCCGTGTTCTGATTCCTAGTGGCAACACGGCCCAAGGCGCCACCTTGGAACTACCAGCGGGCATCTTAAGTGCGTCCCCTGTAGAAGTGGTGATTGGCAATGTGGCTCTGCAATTGCAAACCCAGCAGGCGACCACGCTCAGAGTCACTATTTTGTTCATCAATGGACTACCTACACCGGTATTGCAAATAACGAGTGGTCAACTCACCTTGACAACCACGGCCGGGATAGGGCAACCACTACTGGCATTGCCAGGTGGAGGGGTGCTGAACGCCCATGCAGCCCAGGTGCAGATCCAAATCAGCCGCCACACAGATACCTTGCACTTTGCACCCACTCAGGGAAGCGTGTCCACAGGAGCGCAAGGTGGTGGGGCCTCTGCCCGCCACGCAGCCAGAACGCTGGCAGCCACCATGTCGGCGGCACCCAGTGCATCTGATGTGACTGTGGTGATGACCGGTGAATGGGCCAGCTTGGATGATCAGGGCCACTGGCTAGGACATTGGCTAGGGTCTCTCAATCACGATGGCGGACAACCCGGAGATGCTTTAGTGCTGGCTCCAGTTGCTCCCCTCACCGTCAATGCATTTGTGCCCCGTCTCAATGGCTTGTCAGCACGACTGGATCCCACTTTGGCGCTGTACCAGCATGTAGAACGCGCATTGACCGATGCTATCGGCACCACGGTGACCAGCACAGCCCAAAACCCATGGGGCAATCTGCATCTGACCACTCCGCAAGGCAGCATCCATGCGTTGCCTGTGGGGCCCATCCGTATCGACGCTACACGTCCTTATGGCGTGACGGCACATGCCTCGGGTGGTTTGGAAGTAGCAATCAATGGCGTGGTGATCACCTTGGTTCCTGCTATCGCCGACTTGCCACAATTGGCAGCACAGGTGGCGCAGTGGGGAACACAGGCACACCTGACTTTGCATAGCAGCGGCAGCCTGATGGCATCCATCGGCACGACTACCTGGGTGTTGCGCCCAGACTGGCTGCAATCGACCAACACCGCTGCCACTCCTGCCAGTTTTATGCTGGATGCCTCGGGCCGTCTGTTGTATACCGATGCGCAACGGCGGGTGCAAACGCTGCATCCAGCTTTTGTCGATGGTGTGCAATTGCATGCCATCCTTCAGCAGGCGTTGCCACAGGTTGAACTGCAAACACAAACAGACGGTTCGGTGCGTATTCAGCACGGCACTGGGGCGCTGGTACTTTCACCAGATATTGCACTCACGCCTATGAGTGATGAAATGCTGACCAGTACACAACAAGGCAAAACCTGGTGGCTAGGAACTGACCACCGGCTGTACTTCTTGATGGATGGCATGGTGCAAGGGACAGTGCTCCAACCTTGAGGTAAGCGGTGTAGCACCTCAGAGCAGCACTGCCAGGTAAATCGCTAAAATTGCCCATTTTTTCATCAATCCGGCCCCGCTATCTGCGGGGCTTTTCTTTGGGGTGTGCAGCTGGCAACCCCACGCAAGGAATGTCGATGCGCGAAGGAAATGCACTGGTCTTGTTCTCTGGCGGTCAAGACTCCACCACTTGCCTGGCATGGGCACTGGAACAATTTGCCCATGTCGAAACCATCGGGTTTGATTACGGCCAGCGCCACCAAGTGGAGCTGCAAGCGCGCCAAGACGTGTTGCAGGCGTTGCGAGCCCAGTTTCCACACTGGGCCCATCGGTTAGGCGAGGATCACATGATCGATCTGGCTGTGCTGGGCCAGATCAGCGATACCGCCCTGACACGCGACACCGAAATCGCCATGACCGCCGCAGGGCTGCCCAATACTTTTGTGCCAGGACGCAACCTGCTATTTTTCCAGTTGGCAGCTGCCGTGGGCTACAGGCGCAGTCTGCACACACTGGTGGGTGGCATGTGCGAAACCGATTTTTCAGGTTATCCCGACTGTCGGGATGACACCATCAAGGCTTTACAGGTAGCCGTGTCATTGGGCATGGGGCGGCGCTTTACCTTTGAGACGCCGCTGATGTGGCTGGACAAAGCCCACACCTGGGCGCTGGCACAGACACTGGGCGGCACAGCACTGATCGACATCCTGATCGAGCAATCACACACCTGCTACCACGGCAACCGCGATGTGCGCCACCCTTGGGGCTATGGCTGCGGTCAATGCCCTGCCTGTGTGCTGCGCCAACGCGGTTTCACCGATTGGCAGCAGAACACAGAAACACGCGCATAACGTTATGCTTTTTTTGCATAAATATCCCAGATAACGCACAGACAAAAACCGGGTAGCTTCATAAAATCGTCATCCCAGCCGCCGGGGTGGTTCCAATCCGGGTCTGCCTTGTGTGGCGGTAGGTGCCTTCCAAGCCGTTTTTTCAAAGGCAGCACAGCGTCCGCTCTCTGTGCCGTGGCTGCCGTGCCCATGCGGGTTTGTTTCCTTTGAAAAACCGATTTTCAATTGAAGGAAACCTCCGATGAATGCACCCGCCATGCAGGGCTTGAATATCAACGCCCCCACTTACGTCAAAAACGCCCGCCTGTTGGCTTGGGTGGCCGATATGGTTGCTCTGTGCAAGCCCAACAATATCGTCTGGTGCGATGGCTCACAGGAAGAATACGACCGCCTGTGCCAGCAACTCGTCGATGCAGGCACCTTCAAGAAGCTCAACCCCGCCAAGCGCCCCGGCAGCTTCTTGGCATGCTCCGACCCATCCGATGTCGCCCGCGTCGAAGACCGCACCTACATCTGCTCGGAGAAAAAAGAAGACGCTGGCCCCACCAACAACTGGATGGCCCCTGCCGACATGCGCGCCACCCTGCAACCGCTGTTTGACGGCTGCATGAAAGGTCGCACCATGTATGTGGTGCCCTTTAGCATGGGCCCGCTGGGCAGCCACATCGCCCACATCGGCGTTGAACTGACCGACAGTGCCTACGTGGCTGTCAACCAAAAGCTCATGACCCGCATGGGCAAGGCCGTGTATGACGTGCTGGGCGTCGATGGCGAGTTTGTGCCTTGCATGCACACCGTGGGCGCGCCCTTGGCCGAAGGCCAAAAAGACGAAACCTCTTGGCCCTGCAACCCCAAGGTCAAGTACATCGTTCACTACCCCGAAACACGCGAAATCTGGTCTTATGGTTCTGGCTACGGCGGCAACGCACTGCTGGGCAAAAAATGCTTGGCCTTGCGCATTGCCTCCACCATGGGCCGCGACCAAGGCTGGTTGGCCGAGCACATGCTGATTTTGGGCGTCACCAACCCCCAAGGTAAAAAGTACCATGTCGCGGCAGCCTTCCCCAGCGCCTGCGGCAAGACCAACTTCTCCATGCTGGTGCCCCCAGCAGGCTTTGACGGCTGGAACGTCACCACCATTGGCGACGACATCGCCTGGATCAAGCCCCATGCCGATGGCAAGATGTACGCCATCAACCCCGAAGCCGGCTACTTTGGCGTGGCCCCCGGCACCAACACCCTCACAAACCCCAACTGCATGGCCAGCTTGGACAAGAACGTCATCTTCACCAACGTGGCTCTGACCGACGATGGCGATGTGTGGTGGGAAGGTATGGAAAAAGATGCTGGCAAGATGCCCGAGCACCTGATCGACTGGCAAGGCAAAGACTGGACTCCCGCCATCGCCAAAGAAACCGGCGCCAAAGCAGCCCACCCCAACGCCCGCTTCACGGTAGCAGCAACCAACAATCCAGCACTGGACAGCGCCTGGGATGATCCGGCTGGCGTGCCCATTGACGCCTTTATCTTTGGTGGCCGCCGCTCCACCACTGTGCCGCTGGTAACCGAAGCACGCACTTGGATGGAGGGCGTGTACATGGCAGCCACCATGGGTTCGGAAACCACCGCTGCCGCCTTCGGTGCCCAAGGCGTGGTGCGCCGCGACCCGTTTGCCATGTTGCCCTTCTGTGGCTACAACATGAGCGACTACTTCCAGCACTGGCTGGACATGGAACACAAGCTCGAAGAGCAAGGCCACACCCTGCCCAAGATCTTCTGCGTCAACTGGTTCCGCAAGGACGAAGCGGGCAAGTTTGTCTGGCCCGGTTATGGCGAGAACATGCGCGTACTCAAGTGGATGCTGGACCGTATCGAAGGCCAAGCCCAAGGCGAAGAAACCATGTTTGGCGTAGCGCCCCAGTATGCCGAAATCAACTGGACTGGTCTGGAGTTCAGTGCAGAACAGTTCAACACCGTGACCAGCATCGACAAAGCTGCTTGGGCCGAAGAGTTCAAGTCGCACGATGCCCACTTTGAGCTGCTGTCCTACCACATGCCTAAGGAACTGATCGAGACCAAGGCTGCATTGGAGCAGCGCCTGGCCGCTCTCTGATCCAGAGGGAGGCATGACTACCGGCACACCATGCCGGTAGTGCCGTGGCAACCATGCGTTAGCGGGATTGACATCCTCTCCGGGCTAAACCCCGGAGATTCCTACTGCTAGACGGCGATGCCCCGCCGCGAGAATGTTGCGTGCTGCATTCACGTCGCGGTCGTGTACCGCTGCGCAGTCGCTGCACGTCCATTCCCTTATTCGCAAACCCGCCCTACCTTTCGGACTGCTGGCGGGTATGCTCCCGCAGCACGAGCAAGTTTGGGTTGAATACGCTTCGTTCACTTCCATAAAGACGATACCGGCCTGATGGCTCTTGTATTCCAACATCGTCTTGAGCGTGGTCCAGCCCGCATCCAGTGTGGACTTGGCCATCTTGGTTTTAACCAGCTTTGCGCTGGCTACGTCGCCCACGAAGATGGCGGCGTTTTCTCGCACCATCGTGGTGCTGAATTTGTGCAGCGCATCTTGGCGCTGATGGGCAATTTTTGCGTGGATGGCTTTGACCCGGTGCTTTTTATGCGCCCGTTGTGCTTTAGCCAGTTCCAATTCATGTTGGCGATACCAGCGGCCATGCTCTTTTTTTTCGTTTGACGCCGTGGCACAGTCTTTCAAGCCCAAGTCGATACCCACACTGGCCGTTGCCGTTGCCGTTGCCGTTGCCGTTGCCGTTGCCGTTGCCGTTGCCGTTGCCGTTGCCGTTGCCGTTGCCGTTGCCGTTGCCGTTGTAGGATTAGCTTGTGCCTTGACTACGATATTGAGATGCCAACGCCCCCGGTTGTCCTGACTAAAACTGCCAGAACGTAGCTCATAGTCTGCCAAGCCGTAACTATCCCAAAGGCTCAATTTCTGTCCGGCAAAGGCGACTTGCCCTGCCTTGTACTGCAAGGCCCGCGCTTTGAAAGGAATCCAGCCCAAGCTGTATTTGCTGCTCTGGGGATTGGAGACACGCCAGCGCAGCTGGGCTTTTTTGAACTGCCTGCGGGCCTTGGCGTAGTCTTCACACACTTGCTGCACGGTGGGCGAGCCGATGTGTACCCCATCGCACTTGCTGAAACCGTTGGTCAGCTTTTGCAGGTCGTAGCCCGAAAGCCACTGGTGGCGCTCACGGATGGCGCGGTGGCTGGTTTCATTGCAGAAGTTCCAGACCTGATTGACCTCACGCGCCATCGCAGACAGCACTTTGGCATGCTTGTCTTTGATGCGCAGACGCAGGGTTTTGGTGCAATCCATGCTGTGCATTATGCTTAAACGCAGGGGGGTCTATGGTCGCCCTCCTACTTTGCCTCAAGTTGCGCAGGTGCGCCGATTGGTATTTTTAAACAATCCATCCAAGAGCAGCAAACGCCCCATGAGGACGCCTACGGCGTCCGCGCTCTCGACCGCGGGCTGAACCCCGAGGCTTCCCGCGCACTGGTGAACCTCCCGCTATTTTTTTGGGCTGGGCTACAGGTTCAAATCTACGCCCGCATTGTCTGTGCGGCGATAGAATCGTTTCACACACCCGCCAAATTGGGGCAGATACGGAGCGATTCTCATGGCTACTCCCTACTGGACATTCGATCAGGTCTATGCCCAACTGAATTCGGGCCACCAGTGGACGGGCGGTGTCATCACCTATGCTTTTCCCTCCAGCCCCAGCGGCGCTTACTCTCAGGGAGAAGAAGCCTTGTTCCGGATGGCCAGTGCTGATCAACAAGCGTTGATGGCACAAGCCCTGCAAACCTGGGACGATTTGATTGCCCCCAATTTTCGGCAGACCACCGCCACCGGCTCCAACATCGAATTTGCCTATACGCGCTCCAACATCGGTTATGCGCACGCCTACTACCCCACAACGGGCAGCATTTGGTTCAATGGTGCCGAGCCTACACTGACTGCACCGGACATCAGCAGCTACGGTTTTCTGACGCTGATCCACGAAATCGGCCATGCACTCGGGCTCAACCACATGGGGGATTACAACGGCGAGGGCGCCTTCACACCCTCCTCGTTTCAAGACTCCACCGTTTTGTCGGTCATGTCTTACTTTGGGCCTTATGGCTCCTCGTCGCAGCGGTCTAATGAGGTGGCACAAGCGGACTGGCAGGCCTCGGATGGTGAGTACTACTCGCCCCAAACGCCGATGCTCAACGATGTGTCCGTCATCCAACGCATCTATGGCGCATCCACCACCACGCGCACCGATGACACCATCTATGGTTTTGCGAGCAACATCACGGGCACATCTGCCAATGTGTACGATTTCAGCCTCAACCGGCACCCCATTCTTACTATTTTTGACTCCGCCGGTCATGACACGCTCAACCTGAGCGGCTTTGCAAGCGCCTCCAACTTGTCGCTGGTAGACGGAGTCTACTCGTCGTGCAACGACATGAGCAACAACTTGGCGATTGCGGCCAACTGCGTGATTGAAAACGCCATCACGGGCAGTGGTCATGATCGCATCACCGGCAATGCCGTAGCCAACCGCATCGATGCCGGGGCTGGCGACGATGTGATCAATGGTGGTGAAGGTGATGATGTGCTGATTGGCGGCGCAGGCAATGACACCATCGATGGTGGGGGCGGCAGTGACATCGCCATACTGACAGGCGCATTGGCCAACTACACCTTTGATTACGATGCAGTGCGCAATCTCTACACCATTGCAGGTGCGGCCACAGACATCAACATTTTCTCGAATGTAGAGTATTTTCAGTTCAGTGATGTGCTGCGCCCAGCCAACGAGTTGTTTGAGCACGAAGACAACACTGCCCCAACGTTGCTGAGCCGAACCCCCGCCGACAACGCCACCGCCGTGGCAGCCGGTGCCAACTTGGTTTTGACTTTCTCTGAGGCTGTACAGGCTGGCAGCGGCGATCTGGTGATCCACAACGCCAACGGCAGCGTGGCGCAGATCATTGCCATCACAGACACCACGCAGGTCTCGGTCTCGGGCCACACCGTCACCATCAACCCAGCGGCAGACTTGGCCGCTGGTGCCACCTACTATGTGCAAATGGCATCTGGGGTGCTAAAAGACTTGGCGGGCAATGCGTTTACGGGCCTGACGGGCAGCACCGCTTGGAACTTCAGCACCGCGGTGTCGGCACTCAACGACGACTACAGCAACTCCACCAACACCACCGGGGTGGTCACACTCAATGGGGCAGCCACCGAAGGCAATATCAACTTCCAAGACGATGCGGATTTGTTCAAGGTCTACCTCACGGCCGGTACCAGTTACACATTTACGCTGACACGCACTGCGGGCGGGCTGACAGACCCCTATTTGCAACTCTACAGCACCGATGTGGAGCTGATCACCTACGACGACGACAGTGCAGGTGATGGCAATGCCTCCATTACCCATACCGCCAGCACCACCGGCCTGTACTACTTGGCCGTTTGGGACTACGACACAGGCACCGGCACTTACCGGCTCAGTGCTGCGACCTCGCAAGACGATTACCCGTGGTCTACGGCAACTACGGGTGAAGTGGTGGTCAATGGGGCTAACAGTTCCGGCCATATCAACACAGTGGGTGATGCAGATCTGTTCAAAGTGGATCTCACTGCTGGCACCACCTACACCTTTGCCCTGTCGCGCTCGGGCAGCGCCGGTTTGGCCGATCCTTACCTGCTGCTGTATGGGCCTGATCTGACCAAGCTCAGTTTTGACGACGAGAGCGGCGGTAACGGCAATGCCCAAATCACGTTCTCGGCCAGCACCAGCGGCACCTACTACCTGGGGGCCATGGACTACGACACAGGCACCGGCACCTACCAACTCAGTGCCATGACGGCACAGGACGATTACCCGTGGTCTACCGCCACTACGGGTGAGGTGGTGGTCAATGGGAGTGCCATCTCCGGCACCATCGGTACCGCCGACGATGCAGACCTGTTCAAAGTGGCGCTCACCGCCGGTACCACCTACACCTTTGCCCTGTCGCGCTCAGGCAGCACCGGCCTGAACGATCCTTACCTGCTGCTGTATGGGCCTGACCTGACCAAACTCGGTTTTGACGACGAGAGCGGCGGCAACGGCAATGCCCAAATCACGTTCACCGCCTCTACCAGCGGCACCTATTACCTCGGCGTGACCGACTACGCCACAGGCAACGGCTCTTATACATTGCGTGCCACCACAGGTGGACAGGGCGTGCTGCAAGGCACTGCACTGGCGGATGTGCTGATTGACGAGGGAGGCAGCTCACAAATCTACGGCTTGGGGGGCAACGATTGGATAGAAGGTGGTGCTGGCAATGACCTGATTGATGGTGGTGATGGCATCGATTGGGCCTGGTATGCAGGCACACGCAGTGAATACAGCTTGGCCGGCAGTGCCAACCGCTGGACACTGGCAGACTACTTAGAGCTCGATGGCATAGACACCTTGGTGTCAGTGGAGCGGCTCAACTTTGCCGATATCAATTTGGCTTTGGATATGGATGTCAGCCAATCTGGCGGCAAAACCGCCCTGATAGTGGGAGCAGCACTGGGGGTGGAATGGCTGGACAACCGCCCCCTGCTTGGGGCGCTGCTGGACTACTTTGATACGGGGCGCAGCTTGGCCGATGCAGCATCGGTGCTGGTAGATGCAGGAATCATGCGCGATTTTGCCGGCGGTGCCTCCAATGGGGCCTTGGCCCAGCTGCTTTACCGCAATGTGATGGGCAACCCCACAGACACGACCACTGTGAGCCAATGGACAGGGCTGATGGACAGTGGCGCATACACCCAAGCTGAGTTTTTAGCCACCGTAGCGTCACTACCGGCCAATCAGAGCCATGTGAACCTGGTTGGATTGGCGGCCAACGGGCTAGAATTTATCGCATGAGCAGCGCAGAATCGCCACTTTCCGCAACCCCTGAAACGTTGACAGCGATTGTCAATGTTCTAGGAGCGGTCGTGTTTGCCGCAGTGCGCCAGTTACCAGCGGATAGACAAGCCGCCTTTGCAGCGGACTTGGAGTTGATGGCCGCCAATGCCCAAGCCCAAGGCGAGGAACAAACCAGCCTGTTACTGGCCGATATGTGCCGGGCAGCCTTGGCCGCTGCCGGTTAGTCGCACTTAACTCCGGGGCTTGAACAGTTCTCCCAGCATCCCGAGCAGCTCGAGCTCGGGTGCTGCGCCTGGCACACCAGCAGGCAACTGCCCATTGGGTGTGAGCCGGTCGATCAGCCCCGGCAGCAGTTGCGATAGTTGCCCGGCGGCCTCGCCTTGACCCACCCCCAGTTGGGCTGCAATTTGGGCCAATGGCCCTTCGCCCAATACCCGGCCCAACTGCTCCCCAGACAGGGCAGCATTGGGGCCGTTGCTCAGCCACGAAGCCACTGCATCGCCCAGCCCAGCCTGCTGAAAACGGGCCAACAACCCCGGCAAACCTCCCACCGGGCTTTGCTGGCCCAGCAAATCCACCACCACCTGCACCAGTTGGGGGTTGTTGGCGGCCATACCGAGCAAACTCTCCCAACCGCCCGCTGAACCGTTGCCGGCAGTCTGGTTCTGCGTGGCGCTGTTGATGACTGCGCCGAGTACGGAATCGAGCAAACCCATGTGGATCTCCTGTGGAAAACAAAACGCTAGTGTGGCCTATTCCCTGCAACCCGGCGTTGGTGTAGGGCCAACCACAGAAGGGCGGCCCCCGTGATAGCGATGGGGAACAAAGAGCCGAGGTTCAACCACCACCAGCCTTGGGTAGTCACCAAGGCGCCAGAAGCAAAAGAGGTAAGTGCCATAGTGGCAAACACTGCAAAATTAATGGCCGCCTGAGCGCGGTCTTTTTCTTCGGGGCGATAGGCTTGCAAGGCCAAGGTCGTGCTGCCGGTAAACAGAAAATTCCAACCCACACCGAGCAAAAACAATGCAACCGTGAACTGCGCCACCTCTTGCCCCGACAGCGCCACCAACACACACAGCAGATTGAGCAACACCCCCACCCCCATCACCGGCAGCACCCCCCAACGCCGAATCAAGTGGCCGGTAAAAAACCCAGGAGCAAACATCCCCACCACATGCCATTGCAGTACGAAGGCCGCTTCGTCAAAGGCATAACCGCACACCTGCATAGCCAGCGGGGTAGCGGCCATGAGCAGGTTCATCACACCATAGCCCAATGCCGACCCTAGCATAGCCACCACAAAAGCGGGCTGGCGTAGCAGCTGTGCCAAAGGCCGCCCCGGCCCGGCTTGGCTGGCAGCAGCAGAAGTGATGGCCTCAAAACGGATGGCAGCCATGCAAGCCATAGACAACAGAGCCACACCAACCAATGCCAGGTAAGTAGCCACAAACGGTGCCTCTAAGCTGTTGCGCGTGTGGTTGGCCAGATAAGGGCCAGCCACCGCCCCCAGCAAGCCCCCAGCCAACACCAACGACACCGCTTTTTCCCGAAAACTGGGTGCAGCCAATTCTGCCGCCGCAAAACGATAAAGCTGGCCATTGGCACTGTAGTAACCCGCCACCATCGTGCCTAAACAAAGCCCGATGAACTGGCCGCTGTGTACGGCCCAAGCACACCACAAAGCACAGACCAGCGCCACCGCCAGCCCTATCTGAAACGACACCTGCCGCCCCCAGCGCCGCTGGCTGCGCGCCACCAACCCGGTCGATAGTGCGCCCCCCACCACATAGCCCATCACGGGCAGCGTAGCCATCCAACCATAGGGGGCCAATTGCAGACCCACCAAGCCATTGATGGCGATAAAGACCACGTTATTGGTCAGAAAAAGGCCTTGGCACAAGGCCAGTAGCCACAGGTTGCGGTTCATAGATTGTGAAGCCAGAAGAAAAAAGGAGAAAAAACCCACGCAGCACGCACTGTAGTGGCGGCAGGGGTCGTTGTTCATCAACTATTTGACTATTTAACTACTTATGCAAATAATAGCTGCTATGTCTTCCCCTGCCTATCGCTGCTGCCCATGCTGAAAATTCGTCTCCTTGCGCTGTTCTTGGCTGTGCTGCTGTCTGGCGGGGCCAATGTTGTGCTTGCCGCCAATCTGGCAGCGGTGCCCGCCCAAGCGGCAGGCACTCCTGGCCGCACGAGCTTTGATGGCACCGTAGAGGCTGTGCGCCAGACAGTCGTAGCGGCACAGGTGCCCGGTGCGGTGGTCGAGCTGGCCGTCAAGGCAGGCCAGCGGGTGCAGGCTGGGCAGCTACTGTTGCGCTTGGATGCCCGCACAGCCGACCAAAATGCCGCTGCCGTCGATGCCCAAGTGCAGGCAGCCCAAGCGGCGCTGGAGGTAGCCACGCGCGAGTACCAGCGCCAGCAACAGCTGCACCAGAAAAAATATATCAGCCAAGCCGCTTTAGAGCAGGCCCAAGCACAATTCAAGGCCAACAAGGCACAAGTGACTGCACAAATGGCCCAGGCGGGAGCCGCCCGCACCCAAAGTGGGCTGCACACGGTGCGCGCACCTTATGCAGGCGTCATCGCTGAGGTGCCGGTGGTGTTGGGCGATATGGCCATGCCCGGCAAGCCACTGCTCACCCTGTACGACCCCAATGCCTTGCGCGTCACGGCGGCGCTGCCACAGTCGGTAGTGCAGCCCGAAATAGCCTCGGGCATACAGGTAGAACTCCCTGGCGTGGTCGGTACAGCCCAATGGCCGCAACCGCTACGGGTGCAAGTGTTGCCCACGGTAGATGCGGGCACACACACCGTACAAATCCGGGCTGATTTGCCCACGGGCCTTGCAGGCGTGGTGCCGGGCCAGTTTGCCCGCCTCTGGTTGCCTCTGGCAGACCGGGCTGCCGCTGCCGTTGCCCGTCCGGGCACCGTTTCTGTGCCACTCCAAGCGGTGGTGCGCCGCGCCGAAATGACAGGTATTTATGTGCAAGGCGAGGGCGGCCAACCCCGCTTGCGCCAAGTGCGGCTAGGCCGCACCAGCGGCGATAGGGTAGAGGTGCTGAGCGGCCTGACGGCTGGCGAAAACGTCATCACCGACCCGGCAGCGGCCAGCCGTGCGCCAGCACAGTGAGGCCACCACCATGAGCCAGTCCACTGAGAAACACGCCTTGGGCGTTTCGGGCCGCATTGCCGGTTTTTTCCAGAGCGCACAAATCACACCCCTGCTGGCGCTGTTGGCGCTGCTGCTGGGCGTTTTTGCCGTACTGGTCACGCCACGCGAGGAAGAGCCACAGATCAATGTCACGATGGCTAATGTGTTGGTGCCATTTCCGGGTGCCAGCGTGCGCGATGTGGAACAGATGGTCGCCATCCCGGCAGAACAGGTGTTGTCGCAAATCACTGGCACTGAACATGTGATGTCGCTCTCACGCCCCGGCTTGGCTATTCTGACCGTGCAATTCAAGGTGGGTGTACCACGCACCGAGGCGCTGGTGCGCTTATACGACACCGTACACTCCCATGCCGACTGGCTGCCAGCGGGCTTGGGCACGTTGGCGCCCATCATCAAACCCAAGGGCATTGACGATGTGCCCATCGTCACCCTCACACTGCACAGCCCGCGCACCGATGCAGGCCCCTTCGATCTGGAGCGGGTGGCCCACAGCATCGAGGCTGATCTCAAGCGTGTGCCCGGCACACGCGAAGTGAGCACGGTGGGCGGCCCGGGCCGTGCTGTGTTGGTAGAGCTAGACACCGCCCGCATGCGCAGCAGCGGCGTGACGGTGGATGACCTGCGCCGTGCTCTGCAATCGGCCAATCTGGGCCTACCCGTGGGTGAACTGCTGGGCGGCAACCAAGCCGTGAGCATCGAGTCTGGCCCCTTCTTGCGCAGTGCCGACGAGGTGGCCGAACTGGTGGTGGGCGTGCGCAGTGGCAAGCCAGTGTTTTTGCGCGAAGTTGCCAATGTGCGCGATGGCCCCTTGCCCCCAAGCCGCTATGTTTGGCATGGCACGGCGGGTAAAGACGCCACCACATCCCCTGCCATCACCCTCAGCATCACCAAAAAGCCGGGGGAAAACGCCATCGACGTAGCCAATGCCGTGCTAGAACGGGTGGCACTGCTCAAAAACACGGTGATTCCGGCAGACGTCCACATCACCGAGACGCGCAACTATGGCGCTACTGCCAACGACAAAGCGCAAAAGCTGATTCAGAAACTGCTGTTTGCCACCGCCTCGGTGGTGGCGCTGGTGTTCATTGCACTGGGCAAGCGTGAGGCGGCGATTGTGGGCACGGCAGTGGTGCTGACGCTCACCGTCACGCTGTTTGCCTCTTGGGCTTGGGGCTTTACGCTCAATCGGGTGTCGTTGTTTGCGCTGATTTTTTCCATTGGCATTTTGGTGGACGATGCCATCGTGGTGGTAGAAAACATCCACCGCCACCAACAGCTGTACCCTGGCAAAACGCTGGCGCAGATCATTCCTGGTGCGGTAGATGAAGTGGGCGGCCCCACTATTTTGGCGACGCTCACGGTGATTGCTGCGTTGCTGCCAATGGCGTTTGTGTCTGGGTTGATGGGGCCGTACATGAGCCCCATCCCCATCAATGCCAGCATGGGCATGTTGCTGTCACTGGCCATTGCCTTTGTGGTGACGCCGTGGTTAGCCCGTTTGTGGATGAAGGCCATACCCGCGCACGACAGCACCGCCCCCGCACAAAACCACGGGCTGGCAGGCCAGATCACACCACTGTTTACCCGCATCTTTACGCCACTGCTGGATAAAAACCGTGGCTCGCGCCACCGCGCTCTGCTGGGGCTGGGCATTGCGGGGCTGATTGTGCTGTCGGTAGCACTGCCAGTGGCTGGGCTGGTGCTGCTCAAGATGCTGCCGTTTGACAACAAATCCGAATTCCAAGTGGTGGTAGACATGCCCGCCGGTACGCCGGTAGAGCAAACCGCTGCCGTGCTGCACGAGTTGGGTGCCCATTTGGCCACCGTGCCCGAAGTCACGCACTACCAAGCCTATGCGGGCACCGCTGCCCCCATCAACTTCAATGGGTTGGTGCGCCAGTATTACCTGCGTGCAGGCGGCGAAGTAGGGGACATCCAGGTCAATTTGGTGGACAAGCACCAGCGCAAAGACCAAAGCCACGCCATTGCCACCCGTGTGCGCCCAGCTTTGCAGCAAATTGGCCTGCGCTACGGCGCCAACGTCAAGGTGGTGGAAGTACCGCCCGGCCCCCCCGTGTTGGCCCCCATCGTGGCAGAAATCTACGGCCCCGAAGAAGCAGGCCGCCGCCAAGTGGCCAAGGCCGTGCGCGCCGTGTTTGCCAAAACCCCCGGCGTAGTGGACGTGGACGATAGCAGTATTGCCTCGGCCCCACGCACCTTGCTATTGGTGGACAGGCGCAAAGCAGCCCTGTTGGGTGTGCCACAGCAAGCCATCGTGACCACCCTGCGCGCCGGACTGGCTGGCGAGGCTGCCACCTACCTGCACGATGAAAGCAAATACCCCACCGCCGCTGTGCTGCAACTGCCCGCCGAACAACATGGCGATCTGGCAGCCCTGCTGCAACTGACGGTGCGCAGTGCCTCGGGTGCCTTGGTGCCAATTCGTGAATTGGTGACGGTGAGCGACACCGTGCGCGAGCAACCCATCTATCACAAAGATTTGCTGCCCGTGAATTTTGTGGTGGCCGATATGGCTGGCACTGTGGACAGCCCGCTCTACGGCATGTTCACCATGCGCAGCGAAATCGCCCAACTGCCCATGCCCGATGGCGGCCCGCTGACCGAATACTTGATCCACCAACCCCAAGACGCCTGGCGCGGCTATGCCCTGAAGTGGGATGGCGAGTGGCAAATCACCTACGAAACCTTCCGCGATATGGGTGCGGCTTATGGCGTGGGACTGATTTTGATTTACCTGCTGGTAGTGGCGCAATTTGGCTCTTACCTCACGCCGCTCATCATCATGGCCCCCATCCCGCTAACGATCATTGGCGTCATGCCCGGCCATGCGCTGCTGGGAGCGCAATACACCGCCACCAGCATGATTGGCATGATTGCGCTGGCGGGCATCATCGTGCGCAACTCCATTTTGCTGGTGGACTTTATCAACCTGCAAGTGCGCAGCGGCATGCCCTTTGAGCAGGCCATTGTGCAATCGGCCATCACCCGTGCCCAGCCCATTGTGCTCACTGGGCTGGCGGCCATGCTCGGAGCCTTCTTTATTTTGGACGACCCTATTTTTAACGGCTTGGCCATCTCGCTGATCTTTGGCATTGCCGTCTCCACCCTGCTCACGCTGGTGGTCATTCCCATCCTCTATTACGTGGCCTACCGCCACCGGCTGGACGCATTGCACCCAGCACCGGCCCCTGCAGCCGATTGACCCCGTTTGCTTGTGTTTTTCTAACTTCTGGAGTGTGACCATGCTGGACTCTTACCGTGATTTGACCCGTGACATCTCTGCCGAATTGGGCAAGCTGCGCACTGAAATCCCCGAAACGCTGCAAGCCTTCCATGCACTGGGCAAGTCGGCCTCTGCCGAGGGTGCTTTGGATAAAAAAACCAAAGAACTGATAGCCGTGGCGCTATCGGTGGCAGCCCGTTGTGATCCATGTGTGGGCTTCCATTTGCAGGCATTGGTCAAGCTGGGGGCCACCCGTGCCGAATTGGCCGAGGTGCTGGCAATGGCGGTGTATATGGGCGGCGGCCCCTCGCTGATGTACGCCGCCAAGGCATCGGCGGCCTTTGACGAGTTCAGCACAGCGGCAGCGGCCTGATGTGCCCGTGCTGGGCGCGACACGCCGCCAATGTGGTTTATTGGATCAAAGCCCGCTTTACCCGCCGGAGATAACACACACCATGCGCCAAGCGTTTCAATGCACCTTGCTCGCCCTGTCGGCATGGGCCACCTGTTTGCCCAATGCCCACGCTACCGATCTGCTTCAGGCATGGCAGGCAGCACAAACGCATGACCGTGAACATGCTGTGGCCCGGGCCGCCCATGCCAGCGCCCAGCCCCAGCGTGACCAAGCCACGGCGTTGTGGCGGCCCAATGTGACCTTGAGTGCCACCGCAGGCGTGGGCAGCAGCGAGACCGACACCCAAGGCGCGCAGTTTGCTGCGCCGGGCATGAACCGCTCCAACGGGGTGGATTTCAGCACCTCAGTCACGGGGGGCACGTCCAGCCGTTGGGCCATTCAGGCCAACCAGCCGCTTTACAGCCCCCAGCGCAAAGCCCAGCAACAACAATTGCGTCTGGCTGCTGAACAAGCCGACTTGCAATGGCAAGCGGCACAGCAAGCACTGATCTTGCGCACCACGCAGCACTATCTGGCATTGGCCCTGGCGCAAGAGACAGTACGCGTGCTCGACCAACAACTGACTGCCGTACAACAGGCAGCAGCCGAGGTACAAGAACGCTTTGATTTGGGCAGTGCCCCCATCACCGACACCCGCGAGGCCCGCGCTCGCTTGGCAGCGTTGCATGCCCAACGGTGGGCCGCCCAAACCAGTTTGGACGTGCAACGCCGTTGGCTGGCCGACAACACCGGCTTGGCCCCCCAAGCCTTGCAACCTCGACTGCCCGTCACCACCGCCAACACTGGCGCACAGGATGAGTCCACTTGGCAGGCCCAAGCCAATACCGGCAACCTGGAGTTGCAAATGCAGCGCCTAGGGGTGGACTTGGCGCGCGCCCAAGCCAGCCAGTACCAGCCTGGTGCATCGGCCAGTGTGGATCTGGTAGCCCAAGCTGGGCAAGAGCGGCTGCACGGCAGCGGCGACTTTGGCAACGCACGCAACAAAGGCAGCAATGCGCTGATTGGCGTGCAATTGACGCTGCCACTGTGGACGGGGGGCTGGCGCAGCGCCAAGCAAGCGCAAGCCCTCAGCCAACTCGAGCAAGCCCAAGCCCAAGTAGACAGCACCCAAGCCAATGTAGCCCAACAAGTCCATGCCACTTGGCTCGGGCTGGCCACAGGCCACGAGCGGGTGCAAGCCCTGAACGAAGCCCTGCAAGCCAGCTTGTCGCGACGCGACGCCACCCAGGTCGGCCATGAAGTGGGCCACCGCACCACACTGGACTTGCTCAACGCCGAGAACGACACCGCCAGCGCCCGCTTGGCACTGGCCCAAGCACGCACCGATTGGCTGCTCGACAGCCTGCGTCTGGCCGCTCTGGCTGGACAACTGGACGAATCGGCACTGCGTGCGGCCAATGCCTTGCTAGAACCAGCAGAAGCACTGGTGCGCTCTGCACCATAGGGTGCTTTGGCAAGATGACACCCTTGGCAGAATGACCTCTTAGATTCAGCCCATTGGAAGAAAGCGCGGGCTTATTGGGCGGCAGGGAAGTAGACAGGGCGTGGAGCACCAAGACCCTGCTGAATTTGCCGGTTGACATCCTCCTCGCCCTAAAGGACGGGGATTCCTACTGCTAGACGGCGATGCCCCGCCGCGAGAATGTTGCGTGCTGCATTCACATCGCGGTCGTGTTCCGCTGCGCAATCGCTGCACTTCCACTCTCTTATTCGCAAACCCGCTCTACCTTTCGGACTGCTGGCAGGGATGGCCCCGCAGCACGAGCAAGTCTGGGTTGTGTAGCTTTCATTCACTACTTCAAAGACGACACCGGCCTGATGGCTCTTGTATTCCAACATCGTCTTGAGCATGGCCCAGCCCGCATCCAGCGTGGACTTGGCCATCTTGGTTTTGACCAGCTTGCTGCTGGCTACGTCGCCCACGAAGATGGCAGCGTTTTGTTTCACCATTGCAGTGCTGAATTTGTGTAGCAGGTCTTTCCGCTGGTTGGCAATTTTTGCATGGATGGCCCGCACCCGCTGTTTTTTGTGTGCCCGCTGTGCGATGCCCAACTGGCATTCGAGCTTGCGGTAAAAATGCCCCTCGATGCGCTCTCCAGTCGAGGCGACCGCCGCTTCTTTCAGACCTAAGTCCATCCCCACGCTGGCTGTGCCCGCGCTGGCTTGGACTTGCACCTTCACCACCACATTCAAGTACCAGCGCCCGCGTGTATCTTGGCTGAAGCTGCCAGCGCGCAACTCGTAGTCCGCCAGACCGTAGCTGTCCCAGAGGCTCAATTTCTGTCCGGCAAAGGCGACTTGCCCTGCCTTGTACTGCAAGGCCCGTGCTTTGAAAGGAATCCAGCCCAAGCTGTATTTGCTGCTTTGGGGATTGGAGACACGCCAGCGCAGCTTGGCCTTTTTGAACTGCTTGCGGGCCTTGGCGTAGTCTTCACACACTTGCTGCACGGTGGGCGAACCGATGTGTATGCCATCGCACTTGCTGAAACCGTTGGTTAGCTTTTGCAGGTTGTAGCCCGAGAGCCATTGGTGGCGCTCACGGATGGCGCGGTGGCTGGTTTCGTTGCAAAAATTCCAGACCTGATGAACCTCACGCGCCATCAACGCCAGCACTTTGGCGTGCTTGTCTTTGATGCGCAGACGCAGGGTTTTGGTGCAGTCCATGACGTAGATTATGGATTGCAAATCCCTGCTCTCAACCCCGGACTGAACTGCGGGGCTTCCCGCGCACCGGGTGAGGGGCTCCGATCTTTGGTAGCACCCAAGAAGGCAAAGCATCTGAGAGATTCTTGGATTCCCCTCCAACAGCACCAAAGCAGGATTTGATTCGGAAAGTTGCGGCGTGTATTGTTTGAGCCCACTCTCTCCGCTACGATGGCTGTGGTTTATTGGCAATTAGGTTTTGGAGAACGCCTTGCGTATTAATTACGTTCTAATTGACTACGAAAACGTCCAAGCACAATCTTTGCATCTTCTCACAGAAGAGCATTTTAGAGTCATGGTATTTCTTGGGCCCACCAATACAAAATTGCGTGTTGATTTTGTACTTGCAATGCACCAATTGGGGTCAAGGTCTGGCTATGTGACTGTGGAAACATCGGGAACCAACGCACTAGATTTTCACATCGCCTATTATCTTGGAAACTTAGCCATTACCGATCCAAGAGCCTATTTTCATGTCATTTCCAAAGACACCGGCTTTGATCCATTAATTCAGCACCTCAAGTCGCGCAAAATTTCTTGCACTCGCTCACCTTCAATCAAAGAAATGCCATGCTTTATCGAAGCTCTCACGCCCAAAATTACAGAAATATCTACTACCACCCTACCCACACCTACCCCCCAAAAATCCATCGATTCTTATCTAAAACTAGTGGTTAACGACTTAATCAACAGAAATTCTTCAAGGCCTAAATCTACAAAATCACTAAAGAACACTATTCAATCCAAGCTGGGCAAAGATACACCCGCAGAAATCACAGAGCAGGTATATGATCTACTCATCAGCAACCACTACGCAAAGATCAATGATGAGAAGGTTTTATATACACTACCAACCCTAACCTAAGCTTTCAACCGGCTTAAATGCTAAAAAATACGATATTCAGATTAGTACATTTTATACATAACACTCCAAACCACACATCCATTCAAACATCAATCTTTACCCACATGCATCATATTTTTACAGGGCTATTAATTATTACTGCATTGATGGCGCAAGGCTTTGGATCTTCGATCGGCAGCTTTCTGCTATTCGCTCTTGGCGTTATCCTAGAATTTTGGTTCTGGATAAGAACATTCAACAAAAAATAATTCAATGATTAATAAATAATAAATACTTAACCTAAAGAATTAAAGATTCAAAAATTAAACCCAAGAACATCTTGAAAAGATTACTTTTTTTCTTAACATTGGCTGGCAGCACATCGGTCGCATACGCAAACAGCGGGTTTCCGATGATTTTTAACACGCTTCCATTCATGATTTTGGCACTGATTCCACTCATCATATCGGAAGCTGCCGTTATTCAAAAACACACCCAAGCCCCCTCCAAAACAGTGCTCAAAGCCGTTGCTGGTGCCAATTTGCTTAGCACCTTTGTTGGACTTCCCTTATCCAATGCACTGGGCCTTTTATTGACATGGGCATCGTATGCAACAGGAATCAGTTGGCATCATATTTCTAATTCCGTAGCATCCACATTGGCTAAAGCCACACTGGGGTTCTTTTGGTTTGATACATCCAGATGGTCTACTTTATTAAATGATAAAATTCCACACACCTACCAGAAGGAACCAGAATGGTATTACTATCTAGCCATAGCTTTCGCCATTTTGGTCAACTATCTTGTTTCCTGGTATATCGAGTATGCTTATCTAAAGAAACGATTGGATGCACCTCACAACGCCATCAGAAATGGTGCAATTTATGCCAACACCCTCTCTTACCTTATTATTGTTCTTATGTTACTCTTTAAGTACATCACAGATAAATATAAATAAACACCTTGCGCACTGCCGCTATGGGTGCGCGTCGGGTGGTACATAGAGCAGCACAGAACCGCCTGCCTCTTTCCTAAAAGAATTGGTAGCCCCTCTTTATCCTCCCCCTTTGAGCTGCCGCAGGCGGCGATAGAGTGAGCGTTCACTCATCCCTAGGCTGCGGGCTAAATCGGCACGGCGGCCTGGGTAATCAGCCAGCAGATGGGCCAGTGTGGCATCGTCTGGAGGTATCTTCTCCATGCCATGAGGGGCTATCAGCCCTGCCGCCGGTGCCAAGCCGCAGGCCAAGGCGGCGCGCATTTGCTCTTGTCCAATGGTATGACCATCACACAGCAAGGCAGCACGTTCGAGCAGGTTACGCAGTTCGCGCACATTGCCCGGAAAGGGCTGCGCTTGCACCAGCACCAACGCCCCAGCGGCCAGTTGAAGCTGGCGGCCCGGTGCTACCCGCTCCAGCAAGGCTTGGGCCAGCGGGGCGATGTCTTCGCGGCGCTCGCGCAGCGGCGGCAGGTGGATCGGAAAGATGCCTAGCCGGTAATACAAATCTTCACGAAAGCGCCCCTCCGTCACCATCTGGGCCAATGGCCGGTGGGTGGCCGACACCACCCGAATATCCGCATGGCGCAGTTCTGTGCTACCCACCCGGCGGTAGGTGCCGGTTTCTAACAGCCGCAGCAGTTTGACCTGTTGCGCCAGCGGGATATCGCCCACCTCGTCCAAAAACAGGGTGCCGCCGTGGGCACTTTCGACCAATCCGGGGCGGGCTTGGGTCGCGCCAGTAAACGCCCCTTTTTCATGGCCAAACAGTTCGGACTCAAACAGTGCCTCGGGCAGGCTGGAGCAATCGACGGGCACCAGCGGGCGGTGGGCACGTTGGCTGGCATGGTGCAGAGCATGGGCTACCAATTCTTTGCCCGTGCCCGATTCACCCAACAGCAACACGCTGGCCTGCGATGGGGCCACACGGTGGATCAGGTGGCACAAATGTTGAAACGCGGGCGAATGCCCCACCAGCGCCGGGTATTCGGGAGCCGTAGGCAGCGGTGGTGGGGCTATGGTGTGGAGGCAGAACATCATGTCACTCCAGACAATGAACCGGCCAACCACCCAATGGGGTGTAGCCCTAGCGTTCTTCTAAGGGGGAAGATCATCAGCTTCTCCAAAAAGGCGTGTGCAGTGCCACCTGCCGAGGTGGCAGACGAGCACAGGGGAAGGCGCCACCGCAGTGCGTGCGATGGCGTCTGGCGCAATCAACCGTTCAGGAAAAAGCAGGTGGTGCCCGCACTCGGTGGGCGCTGCGGGCGAAGTGCCCTAAGGCCGTGGTGCGATCTGGATCTAGCCTGAGCACATGGCGCGCCACGGTGAGCAAGCCCCACTGCGGCGGCTGTGAGGGCAGAGTGGGACAGTGGTGTTGCAGCAGGCAGTAGCCACAATGCACATCGGTGGCAACGTGTGTTTCAGGGGAATTGGTACTGCCAAGATTGACCGTAAT
Organism: Giesbergeria giesbergeri; assembly: GCF_054779375.1. Taxonomy (NCBI): domain Bacteria; kingdom Pseudomonadati; phylum Pseudomonadota; class Betaproteobacteria; order Burkholderiales; family Comamonadaceae; genus Giesbergeria; species Giesbergeria giesbergeri. Next base: position 111,706 of record NZ_BAAGYJ010000003.1, on the reverse strand, counting down.
GCGCTGGATACCTTGGCTATTGCACACCTCCACCACGGTGCTGGCGTTGGCTGCCAGCCCTTTGGAAATGGCAGGCGCTATCGCAGCAAAGACCATGCCCCACAGCAACCACCACACTAGCCGCTGACGCCACCCTCTCAGATGCATCATGGCCCACCATCCACACCCACACACGACCTATGGCTGCACTGGAGTGACGTTACAAGGGGCTGCATGGTAAGGATTCTATCGAGCCACAGGGAGGTCTACCGCCGTCTGTGGCTCGCCTCTTGAGCTGCTGCAAGCGGCGATAGAGTGAGCGTTCGCTCATCCCTAGGCTGCGGGCTAAATCGGCACGGCGGCCTGGGTAATCAGCCAGCAGATGGGCCAGTGTGGCGTCGTCTGGGGGTATCTTCTCCATGCCATGAGGGGCTACCTGCCCTGCCGCCGGTGCCAAGCCGCAGGCCAAGGCGGCGCGCATTTGCTCTTGTCCAATGGTATGACCATCACACAGCAAGGCAGCACGTTCGAGCAGGTTACGCAGTTCGCGCACATTGCCCGGAAAGGGCTGCGCTTGCACCAGCACCAACGCCCCAGCGGCCAGTTGAAGCTGGCGGCCCGGTGCTACCCGCTCCAGCAAGGCTTGGGCCAGCGGGGCGATGTCTTCGCGGCGCTCGCGCAGCGGCGGCAGGTGGATCGGAAAGATGCCTAGCCGGTAATACAAATCTTCACGAAAGCGCCCCTCCGTCACCATCTGGGCCAATGGCCGGTGGGTGGCCGACACCACCCGAATATCCGCATGGCGCAGTTCTGTGCTACCCACCCGGCGGTAGGTGCCGGTTTCTAACAGCCGCAGCAGTTTGACCTGTTGCGCCAGCGGGATATCGCCCACCTCGTCCAAAAACAGCGTACCGCCGTGAGCACTCTCTACCAGACCGGGGCGGGCTTGGGTCGCGCCAGTAAACGCCCCTTTTTCATGGCCAAACAGTTCGGACTCGAACAGTGCCTCGGGCAGGCTGGAGCAATCGACGGGCACCAGCGGGCGGTGGGCACGTTGGCTGGCACGGTGCAGAGCATGGGCTACCAATTCTTTGCCCGTGCCCGATTCGCCCAATAGCAACACGCTGGCCTGCGATGGGGCCACACGGGCCACCAACCCCAGCATGTGCCGAAAAGCTGGCGAACGGCCCACCAGCCCCTCGGCACTGGGCCGAGGTTGGGCCAGCGGCTGGTGGGCCATTTTCTCGATGAAAAACACCGGCCCGCTGGCCGAACCACGCACGGGCGTCAATTCAATCTGCACATATTCCTCGCCCTGCGGGGTATGGTGCAAATGCAGCACACGCTGAACCTGCCCCGACAACAGCGCCTGAGCGCGCGGACAGGTCTCGCCAGCCTGATCGCAAGGCAATGTGAAATGGTGGGACACCGCATAACACGGGCGATTGACCACTTCATCCTGCGGCCCAAATTGGCGCCGGTAGGCCGCATTGGCAGCCAAGATCAGGTACTGCTCGTCCATAAGGATATGGGGCTCGGGCAACCCCTCCAGCAGAGAAACCAGCTCGGCTGGCACAGAAGAAGGTGGCTTAGGCATGGTGCCAGCAGTTTACCCATTGACTGCCAAAAGACTGCCATTTCTCTGCCAATGGCAGTCTAGACCGCAGATTCTCCAGCCACACATAAATCTAACCCATTGAAATTAAAAGACTTTTTCTACTGATCCGAATGGCATGGGTTTTGCCTTATGCAATCCATGTCTGTTTCACCTTTGTCTTTGCAAGACCGTCGCCTGCTGCGCCAACTGGTGTGGGCAGTGGTGCTCAAGTTGATGGTGCTCACGCTGTTGTGGTGGTGCTTCATAGATGGGCAGAAGGTGGCCGTGGATGACGGCGGCATGGCCGCCCAGATATTGCAGCCGCCGCACGCCGCCCCAGCACAAGGCCATTTCCCTTCCAAGGAGTCAATCTGATGGTTTCCGAACAACTGGTGGACTTGTCGCGGCTGCAATTTGCGGCCACGGCGATGTACCACTTTCTTTTTGTGCCGCTCACTCTGGGCATGGTCTGGCTGCTGGTCATCATGGAAAGCGTCTACGTGATGACAGGCCAGATCGTCTGGAAAGACATGACCCGCTTTTGGGGCAAACTGTTTGGCATCAACTTTGCGTTGGGCGTGACCACTGGCATCACGCTGGAGTTTCAGTTTGGTACCAACTGGGCCTACTACTCGCACTATGTGGGCGACATCTTTGGTGCGCCACTGGCGATTGAGGGGTTGATGGCCTTCTTCCTCGAATCGACCATGATCGGTCTGTTCTTTTTTGGCTGGGATCGGCTCTCTAAACAGCAGCACCTGTTGGTCACGTTGCTGATGGCCGTGGGCACCAATTTGTCGGCACTGTGGATTTTGATTGCCAATGGCTGGATGCAAAACCCCGTGGGGGCCGAGTTTAGCTACCACACCATGCGCATGGAGATGGTGGATTTCTGGGCCATTGTCTTCAACCCCGATGCCCAAGCCAAGTTTGTCCATACCGTGTCTGCCGGGTATGTGACGGGGGCCATGTTTGTGCTGTCGGTGTCGAGTTGGTACCTGCTCAAGGGCCGCAATACCGAGTTTGCCAAGCGCAGTTTTCGGGTGGCCTCGGCATTTGGTTTGGCCTCGGTGCTGAGCGTGATCGTGCTGGGCGATGAGTCGGGCTATGTGGTGGGCGAGGCCCAACAGACCAAAATGGCGGCCATAGAAGCCATGTGGAAGACTGAACCCGCCCCCGCTGGTTTTAACGTCATAGCTTGGCCCAACGAAGAAAAACAAGCCAATGACTGGAGCATCCATATCCCTTGGGTCATGGGCATCATTGGCACCCGCTCGCTGGACAAAGAGATTGCGGGCATCCAAGAGATCAAAGCCAAGAACCGCGAGCGTATCTTGAGCGGCATCGAGGCCGTGGTGGCGTTAGAAGCCCTGCGCAAAAACCGCCAAGATGCGATTGCACTGGCAGTGTTTGAGCGCCACAAAGCCGATCTGGGTTTTGGCCTGCTGCTCAAAAAATATGTCACCGATGTGCGCCAAACCACGCCCGCAATGATTCAAAGCGCCGTGGACAGCACGGTGCCGCGTGTGGCCCCCATGTTCTGGGCCTTTCGCTTGATGGTGGGCCTCGGTTTTGCCATGCTGGTGCTGTTTGGCTTGGCGTTTTGGAGCACCCTGAAAACCAACGGCATGACGCAGCACCCTTGGCTGCTGAAGTGGGCCTTGTGGATGTTGCCTGCACCCTGGATTGCCTGTGAGGTGGGCTGGTTTGTAGCCGAGTATGGCCGCCAACCTTGGACGATTTACGGTGTGTTGCCCACGCACCTGAGTGTCTCCACCCTGAGTGTGGAGAGCCTGTATGGCTCGCTGGCCGGGTTCATTGGCTTCTATACCGTGCTGTTGGTGGTGGAGATGTACTTGATGGTCAAGTTTGCCCGCCAAGGGCCGGGCAGTCTGGGCACGGGCCGCTACGACCACGACGCACACCACCACCCCGCCTAAGCCCAGGAGTTGCTGCTATGTTCGATTACGAAACCCTCAAAATCATTTGGTGGCTGCTGGTGGGTGTGCTGCTGGTGGGCTTTGCCATCATGGACGGCCACGACATGGGCGTGGGCACCTTACTGCCTTTTGTAGCCCACAGCGACATTGAGCGCCGCATCGTCATTAACACCGTGGGGCCGCACTGGGACGGCAACCAAGTTTGGTTTATCACTGGGGGCGGCGCTATTTTTGCAGCCTGGCCGCTGGTCTATGCCACCGCTTTCAGTGGGTTTTACTGGGCCATGCTGGCAGTGTTGTGGGCCTTGTTCTTTCGGCCCGTAGGTTTTGACTACCGCAGCAAGATCCACCACCCGACTTGGCGCAGCATTTGGGACTGGGGCTTGTTCATTGGGGGCTTTGTGCCACCTGTAATTTTTGGCGTGGCCTTTGGCAACCTGCTGCAAGGCGTGCCATTCCATTTTGACGACAACTTGGTGTCTTACTACACCGGCTCGTTTTGGGAATTGCTCAACCCGTTTGGGCTGCTGGCAGGCGTGGTGAGTAGTGCCATGATAACTTTGCAAGGCGGCACCTATCTGGCCCACCGTACAGAAGGCACCATCCAAGCGCGCACGGTGCGCGCTACGGTGGCTGCCGCTGTGGTGATGGTGGCAGGCTTTGTAGCAGCGGGCCTGTGGCTGCAATGGGGCGGCATGGAGGGGTTTCAGATCACCTCGGTAGTCAACCCGGCAGCCCTGCCTGATCCCCTGACCAAAACTGTGGTGCGCAGTGCCGATGCGTGGTGGCTCAATTACCAGCGCGTGCCTGCCTTGTGGTTGCTGCCACTGTTGGGGGTGGCTGGTGCTTTGGCGGCGGCAGCTTTGGTGGCAGTCGGGCGCACACTGTGTGCGTTTGTGGCTTCGTCGCTGGCGGTGGTGGGAGTCATCGGCACAGCGGGGGCAGCGATGTTCCCGTTTGTCATGCCATCGTCCACCATGCCCAATGCCTCATTAACGGTGTGGGACAGTGTCTCCAGCCACCTGACGTTGGGCTTGATGCTCGGGGCCACCGTCATTTTCATGCCCCTCATCGTGCTCTATACCGGCTGGGCTTACCGGGTCATGCGTGGCAAGGTCACAGAAGCCTATATCCGTGACAACGACCACGCAGCGTATTAAAGCCACACCAACCAAGGAGAACCAACCATGTGGTACTTTGCCTGGATGCTGGGGGTCGGCTTTGCCGTGCTACTGGCGATTTTGAATGCGCTGTGGGGCGAGCATGAAGAAGGCCGTCTCCCTCCCGTGAGCCAACGTGGTGCCAACGCACCATGATCACGCCGACACCCACCCCCCAGATGCACTGGCCCTGTCTGACCATCGCCCTTTTCATTATGGTGGCTGGCAGTATCTATCCATTGCTGTTTGCCAATGCCCAGGGGCGGGCCGACCACGGCCTGGCGGTCGCCTTGTTCTGGGCCATGAGCGCCGGACTGGTGCGTGGCGTCGGGTTTATACCGAGCTGGTGGCTATGGCGCTGGCTATTTTCTGGGTGGGCGCTGATACTGGCATTAGGATTGGCTACTGCCGTGCGCGTGGGTGTCTAAAAGGCATCGGCAAGATAGCCAAAACGGCCTGCGCAGATAAAAAATGGGTGGCTTGGCGCAAGTCATGGTTGGTTCTTTGGCCACCTGATGAGGAGACAAAAGCATGCAACGCACCCCTGCCCCCTGTTTGGACGCCATGCCCTCGCGGCGCCGTTGGCTGGTGGGCTCCACCAGTGCCAGTGCTGCCTTGGCCTTTGGGTTGGGCCAGCCTGCCAACACACACGCACGGCAAAGCACCAAGGCACATATCGTGATTGCGGGCAGTGGTCTGGGAGGCTTGGCATTGGCCCACAGGCTGCTGAACTTGCTCGACGGTGCCCAAATCACCATCATTGATGCCAAAAAAGCCCACAACTACCAGCCCGGCTACACCTTGGTTGGCAGTGGCGTGTGGCCGGTCAGCAAGGTGATAGACAGCAATGCCGACTTCATGCCCACCGACGTGCGTTGGATCCAAGAAATGGTGGCCCAGTTTGACCCCACAGCCCAAACAGTGGTCACCAGCAGTGGGCAACGCATACGCTACGACTATCTGGTGGTGGCCGTAGGCACACACCAAGACTGGCAACAGATTGAAGGCATGGATGTGCGCGCCATTGGTCAGAATGGCCTGGCCAGCGTTTACCCCAGCCCCGAGGCAGCTGCAGCCACTTGGGCGGCCATGGATGCCTTTCGGCACAAGGGTGGGCAGGCGGTCATGACTTTGCCTGCTACGCCACTCAAGTGTGCCGGTGCCCCACTGAAAATGACCTTCATGGTGCGCGACCGATTGGCACAAGCAGGCACGCTGCCCCAATCACAAGTCACGTTCTACTCGGCCTTGGGCAACATTTTTGGTGTCAAGCCCGTCAATGACAACGTGCTCCAACGCTGGCAAGCCTTGGGGGTGCAGGTACAAACTACACACACCCTCAAGGCACTGGATATCGGCGCCCGCCGCGCCACCTTTGCACGCCCCGACAGCACGCTGGTGCAAGTGCCCTACGACTTTATCCATGTAGTGCCCCCCATGCGTGCGCCCGATTCCGTCAAAAACTCCGACTTGGCCTGGAAAGAAGGCCCGATGGCCGCAGGCGGCTGGCTCGAAGTGAACAAAGACACCTTGCAGCACCGGCGCTACCCCAATGTGTTTGGCTTGGGCGATATCAACGGCACCCCACGCGGCAAGACGGCGGCCACCGTGAAAAAAAGCGCCCCCATCGTGGCCCAACATCTGGTGGAAGTGATAGCAGGCAACACCCCCAGCCAGAAGTTTGATGGTTACACCTCCTGCCCCATGATCGTGCGCGAAGGCTCGGCCATGTTGATTGAGTTTGACTACGAGGGGCGGCTGGTGCCCTCCCTGCCCATGATCGAGCCCCTGCAAGAGAGCTACTTTGCCTGGCTGATGAAGGTGCGGATGCTCAAGCCCGCCTATCTGTCGGTGCTCAAGGGCCGCGTCTAAAACCCACACCACAGGAGACACACCATGTACGAAATCTGGCTGGTGATCAACATCGTGTACGAGCTGGCACTGAGCATCTGGCCAGTGGTGGCGCTGGCCCTGGCGGTTTGGCTGGTGCTGCTGGTGTGGGCCCGTCAGCATATCGGCTGGCAACAGGGGCCACGGGCAGTGGGCGTAGGTGCGGTGGTGGCGCTGCTGCTGTTTCTGACAGTGCCTACGCTCACACAATCGTCCCTGTCCAATCTGGATTACTGGGTAGACTGGGCCAACTTGTTGGCTGTGGCTCTGGGCTTGGGCACAGTGGCTGCTGTGTTTTCTTGGCCCCTGCTGGCACTGCTTAGGCCTCACCACCGCCGCTGAGTGGCAGGCCCGCTTGTGCCACACTGGCGGGCCTCTGATCACTACACCCGTGCGTATACATGCCCCACACCTTGCCCCCCTGCCCCCAATGCGGCTTAGACAACACCTATCCCGATGGCGACCACTGTGTCTGCCCCGACTGCGGTTTTGAGTGGCCTGCCAACCCCATCCCCACCGATGCCGATGAAGCCAGCAACGATGGCGTGGTGCGCGATGCCAACGGCAACCCATTGGCCGATGGCGATGCCGTTATTCTGATCAAAGATTTGAAGGTCAAAGGGGCAGGTGCCACCCTCAAAAAGGGCACCAAGATCAAAGGTATCCGCTTGGTGGATGGGGCCGATGGGCACAACGTCGATTGCAAAACCGACCTTGGCAGTCTGTTGCTCAAATCCGAGTTCCTCAAAAAAGCCTGAACCTTTCTGCGCCCATCGTCTCCTGCATGGGGACAGGGCATGTCCGTGCCCACCCTTTGCTGGTCCTGTGTTTCTGAGAATTTACGGCGGGGCTTGCCCCGAATGTCCATGAACTGGATGGACCCCTTCTCGCTGCTGTTGTCTGAATCTGCCAAGCTGGTGCGCAGCAATTTGGTGGCAGACAGCCTGCTGACCAAACCACCAGCCCCTCTGGCACCGGGGCAGTTTGGGCGCGTTGCTTTGCGCTGGCAGGGTGTGGCACACGACTACTGGCTGTTCGTGCCCCCCGCCGCCGCTGCCCACCACCCACTGCCGCTGGTACTGATGCTGCACGGCTGCCACCAAAGCCCCGAAGATTTTGCCTTGGGCACCGCCATGAATGCCGCCGCAGCCCAAGCGGGCGTGTTGGTGCTCTACCCCGCCCAGTCGCCTTGGGCCAACCCCCAAGGCTGCTGGAACTGGTTTGACCCCCAACACCAGCGCCGAGGTACGGGTGAATTGGCGCTGTTGGTGGCTCTGGTGGACGATGTAGCCGCCCACCAGCAGCCCGTGGACAGGCGGCGCATCTATGTGGCGGGGCTGTCGGCGGGTGGTGCCATGGCGGCGCTGTTGGGCAGCGAATACCCAGACCTCTTTGCTGCCGTGGGCGTGCACTCCGGTTTGCAGGCCAGAGCTGCCCGCAACATAGAAGATGCCTTGCGGGCCATGAGCCACGGCCCGCAAACCGATCCAGCCCTCCTAGACGAAGGGCCGCACTTGCCCGTGATCGTCTTTCATGGCGACTCGGACGATACCGTGCATGTGCGCAATGGCGAATACCTGGTGGATGCCGTGTTGGCCGATGCCATGCGCCGGGGCGTACCACTGCAACGGTGCGCCTGCACCGGACAATCGGCAGGCGGGCAGTCTTACACCCGTACCGTGTATTGGGAAGGCCACCACGACCAGATGCCCGACCGGGTGCTGGTGGAGCACTGGCAACTGCATGGTGCGGGTCATGCGTGGGCTGGTGGCAGCCCCGAAGGCAGCTATACCGACCCGCTGGGGGTCAACGCCTCGCAAGAAATGCTGCGCTTTTTTCTGCAACACCCACGGCTGCCACCCTGCTAAGGCCACGGCAGGCCACAGGCCTTGCTCCTGCACGGATACGCCAGCCTTGGTACATTGCCACCATGCATCCCCCCGCCCTGATTCCCGGCCTGTACGGCCTGCGCCGCCGCGTCGTTTATGTCACGTTGTATGAACTGATTGCCATTGTGGCGGCCACCATCGGGCTGATGTGGCTGTCAGATCAGGGGGCCGGCCATTCGGGCGTGGTAGCGGTGCTGGCCTCGGCCATTGCCGTGCTCTGGAACCTGCTGTTCAACACCCTGTTTGAACGCTGGGAGGCTCGCCAAACAGTGCGCGGGCGCAGCCTGCGCCGACGCATGGCCCATGCCATTGGTTTTGAGGGTGGGCTGGCACTGATTTTGATACCCGTGTTTGCCTGGTGGTTCAACGTCAGCCTCTGGCAGGCCTTGGTGATGGACTTCTGGATGGTGGTGTTCTTCTTGGTTTACACCTTCTGCTTCAACTGGGTGTTTGACCGCATTTTTGGGCTACCAGCATCGGCCTGTGCTGGGCCCATGCCGCAAGCCTGACGGCTTGCCAAGCCGTACCCACTGCACTACATTGAGAGCGACACTGAACCCATTCTGGGTGTGCGGGGGTGCTCTTTCATGCAACGCAAACTTCTCCCCTTGTTGTGCTGGGTCTGCCAAGCCATAGCGCAAGACGCAGAGCCACGGGTGGTGTTGCCCCTGCCCGCCTCGCAGGCACTGGTACACCAGCCGGGTTACCAAAGCGATTGCAAATTGAGCGGCAACTTGTGGATGCGTTCTGCTCCATGGGCAGGGCGGGGGCATCTGGTCTTGCAGGGGGCGCTGCATGAGTACCACGGTATGCCCATCTACACCATCCGCCACCAAGACAAAGACGGTGTGGGCTTGGTTGTCCAATACCAGCTCAAAGAGGATCGGGTTCGTTTCGACCGCATCTATGGTGTACGATTTTCGAGCGATGGGCATTTTCTGGATGTTCGTGCCATCCAGTTCGAGTCTGGTGACGATATAGGCACAGAAAACATCGTTTGGCGCAGCGATGAGGTGCGCCTCTTGAGCAGCAAAGAGCGAGAAAATCTGCTGGAGATGATCAAGTTTTTGAGCCTAGGCCAAGTAGATGTTCTGACCGAGCGCAATGCTTGGCTGCATGTGTACCACCATGCAGGCGAGAGCCAATTCAAGGCCGAGACCTCCTGCAAATTGTCTAACCCAGACAAGAAAACCGAGCAAGATCCAGAGCAGGTGACTGGCCGGTTTTCGCTGCGGTCTGAAAGCGTAGGGTTGGTGCGTCTCCAAGGGCGCACCGCTGTGCTTACCCGGCTTCAATCGGTGTGCAATGTGCGCAACGGCGACCTGCTCCAAGAAACACGGGGCTGGATTGCCCGTGATTTGGTCTCTGGTCATCTAGTGGCTGGGTCTGTCGAGGTAGAGGACAGCAGTGGCAACCACTATGGCAGCAAATCCTTGGGCAAATTCCAGGTGCGTGGCCGCTGCACCATCAGTAGTCCCCCCAGCAATGGCACCACTGCACCCTGAGTGGTCTGTTGAATCACCAAGAATTTCTGCGTGGGGCCATGCCACCAGCGCAAAGCAAAAGCCACCCCGCTAAAATCGCCCGCGCCCAAGGAGCGTTGCAACGGCCAGCCACTCGGCGCCGTCAGGCTTGGGCACGCTGCTACTTACTGCCCACACCCTCTCCGGCAACCACGCTCGCCTGTTCCGGGTTCCATTGCACAGGTGCGACGTATGTCCGAATTGACCATCCCCCCCATGAAACTGTCTGGCCTGGAGCCTGTCTCTATCGGCCAAGGCACCTTGTTTGTCAACGTTGGTGAGCGCACCAACGTCACGGGCTCCAAAGCCTTTGCCCGCCTGATTTTGAACGGCCAGTTTGAACAAGCCTTGGCCGTGGCCCGCCAGCAGGTAGAAAACGGCGCACAAATCATCGATGTGAACATGGACGAGGCCATGCTCGACAGCAAAGCTGCGATGGTGCGCTTTTTGAATCTGATGGCCTCCGAGCCCGACATTGCCCGCCTGCCGGTGATGGTCGATAGCTCCAAATGGGAGGTGATTGAGGCCGGTCTGCGCTGCCTGCAAGGCAAAGGCATTGTCAACTCCATCAGCATGAAAGAGGGCGTAGAACCGTTCAAACAGCAAGCCAAGCTGGTGCGCCGCTATGGTGCCGCTGCGGTGGTGATGGCCTTTGACGAACAAGGCCAAGCCGACACCTTTGCCCGCAAGATTGAAATCTGTGAGCGTGCCTACCGCATCTTGGTGGATGAGGTGGGCTTTCCGCCCGAAGACATCATTTTTGACCCGAACATCTTTGCCGTCGCTACCGGCATCGAAGAGCACAACAACTACGCCGTGGACTTTATCGAGGCCACACGCTGGATCAAGCAGCACCTGCCCGGTGCCAAGGTCTCTGGCGGCGTCAGCAACGTCAGTTTTAGCTTCCGGGGCAATGACCCGGTGCGCGAGGCCATCCATACTGTGTTTTTGTACCACGCCATCCAAGCGGGCATGGACATGGGCATCGTCAATGCGGGCATGATTGGGGTCTATGACGACCTCGACCCTGAGCTGCGCCAGCGCGTAGAAGACGTGGTGCTCAACCGCCGCCCCGATGCGGGCGAGCGTTTGGTCGAGATTGCCGAAAACGCCAAGGGCGCTGCCCGTGACGACAGCAAAAAGCTAGAGTGGCGCGGCACGCCCGAAGCCCCTAAAACCGTGGGCGAGCGCCTGAGCCACGCCCTGGTGCATGGCATTACCGACTTCATCACCCAAGACACCGAAGAGGCCTACCGCGAAGTTCTGGCCCAAGGGGGCCGCCCACTGCATGTGATTGAAGGCCCACTGATGGATGGCATGAGCGTGGTGGGCGACCTGTTCGGCCAAGGAAAAATGTTCTTGCCACAGGTGGTCAAATCGGCGCGGGTCATGAAGCAAGCCGTAGCGCACCTGATTCCCTATATTGAAGAAGAAAAACGCCAAGACGAGCTGGCCGGGCGCGATGTGCGCACCAAAGGCAAAATCATCATGGCGACTGTGAAAGGCGATGTCCACGATATTGGCAAAAACATCGTCACCGTGGTTTTGCAGTGCAACAACTTTGAAGTGGTGAACATGGGCGTGATGGTGCCCTGCCACGAGATTTTGGCGCGGGCCAAAGCCGAAGGGGCCGACATCATTGGCCTGTCAGGTTTGATTACGCCCAGCCTGGAAGAAATGCAGTACGTGGCCGCCGAGATGCAAAAAGACGAGCATTTCCGCGTGAAAAAAATCCCGCTGCTGATTGGTGGCGCGACCACCAGCCGCGTGCATACCGCCGTCAAAATTGCCCCGCACTACGAAGGCCCAGTGGTGTATGTGCCCGATGCCTCGCGCAGCGTGGGCGTAGCGCAAAACCTGTTGGGTGATGGCGTGACGCAATTTGTGCAAGAGCTGCACACCGACTACGACAAGGTGCGCCAGCAGCACGCCAACAAAAAGCAAACCCCACTCTGGCCGTTGGCGAAAGCCCGGGCCAACGCGACTCCAGTCGATTGGAGCCACTACCAGCCCACCGTGCCGCGTGCCTTGGGCCGCCGGGTGTTTAAAAACTTTGATGTGGCCGAGCTGCTGCCGTTTATTGACTGGACACCGTTCTTCCAAACCTGGGACTTGGCTGGCCCGTACCCGGCCATTTTGCAAGATGAGGTGGTGGGCGAGCAGGCGCGCAAAGTGTTTGCCGATGCGCAAGCCATGTTGAAAAAAATCGTTGAAGGCCGCTGGCTACAAGCCAACGCCGTGCTGGGCTTGTACCCCGCCAACCGCGTCGGTGACGACATCGAGTTCTACACCGACGACACGCGCCGCCAAGTGGCCCTGACGTGGTACGGCCTGCGCCAGCAAGCCGAAAAACATACTGTGGATGGCGTGACGCGCCCCAGCCGCTGCTTGGCCGATTTTGTGGCCCCCAAAGACAGTGGCATTGCCGACTATGCAGGCTTGTTTGCCGTCACAGCCGGGCTAGGAGTCGAGAAAAAAGAGCAAGAATTTTTGGCCGCCCACGATGACTATTCGGCCATCCTGCTCAAGAGCTTGGCAGACCGGCTGGCCGAAGCCTTGGCCGAATGCCTGCACCAGCGTGTGCGCCAAGACCTGTGGGGCTACGCCCAAGGCGAGCAACTGAGCAATGAAGCCTTGATTGCCGAGCAATACCGGGGCATTCGCCCCGCCCCCGGCTACCCGGCCTGCCCCGACCATAGTGCCAAAACCGATATGTTCGCCCTGCTGCAATGCGGCGACATCGATATGGGCCTGACCGAAAGCCTGGCCATGAACCCCGCCGCCAGTGTGAGCGGCTTCTATATCGGCCACCCAGACAGCGTGTATTTCAGCATGGGCAAAATTGGCGAAGACCAGTTGCAAGACATGGCCCAGCGCCGGGGCATGGACATTGAGGTGCTGCGCCGCCTGTTGGCCCCCAATTTGGGCTGATGGCCCGGTAAAGGGCGCTTGGTCTGAGGCCACAAAGCACAGGCATCGTGCAGCGCCGCACCCCCAACCAGGCCACGGCTCCAATGAAACGCTACGAAGCCCTCGCAGCTGATATTGCCAGCTCTATCCATAGCGGTTTGCTGCGCCCTGGCGACCGGCTGCCCTCCGTGCGGCATACCTGCGCCAGCCGGGGCGTCAGTGCCTCCACGGTGTTTCAGGCGTACTACCTGCTAGAAGCGCGTGGCTTGGTGCAAGCGCGCGAGCGATCGGGCTACTTTGTTAACCCCAGCCTGCGCCGCGCCCCCCCGGAGCCAGAACTGCCCTCACAGCCCAGTGATGCCGCCATTGCCGTGGATGTGAGCGAGCGGGTGTTTGAGGTGCTGCAATCGAGCATGGCCCGGCAAGTGGTACCGCTGGGTTCGGCCTTTCCCAGCCCACTGCTGTACCCGCTGCAACGGCTGGGCCAGTGCCTTGCGGCTGGTGCGCGCACCCTCGACCCTTGGAGCACCGTGGACGACCTGACCCCCGGCCATGCGGGCCTGCGCCGCCAGATTGCACTGCGCTATTTGGCCGCTGGTGTGGCCGTGCCCGCCGACGATATTGTGATTACCAATGGCGCACTTGAGGCGCTCAACCTGTGCCTATCTGCCGTCACCCGCCCTGGGGATGCCGTGGTGGTGGAGTCCCCCACCTTTTACGCGGCCCTGCAAGCATTGGAGCGCCAAGGGCTGCAAGCCATAGAGGTGCCCACCCACCCGCGCGAGGGCATAGACTTGGGTGCGCTGGAGGCGGCCATCGTGCGCCACCGCCCCCAAGCTTGTTGGCTGATGACCAATTTTCAGAACCCGCTGGGCAGTTTGGTGCCTACGGCCAAAAAACGGGCCTTGGTAGAACTCATCACCCGCTACCAATTGCCGCTGATTGAAGACGATGTGTATGCCGAGCTGTACTTTGGCGACCAGCGTCCGCTGCCGGCCAAGGCATTTGATACCGCAGGGCTGGTGCTGCATTGCTCTTCGTTCTCCAAATGCTTGGCACCGGGCTACCGCATTGGCTGGGCAGCACCGGGGCGCTTTGCCCGCGCTGTGGCACGACAAAAGCTGACCACCACGCTCAGTGCCTCGGTGCCGGTACAAATGGCGCTGGCGCTGTATCTGGAGCAGGGCGGTTTTGACAAGCATTTGCGCAAACTGCGCCAGACGCTGGCGGCACAGCAAGCCCTGTTTGCCGAGGCCGTGGGACATTACTTTCCCGCAGGCACCAAAGCCACTCGGCCCGAAGGGGGCTACTTTTTGTGGGTCGAGCTGCCCGAGGGCTGCAATGCGCTGCGCTTGCACCAACAGGCGCTGGCCCAGCACATCAGCATGGCACCGGGGCCGATTTTTTCGGCTTCGCACGCATTTAGCCATTGCTTGCGCCTGAACTACGGCCACGCCTGGAACGCCCGCACCGAGCAAGCCTTGGCCGCGCTGGGCCAACTGGCTGCCAGCGCAGGGCCGGCATGGCCCTAACGCGGAAACAAGAAAGTGGTGCCTTCACGCAGCGCCAGCCCCGGCTGCCCCTGCGCCACAAAGTCCAAGGCCACCGCATGTGGGCCAGTCGGCAAGGCATCATGGGGCGCGCGCAGGCGCAGCACCACCCAGCGGGCGCTGGCGGCGGGCACATCCACCTCGGCCTCAGAGGCCACTTGCAAACCTGCAATGCCACTGGCCGTGACACGGTAGCGTTGGTGCTGTTCGGTGGCATTGGCCATCTGCAAACGGTACACGTTTTCTACCAGCCCTTGCCCCACCTGCCGTGCCAACACGCCCCGGTCGCGGATCACATCCACTCTCAAGGGGGTGCGCACGGCCAAACTGACCACCATCGCCACCGTCAGTGCCACCAGTGCCATGCTGTAGAGCAACACACGCGGGCGCAACACCCGCCGCCACATCTGGGGCGCGCCCCAACCTTGGGCCAAGGCATTGGCCGTGGTGTAGCGGATCAGGCCGCGCGGATACTGCATTTTGTCCATCACCGAGTTGCACGCGTCCACACACAAGCCGCAACCAATGCACTCGTACTGCAAGCCCTTGCGAATATCGATACCCACCGGGCACACTTGCACGCACAGGGTGCAGTCGATGCAATCGCCCAACCCCTGCGCTTTGGCCTGCACGGCTTTGCTGCGTGGCCCACGGGTTTCGCCACGGGCGCTGTCGTAAGTCACAATCAGGGTGTCGGGGTCAAACATCACGCTTTGAAAGCGTGCATAGGGGCACATGTATTTGCAGATTTGTTCGCGCAAAAATCCTGCATTGCCATAGGTAGCCAGCGCATAAAACAGCACCCAGAACAGCTGCCAAAAGCCTTGCAGCGCCAGCACCTCTAGCGCCAGCGTACGAATGGGCACAAAGTAGCCCACAAAGGTAAAGCCTGTCCACAATGCCAGCAGCAGCCATAGCAGGTGTTTGAGCGATTTTTTCCAGAGCTTCTCTGCTGTCCAAGACGAGGCGTCCAAGCGCAAGCGTGCGCTGCGGTCGCCCTCTACATGGTGCTCAATCCACAGAAACATTTCGGTATAAACGGTCTGCGGGCAGGCAAAGCCACACCATAGGCGCCCAGCCACTGCCGTGAATAAAAACAAGGACAGCGCCGAAACAATCAGCAGTGCCGTCAGGTAAATAAAGTCCTGCGGGTACAACAGCCAGCCAAACAGGTAAAAGTGCCGCTGCTCCAAATCAAACAGCAGCATCTGCCGCCCATTCCACTGCAACCACGGCACCACATAAAAGAACAATTGCGTCAGCCACACCAGCGCCCAGCGCCAACGGGCCAACACGCCCCGAATGGCCCGGGGCTGAATTTTGATCTGCGCCTCGTAAAACGAAGCCGATGCAGGCTCTGGTGTGATGGGAATGACTTTGCGCGGCACAGGCGCGCGCGGTGGCAGCGGAGAAGGGTCTGACATATAGGCCTTGCAACAATGGCCGGTGGGCACATACGGCCCCTGCGGCATCAAGGCTTCAACTATGGAATGGCAGGCCCATAGATAACAGCAGCAGATGCGGCTATCTGGGGCGTATCAGATGCGGGCCCATGCGTGCAGTAGACAGGCTTATCATGGGCCATCAGACGGTAGGCACTTAGAACGGGAGGCCAGCATGGTGACAAAAGGGTGGGCAGCAGCTTGGTGCATGGCACTGGTCGCCTGCGGGCCCAAGCCCGACACAGCACACACCAGCCCCCAATACAGCACCCAGGCACCCCATACCGTGCGGCAGTATGTGTTTGCCATCCACCCACTGCACAACCCCGCACGGCTGTTTGCGGTGTATGGGCCTCTGATTGACCACCTCAACCTGCATTTGCCCGATACACCACTGCGGCTGGAGGCATCGCGCAATTACGAAGAGTTTGAGAAAAAGCTCTACAACCGCCAGCTCGACTTTGCCCTGCCCAACCCCTACCAAACCCTCAACGCCTTGCAGCATGGCTACCGAGTCATTGCCAAAATGGGGGACGACCAATTGTTTACCGGGCTGATTCTGGTGCGCCGCGACAGCGGCATCCACCAAGTGACAGACCTGCGGGGCAAGAAGATCGCCTATCCAGCCCCCACCGCTTTGGCGGCCACCATGATGCCGCAGTACTATCTGCAAACCCACGGCCTGGACGTGCAACGCGAATTGGACAACCTCTATGTCGGTTCGCAAGAGTCCTCCATCCTCAACGTCTATTACGGGCAAACCGCCGCCGGGGCGACTTGGCCCTTGCCTTGGCGTGAGTTTCAGAAAGAGCAGCCCGACAAAGCCGCGGCACTGGAAGTCAAATGGGAGACAGAACCGCTGATCAACAACGGGGTGGTGGTGCGCGACGACATCCCCCCCGAGCTGGCAGAAAAAGTCACGGTGCTGCTGGAAACCTTGCACACCACCCCCGAAGGCGAAGCCCTGCTCAAACGCCTAGAACTGTCGCACTTTGAACGGGCCGACAACCAGCGTTACCAAGTGATTGAAGAGTTTTTGCGCCTCTTTGTCCAAAAGGTACGCCCCTTGCCCAAGGAGCAATCATGAGTACCACCGGATGGCGGCTGCTGGCCGGTGGTGCCTTCAAGCGGCAAATTGTGCTGGTGTTTGTGCTGGGCTTTCTGTGCCTGTTTAGCGCGCTGGTGGCCTATCTGGTGCGAACACAAAGCCAGAACCTGTACGAAGAAAACCACAATGCCGCCCGTGGGTTGGCGCACTCGCTGGCGGTCAGCTCACGCTCTTGGGTGCTGGCCAATGACCTGGTGGGGCTGGAAGAGGTGATTGTCTCGTTTGCCAACTATCCACACCTGCACTATGCCATGGTGCTCTCGCCCACTGGACGGGTGCTGGCCCATACCGACCCCACCAAGATCGGGCTGTTTGTCCATGATGCCACCAGCGAGGTGCTGCTGCGCCCCCCCACCGGACTGCACCAGATTTTGGTGGACGATCCAGAAACCATCGATGTGGCCGTACCGATTCCTTTGGGCGAGCGCCATGTCGGTTGGGCACGGGTGGCACTGGGGCGCAAGAGCATTCAGGCCGATTTGCACACCGTGGGAATGCGCAGCGCCACCTTTATTGGGCTGGCTACCGCCTTGGCCTTGTTGGCTTCCGTCTTGATTGCCAACCGCTTGTCCCGGCGCATTGCCGCACTGGTGCGGGTGGCCGACAGTGTGCGGGCTGGCGACACCAGCGTGCGAGCCGACATGGCCGGCACTACCGACGAGGTGGCCCTGCTGGCCGCCAGCTTTAACCGCATGCTAGACGCCCTAGAACAGAACCAACAGGCCTTGCGCACCGCATCACGCTACAGCCGCAGCCTGATCGAAGCCCACCTCGACCCGCTGCTCGTGGTGGGGCGCGATGGCAAGATCAGCGACCTCAACCGGGCCACCGAAACCGTCACGGGCCGCAGCCGTCAGGCACTGATTGGCACCGACTTTGCCGACCACTGCACGGCCCCAGAGCAGGCCCATGAACTGTTTGTGCAGGCACTGGCCAGTGAGCAAGTGACAGACCGGGCCTTGTCCATACGGCATGTAGACGGCCACATCACCAACGTGCTCTACAACGCAGGAATTTTTCGCAGCGCCTCGGGCGAGGTGTTGGGGGTGCTGGCCGCTGCCCGCGACGTGACAGAGCGCCAGCGCCTAGACGAAGAAATGCGCCGCTACAAAGATCGCCTAGAAGCCGAAGTGCAGCAGCGCACCGCCGATTTGGTGCTGGCGCGCAATGCCGCCGAAGCCGCCAACCAAGCCAAGAGCGCCTTTCTGGCCAACATGAGCCACGAACTGCGCACACCGCTCAATGCCGTGCTGGGTTTTTCCAACATGATGCGCAAAGACCCGCTGCTGCCCGAGCGCCAACGCCAAAACCTCGACATCATCAACCGCAGCGGCGAGCACCTGCTCACACTCATCAACGATGTGCTGGACATGGCCAAAATTGAGGCGGGACGGGTGCAGTTGCAGCAGTTGCCCTTTGATTTGGGCGCGCTGGTGCGCGATGTCACCGACATGATGCAAATACGGGCGCAAGAGAAGGGGTTGCAACTCCTGATTGATCAAGACTCGGAGTTTCCGCGCTACATTGTTGGCGATGAGGCACGCCTGCGCCAAGTGCTCATCAACCTGCTGGGCAACGCCGTCAAGTTCACCGACCAAGGGGGGGTATCGATACGCTTGGGCACCAGACAAAACCAGCAATCGCACCTGGTGATCGAGGTAGAAGACTCCGGCCCCGGTATTGCCCCCGAAGACCAAGAGCGCATCTTCCAGCCCTTCACCCAAATTGGCGAGCAGGGCATCAACAAGGGCACGGGGCTGGGCCTGACCATCACGCGCCAGTTTGTGCAACTGATGCAAGGCCAAATCACCCTGCACAGCACACCCGGCATAGGCTCGGTATTTCGCATAGAGCTGCCTTTGCAACCCGCCGCTGAGGCCGACATGCGCCATCCCGATGCCATACAGCATGGTGATGTGCTGGGGCTGGCACCCGGCCAGCAGCACTGGCGCATTCTGATCGTAGAAGACCAACGCGACAACCAAGTGCTGTTGTCGCAACTGCTGGGATCTATGGGCTTTGAATGGCGCATTTCCGAAAACGGTGCCAAGGGCGTGCAGATGTTTCAGGAGTGGCACCCCGACTTCATTTGGATGGATCACCGCATGCCAGTGATGGATGGCGTAGAGGCCACACGGCGCATTCGCCAATTGCCGGGAGGCAAAGAGGTGAAGATCGTCGCCGTCACCGCATCGGCCTTGCAAGAGCAAAAGGCCGAACTGCTGGCAGTGGGCATGGACGACTTTGTGCGCAAGCCATACCGCTCCAGCGAGATTTTTGACTGCATGGCCAAACACTTGGGGGTGCGCTATATCTACGAGGGCTTGCCAGAGGCAGATGACAGCCCCGCTATGGCCCTGAGTGCCGAAATGTTTGCCAACGTGCCCGATGCGGTGTGCCAACAGTTGCAGCAGGCACTCGAGAGCTTGGAGAATGAACGCATCGATGCTGCACTGCAAGCCGTGACTGCACAGGATGCAACGCTGGGCAAGGTGCTGCGCCGTCTGGTGGGCAACTTTGATTACCCGGCCATCCTCAACACCCTAGAAGCCCGCTCTCATGTCCCATAAAGGAAAAATTCTGGCCGTCGATGACACCCCGGCCTCCTTGAAGCTGCTGTCCGATCTGCTGCGCAACGAGGGCTACGATGTGCGCTCGGCCATCAACGGCGAGTTGGCGCTGCGCTCTGCCACCCTCAGCCCACCCGAACTGGTACTGCTAGACATTCGCATGCCCGAGATGGATGGCTTTGAGGTCTGCCGCTGCCTCAAGGCCCACCCCAGTACGACACAGGTGCCGGTGATTTTTGTCAGTGCCCTGACCGACACCGACGAAAAGCTACACGGCTTTGAACTGGGTGCAGTGGACTTTGTGACCAAACCCTTCCAGCGCGAAGAGCTGCTGGCGCGGGTGCGGGTGCATCTGGAAGTAGACCGGCTGCGCAACCACTTGGAAGAAGCGGTGCAGGAGCGCACCCGCAAACTGCAAGAGAGCCAAGAATATCAGCGCAAAACGCTGGTGGACTTCATTACCACCCTCGGGGCTACGGTGGAACTGCGCGACCCTTACACGGCCGGCCACCAGCGCCGGGTGGCTGATTTAGCTGGCGCCATTGCACGGGGTTTGGAATGGCCGCAAGAGCAAATTGAGGGGCTGTATTTAGCCAGTGTGGTGCACGACTTTGGCAAGATCCGGGTTCCTACTGAAATCCTGTGCAAACCCGGCAGGCTCAAGGAATTGGAGTTCCGGCTGGTGCAAGAGCACTCCAAAACCGGTTACGACATTTTGCAATCCATCGTCTTTCCGTGGCCGATTGCACAAACGGTGTACCAACACCACGAACGGCTAGACGGCTCGGGCTACCCACAAGGCCTGCACGGCCCCGACATCTTGCCCGAGGCCAAAGTGCTGGCAGTGGCCGATGTGGTCGAGGCCATGATGTCGCACCGCCCGTACCGCGCCAGTCTGGGGCCAGAGGCGGCCTTGCAGGAGATTGAAGCGCACCGGGGCGTGTTGTACGAGCCTGCGGTGGTGGATGTGTGCGTGCGGCTCTTTCGCGAGCAAGGCTACCTGCTGCCAGGCTGAGCGGCCAAGGCTTGCTCTTCCAGCGCCCTGGCGCAGGCAGCCGCCAACAGCAGCACTGCCGAAGAAAAGTAAATCCACACCAGCAGAGCCACCAGCGAACCGGCAGCACCATAGGCCGATACCACAGCCGCCCCAGACAGATAGCTAGACAAGCCGTGGCGCCCCACGGTGAACAACCCTGCACCCAACAACGCCCCCCAGGTCAGAAAACGCAGGCGGGGCTTGGGGCTGGCGCTCAGACGCATCAGCCCCAAAAACAAGGCTGTGGCAAACAAAAACGACACCCCCTCGCTCAAGGCCAGCAGCAACAGACGGTACGGAAAATGCGTCCCCAGCCATGCCGTAGCCACCGCCAATGCCGCCGACAACACCAAGGACAACAGCAACAAAAAGCCCATCACCAGCAGATAGGCCAGCCCCCGCAGGCGCAAGGTGGCCGTTTCACGCCAGCCCAAGCGCGAGGGTGTGGTAGCCACCGTCTGCCACACCCGACCAAAGGCCGCTTGCAACTCGGCAAACACCCCGGTAGCCCCCCAAAGCAGCAACAGCAAGGCCACCCCCGAGGCCAGCAAACCCTCGGATGGTGCTTGGGCGCTGGCCAGCGCCTGTTGCACCACCTCGGCAGTGCGCTCGCCCGTGAAGGCACGGATCTGTGCCAGCAGGTTGTGCTCTACCAACGCCCTGTCCAACCACCAGCCCAAAGTGGCTACCACCACCACCAGCAAGGGTGCCAAACTCAACATGCCATAAAACGACATGGCTGCACTCATGCGCAAGCCATCCGCCTCCAGCCACAGCAACACGGCCCGCACCGGCCATCCATGCCCAGACGCAGGCGCAGGCGCAGGAGGCTCTGCGGACTGCAGGACAGGAGGCGGCGAGGCTTGGGGCAAAGGTGGTTCAGACATGGGCAGCAATGTAGCCTGCCCTTGGGGCAACTTCAGGGCGTGTTGGCACCGTGGGCACTGGCATGTTCTGCGCTGGCACTGGGACGCACCATACAAAAATTCTGCAATTGCACCCCTTGGCGCTCCACAGTTTGCGAGCGCACCACGCCAAAGCCCATGCGCTCAAAAAAAGGCCGTGCTGTGGTACTGACATCGGCAGTCAGGGTAGAGGCACCACGCCCCACTGCCCATGCGATGGCGTGCTCACAGAGCAACCGGGCCACGCCCTGCCCCTGGCACTCTGGATGGACAAACAGCAGATCGATATGGCCCGCATCGGTGATGCGGGTAAAGCCGAGGATGGCATCCAACCGCTCAGCCACAAAAACCCCACCGCTGCCCGACAGACGGGCAGCCCATGCAGCACTCTGTGGAGGCTCTGGAGCCCAAACCGCCAGTTGGGCTGGCGAGTAATCGCGGCAGGCCACCTCCCATACCGACCGCTGAAACACCGCCACCACGGCGGCTAAATCAGCCGCCGCGTAATGCCGAATGTGCAAAGCCCCACTGGTTGGTATAGAGGCCATGTGGCGCAGCAACCGAAAATGAACCAAGGCCACCCGGTTGTGTTGCGGGTCTTGCCGCTCTTCTATCGCATAGGGCACAAACCCCAGTTGGGGGTACATCAACAGCCCGGCCATGTTCTGGTGAAAACACGACACCGTGACTTCTGTAGCTTGGTGCTTGGCAAAAGCCAAACTGCACATCTGTGCCATCAAATACCGCCCCACACCACGGCCCCGCACCGAGGGGCAGACCATCACATTGCCAATGGCACAGCGGCCCTTGCGCTCCCAACGGTAAAAGTTGGCAAATGCAACCACTCGCCCTGCGTACTCAACCACAGTGGCATCCGACCGTTGCGCCATCGCCGCCAGCAACTGCGCGGGGGTCAATGGAAACGATGCCTTTGGGAAGCAAAAAAACAACTCTTGTGCCGTTTGTGGAAAACAACAAATCGTTGGAATATCTTGCCCGTTCACAGGGCGGTGGGTGAGTAACATCGTTCAAACGCCCCTTTTGACGCCAACGCCCCTTTGGGAACTAACCTTCTAACCAAAAGCGGCTGCCCTTGCCAATCTCTTGGGCCAGCCGCAGCAAAGCTGGGACATAACGCTCTTGCAGGTCGTGCGCAGGCACAGCGGCTTTGGGAAACACCAGATTGAGCACTGCCAGCAGGCGTTGTTCACAATGTACCGGCACCGCCACCGCGGCGAAGTCGGCCTCACGTATCCACTCGCCAGCGTTGTAAGCATAGCCCCGCTGGCGGGTTTCTTGCACCATTTGCTCGATAGATGGAAGGTCGCGGGCGCGCTCACCAATCCAGTCTTGGCGCTGTGCCAGCAGTGCCAACAGGCTCTGTCGTTCGGCCTCGGGGCAGGCGGCCAGATAAGCCCGCCCCAACGCCGTGACCAGCAGCGGCATCTTTTCGCCAATCATGGCCCGGTGCTGCGACAGCATGCTCCAGCGGTGCGTGCTTTCGCGCACCACCATAAAACCCGACTCTACCGTGCCCAAATCGCAGGGCCAAAGCAGCTCACGCACCGAGGCCCGCATCAATGGGGCAGCCACATGGTCAATCCAGGGGTCGTCTTCAAAGCCTTCACTCAGGCGGCGCACTTCAAAGGTCAGGTAATACTGGCCCTCACGCTCGCCGTGGCGCACAAACCCCTCGCGGCGCAGCGTCTCTAGCAGGCGCTTCACGGTGGTGCGGTGCATACCGCAGGCCCGCGCCAGTTCGGTGGTGGTGGCGCGGCCACCGGGGGCACGGTTGAGTGCCTTGAGCACCTCCAGCCCCCGCGCCAAGCTGCGCACATCTTTGTAGGGCACCGCAGGGGGGGCCACGGGATGCACGGCGGGGATGGACAGAGACGGCAAGGGCAATGTTTCCGAGAGCAGGTGAGGGTTTACCCCCAACCAGAGGTGCACCAGATGCACTCAGTTTACAGCCTGCCCGGGCCTCAAGACAATGGGTTAAATACCCCGTGCCATGCCTTGCCATCTCCTGCCACTTGGCCGGTCATGGGTGGTGGCCTGCTATTCGTGCAACGTGCATGATGGCGCTCTTTCAACCCAAGGAACCCCATGAGCACTCCCGAACAATTGCAAATCAACGCTTGGGCCGAACGCCTGCGCCACGCCGAGGCCACCGGCACCCCCATAGCGCCACTGCGCGACGAAATCCCCAATGGTGAAACTGCCTATGCTGTGCAACTGGCCAATGTGCGCCATGCGGTGGAACAGGGTCGGCGCATTGTGGGCCGCAAAATTGGCCTGACCTCCAAAGCCGTGCAAAAGCAGCTGGGCGTAGACCAGCCCGACTTTGGCACCCTGCTGTCGGACATGGTGTATGGCGACGACGAAGAGATCCCCACCAGCCGCACCCTGCAACCCAAGGTCGAGGCCGAGGTGGCACTGGTGTTGGAGCGCGATCTGGACTTGGACGATGCCACGCTGATTGACGTCATCAACGCCACCGCCTATGTGTTGCCCGCCATCGAGATCGTAGGCAGCCGTATTGCCAACTGGAACATTCAGTTCATCGACACCGTGGCCGACAACGCCTCCAGCGGTCTGGTGGTGCTGGGCGGCGTGCCCACCAAGCTCAATGGTCTCGATCTGAAAATGGTTGAAATGACCATGACCCGTGGCGGTGAGCAGGTCTCTAGCGGCAACGGTGCCGCTTGCTTGGGCCATCCACTCAACGCGGCCGTCTGGTTGGCCCGTCGTCTGGCCTCTTTGGGCCAGCCGCTGCGTGCGGGTGACTTGGTGCTGACCGGTGCCTTAGGGCCAATGGCTCCGGTGCAACTGGGCGACCGTTTTGAGGCGCACATCAGCGGTGTGGGCACCGTGCGGGCGCATTTCGGCCACTAAACCTCTTTGCTGTTTCTCCACCGATCCGGCTGCCCCAGGGTGCCGGGTCTCTTTTTTATCCTTTAGGAAACCTCCACCATGCTGCTTCGCCGCACTGTCATTGCCGCCCTGTCTGCCACCGCCCTTGCCGGTGTGGCCCATGCCCAGACGCCAGCCTTTCCCAGTCGCTCCGTGACCATGGTCGTGCCCTTTCCTGCTGGTGGCATCACCGACCAGATTGCCCGTGCCCTGGCCCAAAAAATGGGTGAAACCTTGGGCCAATCGGTGATTGTGGACAACAAACCCGGTGGCGGTGGTCAGATTGCAGCCATGCAAGTCAAGCAAGCGGCGGCCGATGGCCACACTGTGTTTGTGGCTGCCACCGAAATGTTTGCCATCAACCAGAACCTGTTTCGCAAGTTCTCTTACGACCCCCTCAAAGATTTCACCCCCATCACCTCACTGATTGCCTCGCCACTGGTGTTGGTGGTGCCCAGCACCAGCCCAATCAACAATGTGAACGACTTGGTGCAACAGTCCAAAAGCACCAAGGGTGGCCTGAATTTTGCCTCGCAAGGCATCGGCTCCATCGGCCACCTGCTGGGGGAGTTGTTCCGTGGCCAAACTGGCGGCAGCTACAACCATGTGGCCTATAAAGGCTCGGCGCCAGCCCTGCAAGACGTGATGGCTGGTCAAGTCGACATGATGTTTGACCCTGTGATCACCACCGCCCCACTGATTGCGGGCAAGAAACTCAAGCCGCTGGCCATTGCTGCCACCAAACGCTCGCCACAATTGCCCGAAGTGCCCACATTGGCCGAATTGGGCATCAAGGGCGTGGATGCGGGTGTTTGGTTTGGTGCGGTAGCCAAGGCAGGCACACCTGCCCCAGTGGTCGATAAACTCAACACGGCCTTTGTGACGGCCATGAAAGACCCCGCCATTCTGAAACGTTTTGCCGACCAAGGCATGCAGCCCTTCCCATCGACTCCGGCCCAGTTTGGCAGCTTCATGCAGTCTGAAGTCAACCGTTGGGCACCATTGATCAAGGCCAGCGGCGCCAGCGTGGATTAAACCGCTATCTCCAAGGAAGCTACTGTGTCAGACACCACCCCCGCCCTGAGCGAAGCTGCTACCAGCCGATTTGTCCGTATCCAAGACGGCGACCTGAACCTGCAACTGCACTACAACGACATCGGCTCTGGAGCCGAGACCGTGGTAATGCTGCATGGCTCTGGCCCCGGTGCCAGCGGCTGGGCCAACTTCCACCGCAACATTGAGCCGTTGGTGAACGCTGGTTACCGCGTGATTCTGCTGGACTGCCCCGGCTGGAGCAAAAGCGACCCCATCATCAACACTGGCTCGCGCTCCGACCTCAATGCCCGTGCGCTCAAGGGCACGCTGGATGCGCTGGGTATAGACAAAGCGCACATCATCGGCAACTCGATGGGCGCACACAGCACCGTGGCTTTTGCCTTGGCCAACCCCGAGCGCGTGGGCAAGCTGGTCTTGATGGGCGGCGGCACGGGCGGGCCCAGCCAGTTTGTGCCCATGCCCACCGAGGGCATCAAACTGATTGGGGCGCTCTACCGCGACCCGAGCATCGACAACCTGAAACGCATGATGAATGTGTTTGTGTTTGACGCCAGCAGCCTGACCGAAGAGCTGTACCAAGCACGCTTGGCAAACATGCTCAACCGCCGCGATCACCTAGAAAACTTTGTCAAGAGCCTAGAAGCCAATCCTAAGCAGTTCCCAGACTATGGACACCGCTTGGGCGAAGTGAAGGCCGAGACGCTGGTGATTTGGGGCCGCGACGACCGCTTCGTGCCGCTGGATGTGGGTCTGCGTTTGGTGTGGGGCTTGCCCAACGCCGAGCTGCACATCTTCAACCGCTGCGGCCATTGGGCGCAGTGGGAACATGCCGACAAGTTCAACCGTATGGTGCTGGACTTTTTGCAGCACTGAGGCCATCGCCGCCCAGACAGAAAAAAACCGGGCCGTCAGGCCCGGTTTTTTCTTCTCCCCTGCATCCAACCATCGTCCATCAATCCACGATGATTTTTTGCTCCTTGATGAGCTTCGCCAGCAAGGCTCCTTCCTTACTCAGCAGGCTCTTGAATTCCACCGTGTCCAGCGGCACTGGCTCGGCCCCCAGGTCGGCATAGCGCGTCTTGGTGCCCGGCAAGGCCAAGGCTTTGGCAAGCTCTTTGTTCATGCGGGCAATCACTTCAGGCGGCGTGCCTTTGGGTGCCCACAAACCAAACCAAATGTCCAAGTCAGCCTCCTTGAAGCCCTGCTCACCCACGGTGGGCACTTCTGGGAAGAATGGCGAACGCTTGGCGCTCACCACCCCTAGCAGCTTGACCTTGCCCGTACGGATGTGCGGAAAGGCAATCCCCGGATCGCAGACAAAATCGGCTTGGCCCGCCATCACATCCTGCAAGGCTGGGGCAGCCCCCCGGTAGGGGATATGGGCCATCTGAGTGCCAGTAGCCAGCTTGAACAGTTCACAGGCCAAATGGGGCGGCGTGCCTGGGCCTGCCGAAGCAAATGAGAGCTTGCCCGGTTGCGCCTTGGCCAGTGCCACCAATTCACGCGCATCCTTCACGTCCAGTTGTGGCTTGCTGACCAAATACATTTGCGTTTTGCCCACGCCGCCCACTGGGGCCAGATCACGCGCAGGCAAGATGTTGGACTTGAACAGCGAGGGATTGGCGGTTTCTACCGAGGTAGGGGCGATCAGAAAGGTGTAGCCATCGGGGGCTGCACGAATCACTTCCGAGGCGGCAATATTGCCGCTGGCGCCGGGCTTGTTGTCAATCACGACCGACTGGCCGAGGGATTCACCCATCGCCTGCGAGACGATGCGGGCCATCACATCGGTGCTGCCGCCGGGAGCAAAACCCACCACCACGCGGATGGGCTTGGCACTGGGCCAGGCCGTGCCGTTTTGTTGCGCCTGCGCGCTGCCCAAGGCCGTGACGGCACAGAGGGCCAAAGCCGCTTGTGCCACCGTGCGGCGAGCAAGAGAGAAAGGGGAAGTCATCTGGTGTGGTCTCCGTCGTAGTTGTCTCAAAATCACCTTGGGCAGCATCAGAGGGCGCTGTGGCGCATCAGCTCACGCAGGCGGAACTTCTGGATCTTTCCTGAGGGGGTGGAGGGCAGGTCGTCGCGCACTACCAGCCGCTCGGGGATGTATTGCAACGCCACCTTCTGCGCCTTCAAAAACTCCACCATGCCGGGCAAATCGAGGCTCTGGCCGGGCTTGGGCACCACCACAGCGCAGGCACGCTCGCCCAGGCGCTCGTCGGGATAGGCGACGATGGCCGCCAGTGCCACCGCCGGGTGGCGGTACAAGAGCGACTCAATCTCCACCACCGGGATGTTCTCTCCCCCCCGGATGATCACGTCTTTACTGCGCCCAGTGATGCGCAAATAGCCACGCTCGTCAATGCGGGCCAAGTCGCCGGTATCAAACCAATCCTCGGCATCGGTGCCATTGAGGTGTGGACGGTGCAGGTAGCCACCAAAGTTGGAACAGGCCCGCAACAGCAATTTGCCCGGTTGGCCTGCGGGCAGGGGGTGTCCATCGCCATCGACTACCTTGATCTCAACGCCGGGCAGCGGGCAACCATCGGTGTTGAACGCGCGTTCGTCATCGTCATCGAGACAGGTGGTGGTGACGGCACCGTTTTCTGTCATGCCCCAGGCCGACACAATTTTGGCACCCAGTGCCGCACGGGCTTGCTCTACCAAGGGGCCAGGAATGGGGGCACCGGCACACAAGAAGGTGCGCAGCGTGGGCACGCTCTGGCCGGTTTCTGTCACGGTGCGGGCCAGGTCGGTCAGGAATGGGGTGGAAGCCATCGTGAAGGTGACCCCTTCGGTACGGATGAGTTCTATCGCTTTTTTCGGCTCCCAAATGTCTTGCAACACAGCACGGGCCTTGAGCAAGATGGGCATCATCAGGCCATACATAAAGCCGGTTTGGTGCGCCATGGGTGAGGCCATCAGCACGACACTCTCACTGTCGAGCTGCATGCGCTGGGCATAGGGCAAGATGTTGGCCATCGTGGTGTTGGCCGAGTGCATCACGCCCTTGGGCTCGCCCGTGGTGCCCGAGGTGTAAATGAGCTGGGTGATGTCATCGGGGCCGGGGCGGTGCAGGGCCAGAATGGCAGCAGCATCGGGGGCTTGCTCCCACGCAGGGCCACTGAGCAAGGCATCAAAGCTGTTGGCACCGTTGCCACCCACCACCACCAGTTGCCTCAGGTGTGGCAAGTTGGGTTGCAATGCCGTGATCATCTGCTCAAAATCGAAGCCCCGGAAGGTGTGCGGTGCAATCATCACCTTGGCCTCGCTGTGCTGGAGCATGAATGAGAGTTCGCGCTCTCGGAAGATATGCATCAGTGGGTTGATAACGGCCCCAATGCGCGAGCAGGCCAGGTAGGTGAGCGTGAACTGCCACCAGTTGGGCAACTGGCAGGCCACGATGTCGTTTTTTCCAACCCCCAGACGGGAAAGGCCGACCGCAATGCGATCGGCCATCCGGGCCAGTTCGCGGTAGGTAAAGCGGGTCACTTCTCCCGTTTCTACCTGTACCGCCGTCAGGGCGAGTTGGTCGGGGCAGACGGCCACGCAGGCATCGAGTGCATCATTGATGGTGCGCTCGGGCCACCAACCTTGGGCCACCATGGCTGCACGGCGGGGCGGCAGCAATACGGCGTCAAATTCCATGTCTTGTCTCCTGGTGATTGTT
The DNA here is from genome assembly GCF_054779375.1 of Giesbergeria giesbergeri. Classification (NCBI taxonomy): domain Bacteria; kingdom Pseudomonadati; phylum Pseudomonadota; class Betaproteobacteria; order Burkholderiales; family Comamonadaceae; genus Giesbergeria; species Giesbergeria giesbergeri. The sequence continues at coordinate 82,571 of NZ_BAAGYJ010000003.1, read as the reverse complement.
GGGATAAACCGGCACCCACTGCGTTGGCAGGTGCCGATAGGGGCCACCGTGGCGGCTCTCAGGCAGGCACGAACTTGCGTCCGGCACGCACACGGGCAATGATGGTTTTCATGATTTGTGCCGTGCCATCGCCAATCTGGAAGCCCAGCACATCGCGCAGGCGCTGCTCCATCAGCCCACGGTCGTAGCCGCCGTGGCCGTAGCACAGCAAGCACTGGTGGATGACGTCATAGGCGAGTTTCGGCCCCCACCACTTCGCCATACCCGCTTCAGCGGTGTGTGCCAGCCCTCGGTCTTTCAACCAAAGTCCTTGCAGGCACAACAGGCGTGCGCCTTCGACTTCGGTGTCGTACTGCGCCAGCGGGTGCGTCACCCCCTGAAAGGCCGACAGCGGCTGGCCGAAGGCTTCGCGCTGGGTGATGTATTCCCAGGTTTCTTCTAGCGATACACGGGCCACCGACAGACATTGCAGCCCAATGAGCGAGCGCGAGAAGTCAAAACCGTGCATCACTTGCACAAAGCCTTTGTTCTCATCGCCCAAACGGTGGTTGGCGGGTACACGCACGTTCTCAAAAAAGATCGAGCCGCGCCCAATGGCGCGCTGGCCGTGGCAGTCAAAGCGGTTGGTGGTGATACCAGGGGTGTTCATAGGCACCAGCAGGGCCGTCACGCCGTGCGCACCCGATTCGGGCGTGCCGGTGCGACCAAACACCACAGCCATATCGGCCTGGTCTGCGGCAGAGATGGAGGTTTTTTCGCCATTGATGATGTATTCGTCACCATCGCGCTCAATGCGCAAGCGCAGGTGGGCCGCGTCCGAGCCGCCGCGCGGTTCGGTCAGGGCAATGGCGCAAATGGCCTGCCCAGCAATCAGCTTTTGCAGCCAAGGGCCAACAACCTCTGGGTTGCCATATTTAGATAGGATTTGCCCGTTGAGCGAGGCCAGCAGGTTCAGGTACGAAAAGCTCAGGTCGGCACGGGCGATTTCTTCATGGATGACGCCAGCGGCCAAGCAGCCCATGCCCAACCCACCAAACTGCTCAGGCAGCTCTGGAGCGATGAAGCCGAGTTCGCCCATCTCGCGCAGCAGGGCACGGTCGAGCACGCGGGTCTGGTCGCGCTCCAAAAAGCCGGGGGCCACACGCTCTTGGGCAAAACGGCGGGCCGTTGTGGCGAGCGCCTGCAAGTCCTCGTCGATATAGGGATTCGGGTTCATCGTCACGGCTCCAGTGGTTTACCAAGTTGCGCGAAAAGCCTCGGCATTCATGCCGAGGATGCAGAGCGCGGACGCCGTAGGCGTCCTCATGTTGGATTGAGCTAGCATTTCGCCTGTTGCGACAACAGTTCCGAATTCTTCTTTTGCCATCAGGCAGTCGGGATTGAGCACAGAAATCTCCGGTAATTCGCCGTCCCCTTGTGGGAGTCCGAAAGGTAGGCGCTTTGCTGAATGAGTCGGCACAAGCCGATGCGGTCGGGCATGGCCGTCCTGTAGAGGAAATCACCGCCATTCATGGCGGCGAGGATGTCAATTGGCGTACTTGCGGAAATCGGGCTTGCGCTTTTCTTTGAGCGCATTCACGCCTTCGCGCGATTCTTCGGTGTCGTAGTACAGCTTGAGCGCGTACATCCCCAAGCCCGCAATGCCACTTTGGTGTGCGGTATCCACATTGAAGCTGCGCTTGGCAATGGCCAGCGCGGTAGGGCTTTTCTCGGCGATTTCTTCAGCCCATTGCTGCACGGTGGCATCCAACTGGTCGTGTGGTACGCAAACGTTGGCCAAGCCCATCGCCACGGCCTCTTGGCCAGAATAACGCTTGCACAGGTACCAGATTTCGCGGGCTTTCTTTTCACCCACCACGCGGGCCAGAAAGGCGGTGCCATAGCCCGGATCGACCGAACCCATCTTGGGGCCGACTTGACCAAAAATCGCCTTCTCAGAGCAGATGGTCAGGTCGCAAATGGTAGCCAACACATTGCCGCCGCCGATGGCAAAGCCTTGCACACGGGCAATCACGGGCTTGGGCACGTCGCGGATGGCGTTGTGCAATTCTTCCATCGGCAGGCCAATGGTGCCCCGGCCATCGTAGTTGCCATCGTGGGCCGACTGGTCGCCGCCGGTACAGAAGGCCCGCTCACCCGCGCCCGCCAGTACGATGGCACCGACATTGCGGTCGTAACCGGCCTTGTTCATCGCCTTGATGATCTCATCGCAGGTGGTGCCCCGAAAGGCGTTCATTTTGTCTGGGCGGTTGATGGTGATCCAAGCCACGCCGTTGCGGATTTCGTACAGGATGTCTTCAAATTGCATGGTGTTTTTCTCTGTCAGGGGAAAGGTAGGGTCGGGGGGGTTAGCCGTGCATGGTCAGGCCACCCGACACGCTGAGCACTTGGCCGGTCACAAAGGCTGCGTCATCGCTGCCAAAGAAGGCAATGGCATTGGCCAAGTCGTCACCTTGGCCCAAACGGCCCAGCGGAATGGCACTGCGAAAGGCCTCGATCAGCTTGGCTGGGTCGCGGGCGCCCTCGGCCACACCGGCCAGCAAGGCGGTGTCGGTGGGGCCGGGGCACACCACATTGACAGTGATGCCTTGGCGGGCATGCTCACGCGCCAGCGTTTTGGACAGGGCCACCAGCCCCCCCTTGCAGGCGGAATACACCGCCTCGCCTGAAGAGCCGCCACGGGCGGCATCCGAGGCCACATTGACGATGCGGCCATATTTGCGCTCGGCCATGCCGGGCAGCACGGCGTGCAGCATGTGCAATGCACCCGTCAGGTTGATGGCGATGAGCTTGTTCCACTCCTCAGGCACGGTTTTGACGAAGGGCTTGAACACATCCCAGCCCGCGTTGTTGACCAGCACAGCCACGGGGCCCAGTTGCGCTTCGGTGGCGGCCACCGCAGCATCTACCTGAGCGCGGTCGGTGATATCGCAGGCAAAGGCCACGGCTTGGCCGCCATCGGCACAGATGTCGGCAACCACTTTGTGGGCCGCGTCGAGGTTCATGTCCAACACGGCCACTTTGGCCCCCTCACGGGCCAATCGTCGGCAGGTGGCAGCACCAATGCCACCGCCGCCGCCCGTCACGATCACGGTCTTGCCATCTAGTCTTTGCATCTGTTTCTCCGTTAAGGTTGAGATGGATTTGAGATTGATCGACTGCCAGCCCCTGGGTTTTTCCGCAGCCATTTATATCAATACATTGACATATATTAGAACGACACCCCACATTGCACAAGCCACAAAAATAGGAAATTTTTTCATGGGAAACCCTGATACAAGAGAAATAGTTCAGATGGATTTAGCCAATCGCATCTTCTTCCGGTTGTATCAATGTGCCAATATGTTGCACAAAACTGGCACCCGGGCCGTAGAGGAGCAGGGGCTAACTACCCAGCAATGGGCGGTGCTGGGCGCGCTGTCGAGGCCCGAAGCGCAGGACGGTATGAGCGTGGGAGATCTGGCCCGTTACCTGATGGTGAGCCGACAAAACCTCTCGGGGCTGCTCAGCCGCATGGAGCGCGATGGCCATCTGGCCAATGCCCCCGATGGCCGAGACCGGCGCTCACGGCGCATTACGATGACGGCATCGGGGCGGCATGTCTGGCTGCATGAGGCTCAGCCCAATATCCGGCGCTATTACGCACAGGCGCTGGCCGATTTTTCGGTGGGGGACATGGCACACACCCTGCATTACCTGCTCAAGCTGCTAGACAACATGCAGCGGCTCGATCAGGAAGGGGCACCATCCGCTGAAGAGGACGGTGCACTAGGAGAGGCAGAGGTGGCCTCCCCCCCGCACACGCACGGCTAAACAGCCGTTGGATGCTGTTTATTTGCCAATACAGAAGCTGGAAAAGATCACCCCCAACAAATCGTCGGAGGTGAACTCGCCCGTGATGGCGCTGAGGCCGTTTTGCGCTAACCGCAGCTCTTCCGCCAGCAGGTCTAGCGCGGGGCTGTGGCCTTGCAGTTGCTGCGCGGCGGTATCCAGATGCTCTTGCACACTGTGCAGCGCCTGCACATGGCGGGCGCGGGCAATAAACAAGCCCTCGGCCGCCGTTTGCCAGCCCGCCAGGGCTAGCAATTGCTGGCGCAGGGCGTCCAGACCGGCCCCCGTGCGGGCCGAGAGCAAGATGCCAGTGCCCGGCAAGGGTTGTCCGGGAGGGGGGCAATCGCTCTTGTTCCACAAATCAAGCACGGGCACTTGGGCTGGTAAGCTGGCGCGCATGGTTTGGGCAATGGCCGCATCGGCAGCTTGGTAATCGGGCAGGTGGGTGCGGGTCAGGTCGTGTAAGAACAGCACCGCATCAGCATTGGCAATTTCGCTCCAAGCCCGTTCAATGCCGATGCGTTCCACCTCGTCGGTGCTGTCACGCAGCCCAGCGGTGTCGATGATGTGCAGCGGCACACCTTCAATCTGAATGGTTTGCTGCACCTTGTCGCGGGTGGTGCCCGCAATCGGCGTAACGATAGCCAATTCGGCCCCGGCCAACGCATTGAGCAGTGAACTCTTGCCTGCATTGGGCTGGCCAGCAATCACCACCTTGATGCCTTCGCGCAGCAGCACGCCTTGCTGGGCGCGTTGCAGCACCCCCGTCAGTGTCTGGCGCAGGTGCGCCAGCTGCCCCTCGGCATCGGCCTGGCGCAAAAAGTCGATTTCTTCCTCTGGAAAATCCAGCGTGGCCTCTACCAACATGCGCAGGTGAATCAGCGCATCGCGCAGCAAATGGATCTGCTGCGAAAACGCCCCAGAGAGCGAGCGGCTGGCGCTGCGCGCGGCGGCCTCGGTGCTGGCATCAATCAAGTCAGCAATGGCTTCGGCCTGGGCCAGATCAATTTTGTCGTTCAAAAAGGCACGCTCAGTGAACTCGCCCGGCTGGGCCAGCCGCAGCCCCGGCAACAGGGGCTGACCGCTGCTGGCGTGGGGGGTTTGTGCCGCCTCCAAGCAGCGGGCCAAGAGCAGTTGCAGCACCACCGGGCCGCCGTGGGCTTGCAGCTCCAGCACATCCTCGCCGGTGTAGCTGTGTGGGCCGGGAAAGTACAGGGCCAGACCTTGGTCAATGGCTTGGCCTTGGGCATCACGAAAGGGCAGGTAGGTGGCCTCGCGTGGTTGGAGGGAGCGGCCACACAGCAAATGCACCAGTGGCTCCAGCCCCTTACCCGAAACCCGCACGATGCCCACGGCCCCCCGACCTGGAGCAGTGGCAATGGCAGCAATGGGATCGTGGTGGCGGGACAGCATGGTGAAATCGGCTTCCAAAAGGATGCAGTGTGGCGGAAAAAAGGCCGCTTGCGCGGCCTTTGCTGGGACTGTGGTTCAGGCGTTTACTTGAACTTGGGCAGATTGAACTGCGGTGGCACGCCCATGCGGGTATTGATGAGCCACTGCTGGGCAATGGACAGCACGTTGTTGGTCAACCAATACAAGACCAAACCGGCAGGGAAGAAGAAGAACATCACGCTGAAAACCAGCGGCATGATCCACATCATCTTGGCTTGGATAGGGTCTGGCGGTGCGGGGTTGAGCGCCGTCTGCAACAACGAGCTCAAAGTCATCAACAGCGGCAGGATGAACAGTGGGTCGGGTGTGGATAAGTCGTGAATCCAGCCAATCCACGGTGCGTTGCGCATTTCTACGCTCGACAACAGCACCCAGTACAGCGCAATAAACACCGGGATCTGGATCATGATGGGGAAGCAGCCGCCCATCGGGTTGACCTTTTCTTCACGGTAAATGCGCATCATCTCTTGCTGCATTTGCTGCGGGCTGTCTTTGAGGCGCTCACGCATCTCCATGATGCGTGGGTTGATGGCCTTCATTTTGGCCATGCTGGCATAGGCCTTGGCATTGAGCCAATAAAACGCAATCTTGAGCAGCAGCACCAAGCCCACAATGGCCCAGCCCCAATTGCCCAGCAAGCGGTGCAATTGGTCTAACAACCAATACAGCGGTTTGGCCAAGATGGTCAGCCACCCATAGTCTTTGACCAACTCCAGCCCTGGGGTAAGGGCTTCCAAGGTTTTCTCGATTTGTGGGCCTGCAAACAACTGTGCTTCCAGGGTTTTGCTGGCACCGGGAGCAATGCTGCCCAAGGCCGTGATCATGCCCACCGAATACAGGTTGGTATCGACCTTGCGCATGAACATCTCGCGGCGCGCGCCCTCGGGGAGCAGCCAGGCACTGGCAAAGTAATGCTGCACCATGGCGACATAGCCATCGCTGCTTTCTTTGGCGTGTTCGGCTTGGTTCTTGGCGATGTCCTCGAATTCAACCTTTTGGTACTTCTTGTCTTGGGTAAAGATGGCCGGGCCAGTAAAGGTTGAGTAGAACGAGGACTCTCCGGGCGGCTTGTTGCCATCACGCACCAATTGCAGATAAAGCTGGGGAGACAGTGGCGTGGTGCCACTGTTGCGCACTTCGTGCGTGACAGCGATATCGTAGGCGCCACGCTTGAGCGTCCAGGTCTTGACCAATTGCAGGCCGCCCAGATTAGGCGACTCAAAGCGGATACGCAACTCGTTCTCGCCCTCTTGCAAGGTACGGGGGCCAGGCACGGCCACCATGGGGGTCTTGTGGGTGGCAAAGTCGCCACCAATCAGCCCGGTTTGGGCCACATAGACGCGCTGGGGGCTCTCGTCAAACAACACAAAGTTGCGTGTCCGGTCTGCCATATCGGCGTGTTGCAGCAGTTCGGCATGGATCAGGGTGCCACCTTCGCTGTCGAAAGCGAGTCGGAACACGTCTGTGCTGACTTCTAGTCGTTCGCGGGGCTTGGGTGCCGGTGCAGCCTGCCCTGGCACTGCCGCCATGCCTGCCGCCGCACTGGTGCCAGTGGCAGTGGGAACGCTGGACGGGCTGGCACTGGCTGGTGGGGTGTTGCTAGCGACTACCTGGCTGCTGGTGGGCGGCGTGGGGAAGAAGGTGGCCTGTTTACCGTTGTGCACCTGCCACTTGTCCCACAACAGGACTATGGAAAAGCCAAATATCACCCACAAAATGGTACGGCGGATGTCGTTCATGGAGACTTTTTTGGAGAGGAGGAAGAAGTGGCCGGTGCGATCAGCCGTGAAAACAACCGGGTGGCGCGCGGGGGCTCCGCCGGAACGGGGTCGTGGCCGCCATCACACCAAGGATGGCAGCGCACCAAACGCCTGACGGTGAGCCAGGTGCCCGCCGCCGCCCCATGCTGCTGTAGTGCTTGCAGTGAATAGGCCGAGCAGGTTGGTTCAAAACGGCAGGCAGAACCCAGCCACGGACTCAGCAACAGCCGATAGCCCTTGACCAGTCCAATCAGCAGGCGCTGCATCATGGTTGTGTCCGTGCCGTGGGGGCCACGCCACCGTGACCACTGTGGCGCACAGCGCGTGCAAACAATTGCACCAGCTCGGCCCGCACCGCCTGCTTGAGCAGCTCAGATTGGGCACTGATGAATTGCTGGCGATCAAATGCCGCCCGTAGCCGCACCACATAGGCCGCCGATGGCAAACCGGCCACCCCAGCGTGGATAGCCACGTTGTAGATTTGCCGCTTGATGGCGTTGCGGGTCACGGCCCTGCGCGCCCACCGTTTGGGCACCATGGCACCCAACCAAGGTTCGGCCACGGGAAAAAGGGCCTGTGCATTGTTCACAGGCCCAGAGGGTGCGCTGGACACGACAGACCCCGCATTTGCAGGCAGCACCAAGCAATGCAATGCGAAATGGGGGGTGCGCGCTATGGTGCCACCGGCCAAGGCCGCTTGGAACTGGGCGCGCGTTTTTAGCCGCTGCACGGAAACACCCCGCCTAGGCGCCTGCCGACGCTCACTGGGGAGCGATCCAAGATCTGGCGGATCAGACAGCCAGGCGCTTGCGGCCCTTGGCGCGGCGGGCGTTGATGACGGCGCGGCCACCGCGGGTCTTCATGCGCACCAGAAAACCGTGGGTGCGGGCGCGGCGGGTCTTGGAGGGCTGATAAGTACGTTTCATGAGGGGCTCCTTGAGGGTTCAGTCCGCCACCCAAGAGCATTTTGCGCAGTCTGTGGGCCGGGGCGGTGGGGGTGATTGCCCTGAAACACATTCAGGGAAACCGTAAATTATCGCAGGCTTATGCGCCATAAGCAATGAGCCCCCCGCCTTTGACATAGCAATCGGTGGTCATCAAAATTGTGGATAACCTTGGGATAAGCTAGAATTTGACGCCCAGTTTGTTCCTCCTATCCACAAAAAATGGCTCCAAAATGACAGAGGAACCCCATCGCAACGCCACTCGGCGGGCAGATGCTGATGCCGGTCAGGCACTGTGGCAATCCTGCCTAGAGCAGCTGGCCCAAGATTTGCCAGTGCAGCAGTTCAACACCTGGATTCGCCCTATCGTCGCCCAAGTCTCGGCCGACTTTTCCCGCATTACCTTGTACGTTGCCAACCGCTTTACGCTGGATTGGGTGCGTGCCCAATATGCCGGTCGTATTGCTGCCTTGCTGCAAAATTTGCAGGGCGACCAGCCCATCACACTAGAGCTGGCACTGGCACAACGCGCCCCAGCCGTGCGCCGGGCCGCCCCAGCGCCACCCGCAGCAGCAGCCCCCACCAACCCCGCCCATGCGGGAGCAGCCGTGGCCGAAGCGGCCTTGCCCCCGCCCGTGGCATCAGAAGACAGCGCCCGTGCGGTGCTGCGCAACCGGCTCAATGCCGCCCTGACGTTTGACACCTTGATTGAAGGCACCGCCAACCGCATGGCCCGTGCCGCTGCACTGCATGTGGCCAGCATGCCAGGCCAGCATTACAACCCGCTGTTTATCTATGGTGGCGTGGGCTTGGGCAAAACCCATCTGATGAACGCCGTGGGCAACCGGCTGCTGGCCGACCGGCCCGAGGCCCGGGTGCTCTATATCCATGCGGAGCAATTTGTTTCAGACGTGGTCAAGGCGTATCAACGCAAAACCTTTGAAGACTTCAAAGACCGCTACCACTCGCTCGATCTGCTGTTGATTGACGATGTGCAATTCTTTGCCAACAAAGACCGCACGCAAGAAGAGTTCTTCAACGCCTTTGAAGCACTGCTGGCTAAAAAGAGCCACATCGTCATGACCAGCGACACCTACCCCAAAGGGTTGGCCGACATCCACGCCCGGCTGGTGTCGCGCTTTGATTCGGGACTCACCGTAGCCATGGAGCCCCCTGAGCTAGAAATGCGCGTGGCGATCCTGATCAACAAGGCACGCGCCGAAGGCACCGAGATGGCCGAGGAGGTAGCCTTCTTTGTGGCTAAAAATGTGCGCTCCAATGTGCGTGAGTTGGAAGGGGCATTGCGCAAAGTCATGGCCTATGCACGCTTCAACCGCAAAGAAATTTCTATCCAGTTGGCCCGCGAAGCCTTGCGCGATTTGCTCTCGATCCAAAACCGCCAGATCAGTGTGGACAACATCCAAAAAACGGTGGCTGATTTTTACAAAATCAAAATGGCCGACATGTACAGCAAAAAGCGCCCCGCCAGCATTGCACGGCCCCGCCAGATTGCCATGTACCTGGCCAAGGAACTAACACAAAAAAGCCTGCCCGAAATTGGTGAACTCTTTGGAGGCCGCGACCACACCACGGTGCTGCACGCCGTGCGCAAAATTGGTGCCGAGCGCCAACAAGTCACAGAGCTGAACCAGCAGCTGCATGTGCTAGAGCAGACCCTCAAGGGTTGAACAGCGCCAGTGGCAGGTTTGTTACTGCTGCGCCCGATACAAGCGGGCAAAATGGCAGGTTTTGGTATCTGGCATCCATCCCAACTGGATGGGTTTTGCAGACATATCCACAAGAATATCCACAAGAGGTTGACATGATCGTTTTGAAGGCTCCCCAGGACAAACTGCTGGCAGTGTTGCAGTCGGTGGCTGGCATTGTTGAGCGGCGCCACACCCTGCCCATTCTGGCCAATGTGCTGCTGCGCAAGACGGGCAACGCTTTGCAGTTAACCACCAGCGATCTGGAAATCCAAATCCGCACCACCGCCGAACTCGGTGGCGACACGGGGGACTTTGCCACCACTGTCAATGCACGCAAGCTGATTGACATTCTGCGTACCATGCCTGGCGACCAGACCGTAGCGATAGAAAACAGCCAAAACAAGCTGGTGCTCAAGGGTGGCAAAAGCCGCTTTACCTTGCAAACTTTGCCTGCCGAAGATTTTCCGGTCGTGCAGGAGGCCACCAGCTTTGGCCCCACCTTCAGCGTGCCCCAAAAGACACTCAAAAGCCTGCTGGGGCAAGTGGCGTTTGCAATGGCTGTGCAAGACATTCGCTACTACCTGAACGGCATTTTGTTTGTGGCCGAAGGGCGCCAGCTCAGTCTGGTGGCTACCGATGGGCACCGCTTGGCCTTTGCCAGCGCCACGCTGGATGTGGAAGTGCCCAAACAAGAGGTGATTCTGCCGCGCAAGACAGTGATTGAACTACAGCGCCTGCTCAGCGACACCGACACCGCCTTGCAGATGTGCTTTGCCCACAACCAAGCCAAATTTGGTTTTGGCGCGATGGAGTTTGTCACCAAACTGGTGGAGGGCAAGTTCCCGGATTACAACCGCGTGATTCCGCGCAATCACAAAAATGAAGTCACGCTGGGCCGCGCACCGCTGCTGGCTTGTCTGCAACGCACCGCCATCATGACGAGCGAGAAGTTCAAAGGCGTTCGCCTGAACCTGGAGCCGGGAATGCTGCGGGTAGCCAGCAACAATGCCGAGCAAGAAGAAGCGGTGGACGAACTCGACATCGACTACGCTGGCGACAGCATTGAGATCGGCTTCAATGTGACCTACCTGATCGACGCCCTGACCAGCATGGGCCAAGACATGGTGAAGGTGCAGTTGCAAGACGGCAACAGCTCGGCGCTGCTGACGATTCCCGACAACGACAGCTTCAAGTATGTGGTGATGCCTATGCGCATCTAAGGCTGCTACGGTCTTTGGATCGATTTTTTCTTGTTCTTGGCCGCCAGCACGCGTTTGCATTGCGCTGGCGGCATTTTGATTTTTACCATTTCGCCCCCCCGTTTTCTCCCGCATTGCCAAGGCTGACCCCATGACCGCTGAACACTCCCTGCCCGAAGACAACGGCAACACCACCCCCGCCGTCTCCAAGATCGACGCCCACCAGGCAGGGGCCAGCGAGGGCTACGGTGAAGGGGCGATTACGATTTTGGAAGGGCTGGAGGCGGTGCGCAAGCGCCCCGGCATGTACATTGGTGACACCTCCGATGGCACGGGCCTGCACCATCTGGTGTTTGAGGTCGTAGACAACTCGATTGACGAGGCACTGGCTGGGCACTGCGATGACATCGTCGTTACCATCCATACCGACAACTCGATCAGCGTGACAGACAATGGCCGGGGCATTCCCACCGGCGTCAAGATGGATGACAAGCACGAACCCAAGCGCAGTGCTGCCGAAATCGCCCTGACCGAACTGCACGCTGGTGGCAAGTTCAACCAAAACAGCTACAAGGTCTCGGGAGGCCTGCACGGTGTGGGGGTCAGTTGCGTCAATGCCCTGAGCAAAAAACTGCGCCTGACCGTGCGCCGCGAGGGCAAGGTGCATGTGCTGGAGTTCAGCAAAGGGGTGGTGCAACACCGCCTGACCCACAGCGTAGACGGGGTGGAGGTTTCGCCAATGAAAGTGGTGGGTGACACCGACCATCGCGGCACCGAAGTGCATTTTTTGCCCGATACCGACATCTTCAAAGAGAACAACGAGTTCCACTACGAGATTTTGGCCAAACGTTTGCGCGAGCTCTCGTTTTTGAACAATGGCGTGCGTATCCGCCTCAAGGATGAGCGCAGCGGCAAAGAGGATGATTTTTCGGGAGCAGGCGGCGTGCGCGGCTTTGTCGAATTCATCAACAAGGGCAAAACGGTATTGCACCCCACATCGTTCTACGCGGCCGGTGAGCGCCCTGCCGAAAGTTATGGCGGCATTCCTGGCACGCACATTGGCGTGGAAGTGGCCATGCAGTGGAACAGCAGCTACAGCGAGCAGGTGCTGTGCTTTACCAACAACATTCCGCAACGCGATGGCGGCACCCACCTGACCGGCCTGCGCGCGGCCATGACGCGGGTCATCAACAAATACATTGAAGAGAATGATCTGGCTAAAAAGGCCAAGGTCGAAGTGACGGGCGACGACATGCGCGAAGGGCTGTGCTGCGTGTTGTCGGTCAAGGTGCCTGAACCCAAGTTCAGCAGCCAAACCAAAGACAAGTTGGTCTCGAGCGAAGTGCGTGCGCCAGTAGAAGACATTGTGGGCCGCCTGCTAACCGACTATTTGCAAGAGCGCCCCGCCGATGCCAAGATCATCTGCGGCAAGATCGTTGAGGCCGCCCGCGCCCGTGAAGCCGCTCGCAAAGCCCGCGAGATGACGCGCCGCAAGGGGGTGCTGGACGGCATGGGCCTGCCCGGCAAACTGGCCGACTGCCAAGAAAAAGACCCCAGCCTGTGCGAAATCTACATCGTGGAGGGCGACTCGGCGGGCGGCTCGGCCAAGCAAGGCCGCGACCGCAAGTTCCAAGCCATTTTGCCGTTGCGCGGCAAAATCTTGAACGTCGAAAAGGCCCGCTATGAAAAACTGCTGTCGAGCCAAGAAATCCTCACGCTAATTACCGCGCTGGGCACCGGCATTGGCAAGGCCACCACCGAAGGCATGGAGGGCAGCAAGGCAGGGGCTGACGACTTCAATATCGATAAGCTGCGTTACCACCGCATCATCATCATGACCGACGCGGACGTGGACGGTGCGCACATCCGTACCCTGCTGCTGACCTTTTTCTACCGCCAAATGCCAGAGCTGGTCGAGCGCGGCCATATCTACATTGCCCAGCCGCCACTGTACAAAGTCAAGGCGGGCAAAGAAGAGTTGTATCTGAAGGACGCTGCGGCGCTGGACGGCTTTTTGCTGCGCATCGCACTCAAAGATGCCAGCGTGACCACCGGCGGAGCCACGCCCCAAACCTTGAGTGGCGACACCTTGGCCGAGCTGGCCCGCCAGCACCAAGTGGCCGAAGCGGTGATTGCCCGCCTGTCGGGCTTTATGGATGCTGAAGCCCTGCGCGCCGTGGCCGATGGCGTGGCGCTGAACTTGGACAACTTGGCCGAGGCCGAAGTCAGCGCCGCTGCACTAGAGGCCAAGCTGCGCGAACTCAATACGTCGGGCACCCCGGCCACGGTGGCAGGGGAGTTTGATGCCCGCACGGACAAACCCCTGCTGCGCATCAGCCGCCAGCACCACGGCAACGTGAAAAGCAGCGTTATTACGCAAGATTTTGTGCTGGGAGCCGACTATGCGGCGCTGGCCGAGGCGGCAGCTACCTTCCGGGGGCTGCTGGGCGAAGGCGCCAAGGTTTTGCGTGGCGAGGGTGAGCGCCAAAAAGAAGAAAAGGTGGCCGATTTCCGCCAAGCCATGCGCTGGTTGATCTCGGAGGCAGAACGCACCACAGCACGCCAACGCTACAAAGGCTTGGGTGAGATGAACCCCGCGCAGCTGTGGGAAACCACAATGGACCCACAGGTACGCCGCCTGTTGCGGGTGCAAATCGAAGACGCCATTGAGGCCGATCGTGTGTTTACCATGCTGATGGGCGATGAGGTGGAGCCGCGCCGTGACTTTATCGAAACCAATGCGCTGCGGGCGGGCAACATTGACGTTTGAGTGTGTATGTAGATGAACCCATAAGCTGAGAAAAAGGCTCCCATAAGTTGAGAAAACTATGGGTGTCTGTTCTTTGATAGTGTGGCGTTTATTCCAGTTTCGTGAATCGCCAGATTCGTACATGCTCAACGGGGATGTGTCCAAGTACCTTCATTCGGAGCCGTTGGATTACCATGCTTCCTTTCGCCAATTGATTGGCTGAAACCCATGAGCGAGAAAATCTGCCCCTTTTGCACCTTGCCAGCAACGCGCATTGTTCAACAAAACGAGCACGCTGTTTGGTTAATGGATGGTTTTCCGGTGTCGCCAGGACACAGCCTCGTCATCCCCAAGCGACATGTAGGCTCGTTTTTCGAAGTAAGCCCGGATGAAAGGACTGCGCTGTTTGAGCTCCTAGAACAGGCAAAACAATCGGTGGAGGCTGAGCTCCACCCAGACGGATTCAACATCGGCATCAATGATGGCCCTGCGGCTGGCCAAACAGTTCCACATCTGCACATTCACCTGATTCCACGCTACCTTGGTGACCTTGCTGACCCCCGAGGGGGTGTTCGCTGGGTTATTGCGGACAAGGCGAATTACTGGAGCACCAAGGTTTGAGCACCCTCATACCGCCGCCTTCGGCCGATGTGCAATTGGGCTTTCTCGCAAAGTTGCAACGCTTGTTTGCCGAGGGTGATTTCACTGCGACCTACAAGTTTGCCCTTCTGACATCCTTAGCTGACCTGGCTCTACAACGCGGCCATGATGACGGACGTGAACTGGTACTGAGCATCAGAGACATTGCGGACAGATTTGTTGAACTCTATTGGCGCCATGCCACACCCTATGGCACAGACAGACCTGATACCCAGCCAGACACCTTGGTGCAGAACATGGGGGCGCAGGCTGCGGTCATCTCAGCCATCGTAGAGTTTCGCAGGCTTCACCGAGTAACTCACCTCACCAAAGCTAAGGTACTGGATAGTTTTTCAGGTCTCATCAGCCAAGTGGCAACGGTAGTTGCCGCCCAACCGCTGAACTATCTGCAAAACTTCGGTGGTGGTACCGACCCATTTTTGTACGAACGGGCTGGGCGAGGCCTGATACGGCTGAAGCCGGGCGTGACTTATTGTTTGCGTCGCTTTTACCCATTCATTCAGCAGCTGTGCCGCAGCCACTGGGTGGGGCACATCAAATCTAACCGTCGCAATCACCCCATTCTGGGCCGTGCTGATGACTTAGAAGACTTTCTGTTTTCTACGGCACGACAGTCTCTGACTGCTCTGGGCAATGAACTGCGCAAGCTTGACGGTTTACGCTGCTTCTATTGCGGCGAGGGTCTCAAAGAAGCCGATGTAGACCACTTTGTACCCTTTTCTCTTTACCCGCGCGACATGGCGGCTAACTTTGTCTTAGCGCATCCAAGCTGCAACAGAAGCAAATCGGACACCTTGGCTGCCAAGCCCCATCTGGAACGCTGGCTGGAACGAATCGACCTCAAGCAAGACCAACTGGCCGAAATTGGGAGCTTGACGGGCATCATGGGAGATCGTGACACCCTTAGTAAAGTGGCCGGATGGGCGTACAGCAATGCCGCAGACTGCCACGCGCGCGCTTGGGTGTCTCCGACCTGCTACGAAACTATCGACACAAGTTACGTGAGGTTGTTTTAACCAATTTAGCTTTAGGAGTTGCATGAATCGCCCCAGGTTCGGTAGATTTTGATGGTCGGGCCTTGGAGATGATGAACCCGTGAATCACTTACCATGTAGGCGTAGATTGTTTTCGGTTGCAGGTGGCACTATGGAGAGCCGCTGAATTTTGTCTGTTTCGATAGCTGCTCAGGCCCCTGAGAAAGCATTTCTTACCTTATGGGTTCATTTCTCTCACTTCATGAGTCACTGTCCGCGCTAACCCATGGATCTGTAGGTATTCAGTTTCTCGCTTTTTGTGACTACCTACAGGCTGCTTCTGCACCCCACCATGAAGTGCTGCAATGAAAATTCAACTGTTGTCCGATCTGCACCTGGAGGTGCATCCGCACTGGGTGCCCGAGCCTGCGCCGGGGGCAGAGGTGCTGGTGCTGGCGGGCGATGTAGGCTCATACCAACACGGCTCGCTGCTGGCCGATGAAGATTTTGGGTTGGCACGCTTTTCACCACTGCCACAGTTTGCGGGCTGGCCCACTCCAGTGGTGTTGGTGCCGGGCAACCACGAATACGATGGTCAGGATTTTGATGCAGCCCAAGAACGCCTGCGCCGCACCTGCGAGCGACTAGGGCTGATCTGGCTGGAGCGCCAAACAGCCGTGCTGAATGGGGTGCGCTTTGTGGGCACCACGCTGTGGAGTGATTTTGACGCACTGGCATTGCGCGAGCCCTCCGCCCCTTTGACGCAGCAATTGCGCCAACGCCAAAAAGCGTTCAGTGCAGCCAACTTTTATCTGCGCAAAACAGGCACCACCTGGCGTGGACAACCTTTTTTGGCAGCGCAGGTGCGTGAGCAGGCTTTGCAATGCCAGCAGTGGCTGCAAGCGGCGCTGGCGCAGCCCTTTGCGGGCCCCACAGTGGTGGTAACGCACTTTGCCCCCAGTTTGCGCAGTGCCGACCCACGCTATGGCTTGGTACCGGGCACGGCAGGCTTTTGCAATGCCCTAGACGATTGGTTGCCACAGGCCCAAGCCTGGCTGCACGGGCATCTTCATGCCCCTTGTGACTATGTGGCCCAAGGGGCACGGCCCGATGGGCAGCCTTGGCAATGCCGGGTGGTCGCCAATCCGCTGGGTTATGCCCGTAAAGGTGAGCAGGATACCTTCCAGCCCCAGTATTGCGTCACCGTATGATGGCTGTTACCTTCGCTTTTACTGACAAGGAGCACACTGATGAACATTCTGTTGGCCGTAGATGGCAGCCCCTTCACCAAAAAAATGCTGGCCTATCTGGCCACCCATGAAGAGTTGCTGGGCACCAATCACCACTACACCGCCTTGACGGTGCAGCCGCCATTGCCCGCGCATGCCCGTGCCTCCTTGAGCAAGGAGCTGGTAGAAGAATACTATGAGGACGAGAGCCAGAAGGTGCTCGATCCGGTGGTCAAGTTCATGGCCACCAAGGGTGTGGCGCTACAGACCATCAGCAAGGTCGGCCACATCGCCGAAACCATTGCAGAGGTGGCCTCGCAAGACAAACATTTCGACCTATTGGTGATGGGCTCGCATGGTCATGGCGCTCTGGCCACGTTGGTGATGGGATCGATCACTACCAAGGTACTGGCACAAACCACAGTGCCTGTGCTGATTGTGCGTTGATGGGTAACGGGGTGGTGGCTATGCCAGCCCCTTCTACACTCAAGGATGCAGGCGGTGCAGTGGATACGACATTCAATGACATGGCAAAAATGGGGCCGATGGGGTACCCCCGTGCTGTTGCTGGTGCTGACAGGCTGTAGCTCTGCACCCCCTACGGCGTCTGCACCTGCGGCTATCCACCGTCCAGCCCCACTGCCGGTGGATTCAGGGCGTCTATCGTCAGAGATGGCACACGACATCGCTATTCATGCACTGGGGCTGGTGGGCACACCTTACCGCTATGGTGGCAATACGCCCGATGGCGGTTTTGATTGCAGTGGCCTGATTGGCTATGTCTACCGCGCCCGCACAGCGGCAGCCCCACCGCGCACCGTGGCCCAATTGGCACAGTGGGGCCAGACAGTGCCTCTGGAGCAACGCC
Organism: Giesbergeria giesbergeri; assembly: GCF_054779375.1. NCBI lineage: Bacteria > Pseudomonadati > Pseudomonadota > Betaproteobacteria > Burkholderiales > Comamonadaceae > Giesbergeria > Giesbergeria giesbergeri. The sequence goes on along the minus strand of NZ_BAAGYJ010000003.1, from coordinate 65,196 downwards.
GCACGGGCGATTTGGTGCTGTTTGGACGGGGCCGCACCCCCACCCATGCGGGCATTTATGTCGGTGAGGGCCGCTTTGTCCATGCCCCCTCCACCGGAGGACAGGTGCGGCTAGACCATTTGCAATCGCGCTACTGGTCGGCCCAGCAAGTGGCCTTCTTGCGGCCATAAAGCCGCTGTGGCCGCAGGCACACAGCCATTCCCCCAGAGTTTCCCGAAGTATTAACTTCTCGTTACATACAACGGACTAGGAATTATTTGCATAGAATAGCGCCCCAATCGTTTATAGAAAGGCTTTATTTGCTATTTTATGTATAGCAAAAAAGCCGTCTGTGATCCCACCATTCTGCTGTTTGCGATATGGCATGGTGCATGTAGTATCTGGACACGTTGCGCTCTGGGGCAAGCGTGGCCGTATCTGTATGCCCTTGTGTTCAACTGTCCACCAGCCATTGGATCCATGCCAAGGTCTCCGTCTTACCTCTTGCGCTGTACCGCGCCCATGTTCCTGACCCTGGGAGGGGCAGGGCAATGACGCCCCATCGGGGCATTGTGCTCCCCCTGAGCGCCAGTGTCCGGCGCCAGCAGGCATTGCAGGCCTATGCCATCCTAGATACCCCCGAAGAAGAAGCGTTTGACCAATTGGCCCGACTGGCAGCCCACATCTGTGGTACGCCAATGGCGGTGGTCAACTTCATTGACGATCAACGCCAATGGTTCAAAGCCCGCATCGGCCTTGCGTTGCAGCAAACCGATCTGACGGTGGCCTTTTGCAAACACTGGCTCGATGGCTGTGGTGATGTGGTGGAGATTGCCGATGCCCGCCAGCATCCCTTGTTCAAAGACAACCCGCTGGTCACTGGGGCGCCCCATATTCGGTTTTATGCCTGCGCACCACTGCTCACCTCTGAGGGCGTGACCATTGGCACTTTGCTGGTGATGGACACCCGCCCTGGAGCGTTAAACCCTAGCCAACGTGCAGCGTTGCAAATGCTAGCCAACCAAGTGATGGCGCAACTGCAACTGCGCCGCCAGCACCAGGCACTGCGTTTGAGCGAAGAACGCTTTCATCTCGTCGCCAATGCCACCGCCGACACCGTGTGGGACTGGGATGTGCGCACGGGCCACATTTGGTGGAGTGACTCCTTCCGCACCTTGTTTGGCAGGCGCTCCGATGAGGCCATGCCCGATGCCGATGGTTGGGCACAGTGCATCCACCCCGAGGAGCGTCCACGCATCCTCAAAGCCCTGTATGCCGCCATCCAAGGCCGCGACACCGCATGGTCTGCGGAATACCGCATTGTGCGTGCCGACGCCAGCCATATCTGGGTGCAAGACCGGGGCTTCGTCATCCGGGACGAGAACGGCCAAGCCCTGCGGATGGTCGGTGGCATCCGAGACATCAGTGCCGACAAGCAAGCCCACCTGGATGCGCTACGCGAAGCCCAAACCCAGTCTGCCCTGGTGCATGTGCAGCAGCGGATGGCCGCACTGGATTTGAGCCAGCCAGCCCTGCTCGATCTGGTGGCCCAAGCCACCTTAGACATCACCGGCGCGCGCAGCGCCACCGTAGAACTGCTCGAGGGCGAACAGCTCATCACCCAAGCCAGTGCGGGGCGAGATGCGCCCCTGTTGGGCCGGGTCATGCCCTTACGCCAGTGTGCCGCATGGCAACGCCTGCAAGAAGGCCAGACCGTGCAATGCAATCCAGCCAGTGGCCTGTGCGACGACGTGGGATTGCTGCATGGTCATACACAAGTCCGCTCCACTCTGGTCACCCCCCTGCGCGTAGAAGGCCAAATGGTGGGCTTGCTACAAGCCAGTGCCCGGCATGGCAACGGCTTTATAGCCCGCGACGCAGCCCACCTGCAAATGCTGGCCGAATCGCTGGGGGCACTGTTACACCTGCGCCAAGTGGCCGCACAACTGCGGGCCTCCGAACAACAATACCGGCTGCTCTTCGACTCCCATCCCCAGCCCATCTGGGTATATGCCCTCGACCCAAGCCTGCACATCTTGGCCGTCAACCAGGCCATGCTGGCGCTGTACGGCTACACCGAGCACGAACTGCTGGGTATGACGATGGCCGACCTGTGGCTGCCCGAGCAACGCGTCCAATTCCAGGCCGAAGTGCTGGCCCTGGGCGAAGGCACCGGACGGCGCAGCTTGCAGCACCAGCATGTGCGCAAAGACGGCGAGCTGATCGATGTTGAAGTCTCCTCACGCACCATCGCCTTCAATGGCTGCCCAGCCCGCCAGATCATGGCCACCGACATCACAGACCGGCTGCGTGCCGAACGTGAATTGGCGCGTCTGGGCCGTGCCCAACAGCTCTTGGGTGCCTGCAACGAGGCTATGGTGCGGGCCACCTCCGAGCCAGATCTGCTCGAAGCCGTCTGCCGCATTGCAGTAGAGATTGGCGGCTACCGTTTGGGCTGGGTGGGTTTTGCCCGCGACGACGAAGAAAAAACCATTGAACTGGTGGCCCATGCTGGGCTGAGCAACGGCTACCTTGACACCATCGATCTGTCTTGGTCAGACACCAACCCGCGCGGCCAAGGGCCATCGGGCATCACCGTACGCACAGGCCAGCCCGTCATTGTGCAAGATGTGCGCAGCGAACCCATCTATGCCGAACTATCAGAGCGCCTACTGGCGCACGGCTTTCACGGCGTCATCAGCCTGCCCTTGCGCCACGGCGAGCGCACCTTTGGCCTGCTCTACCTCTATGCCCCCGAAGTGCTGCACATCAGCGCCCAAGAAGCACGACTGCTGCAAGATTTAGCCAACGATCTGGCCTTTGGCATCACCAGCCTGCGCGCACGCCGAGAGCAGCAGCGACTGCACGCCTCCGTGCTCAAGGTGGCTGCCGCCGTCTCTACCGCCACGGGCACTGAATTCTTTGTGCAACTATCGAGTCAGATGGCCGAAGTGCTGGATGCACAGGCAGGCTGCGTGATGCGCCTGCTGCCTCGGCAATATGACAAGCCTCCGCGCGTATCTGCCTTGGCAATGGTGGTAGAGGGCGAACTGCTGCCCACAATGGAATACGACCTCGAAGCCACCCCCAGCATGAAGCTGCTCACGCAGCGCCAATACGTGGTGCCCCAAGGTGCCGCAGACCTCTACCCCAATACCCCCATCACCGCCGGACGGCTACAGGCACAGGCCTATGTGGGCCAGCAACTCTGCGATAGCTCCGGCGACACCATCGGCATGATCTTCGTGCTGTTCACCAAGCCGCTGGCCGACCCCGACTTCGTCATCTCTACCCTGCAAATCTTTGCCGCCCGCGCCTCTGCCGAAATCGAGCGCCAAGTCTCTGACAACCGCATCCGCCAGCAAGCCTCGCTGCTGGACAAGGCCCAAGATGCCATCATCGTCCATGACCTTGAGCACCGCATCACCTACTGGAACAAGAGTGCCGAACGCGTTTATGGCTGGCCGCAATGGCAGGTGCTGGGGCACTCCATCGTCTCGCTGCTCTACCAAGACCCCACCCTGTTTTACCGCGCCACCGAAACCGTCTTGGGCCAAGGTGAATGGGCTGGCGAGATCGTGCAGCACCACCGCGATGGCCACGCCATCGACATCGAAGGCCGCTGGACGCTGGTGCGTAGCGAAGACGGCCAACCCGAATCCATCCTCGCCATCCACACCGACATCCGCCAGCGCAAAGCCACCGAACGCGAAATCCAGCGCCTGGCCTTCTACGACTCGCTCACCGGCCTGCCCAACCGTATGCTGCTAATGGACCGCATGCACCAAGCCTTGGCTGTGGCACGGCGCAAACAGCAAGGCGGCGCCTTGTTGTTCATTGATCTGGACAACTTCAAAACCCTCAACGACACCCTAGGGCACGACAAGGGCGATCAACTCCTGCAACAGGTTGCGCAGCGCCTGAACACCTGTGTGCGCAGCATCGATACCGTGGCCCGCCTTGGCGGAGATGAGTTCGTCGTCATGCTCGAAGCCTTGGGCCCAGACCCCGGCGCCTTGGCCCTGAGCGCCCGTGGCGTGGGTGAAAAAATTCTCTCCACCCTGGCAGCCCCCTACGAGTTGGCAGGCTACCAATACCGCAGTACCCCCAGCATCGGCATTGCACCGTTCCAAGGCGACAGCACCAGCGTGGGAGAACTGCTCAAACAAGCCGATTTGGCCATGTACCAGGCCAAAACTGCTGGGCGCAACACACTGCGCTTTTTTGATCCACACATGCAGGCCGTCGTTACGGCCCGCGCTGCACTCGAGGCCGACCTGCGCAACGCCATCACCCAAGGCCAGTTCTTGCTGCACTACCAACCGCAGGTCAACCACCAAGAACAATATGTCGGCGTAGAAGCCTTGATCCGTTGGTGCCATCCCCAACGCGGCATGGTCTCGCCCGCAGACTTTGTGCCGCTGGCCGAAGAAACCGGCATCATCTTGGCACTGGGCCGCTGGGTGCTAGAGAGTGCCTGCCAACTGCTGGCCCGCTGGCAGCACCAACCCCGATTGCGCCACATCAGCATGGCCGTCAATGTCAGTTCACGCCAATTCCGCCACGCAGGTTTTGTGGAAGAAGTGGCCCAAGTGCTGCACAACACCAAGGCTCCCGCCCAACGGCTCAAACTCGAACTGACCGAAAGCCTGCTGGTAGAAGACATGGACACCACCATCGCCACCATGACGGCGCTGGGCGAACTGGGGGTAGGCTTCTCGCTGGACGACTTTGGCACCGGCTACTCCAGCCTGAGCTACCTCAAGCGCATGCCACTAGACCAGCTCAAAATCGACCAAAGCTTTGTGCGCGACCTGCTCACCGACCCCAACGATGCGGCCATCGTCAATACCATCATTGGTTTGAGCCGCAGCCTGGGCCTGAACGTGATCGCCGAAGGCGTAGAAACCGCTGCACAGCGCGATGTGCTCTTGCACGCAGGCTGTCAGACCTTCCAAGGCTATCTGTTCAGCCCACCATTGCCCGAGTCGCAATTGGAAGACTGGCTACGCCAGCACCAGCCCTAAACCAGACAGGTGCTGGCAGCACCAACTTATTGTGCGGGCGCAGTCCCCCGTGGCCCACGCGGGCCACGACCATCACGGGGGCCAGAGCCATCCATAGGACAGTCTGGATGTTGCCAACCCGGCTGGGCAGCCCCCTCCCCACCGGGCGCGGGTGCCAAAGCACGGCCACCGGGGCTACCCATCATGCGGTAGTGCTGCGCACGGTACGCCCCGTGGTGGGCATCAAAGGTTTTTTGCTGGGCTGGATTCAACTGGGCATAAAACGCCTTCACGGCATCGCCACGACGGTCGGCCTCGGCAGCACGCTGGGCACGCAAAGCACGCATCCGGTCAATGCGCTCAGGGGTCGTCAATTGGGCCGCATCATCCCAGCCCAAACGGGCATGGCGTGGCTGGTGTTCCATCGCTGTGGTGAACTCTGTCCAAGACGCCTCCTGTGCTGGGCTCAACTGCAGCTGCCCTTTAAGTTGGGCCAAATGCTGCGCACGGTGTTCCTGCCAGTAAGCAGCCCGCTGCTCAGCGCGCATGCGGTGGTGGCGGTAGCGTTGCTGCTGGTGGTAGCGTGGCCCACCACGTTGGGCACGGAGGCCGGGACGCGCGGCCGGTGTGGCGGCCTGTGCAGCAGGAGTAGACACTGCTGGCGGGGTAGCTGCAGGCGCAGGCGCCGCTGCCTCCGACTGAGCCCACCCTGGGAGCGACAAGGCAGCCAACACAGCAGTTGCCAACAGTTTGCGAGGAAGGAAGAAGGCCATGAAAAATCCTTTCAGAGGAAAACACCACCAGCACACCCATGCCAGCGATGACACCACAGTATGTTCCTACCAGCTGAAGGTGTCACGCAGTGATCCATGACCTCCGTGCTGGCAGCACAGCCTCCATCATCAGTCCCGCATGTCAGTCGCTGGTGTTGTAGTGCTGCGCCTATGTAAAGATGGCCTGCGCAGCGCCTGACAGACAATCCCACCACGGGGAGGCACCCGCCAACCCTGCATCTACAGAAAGTATGTCCATGTTCAAAAACATGATCATCTACCGCATTGCACACCCGTGGCAGACCGGGCTAGACAAGATCGAAGCGGCGCTGGCCCAAGCGCCTTTTCTGCCATGCAGTGCCACCCAAGAGCGATCTTGGGGCTGGGTGCCACCGCGTGGTGAAGCCCACGGCCCGCTGGCCGAATCGGTGGGGGGCCAATGGTTGCTGCGCTTCATGACCGAGGCCAAGCTGCTGCCCAGCAGCGTGCTGGCGCGCAAAGTGCAAGAAAAGGCCGCCCAGATAGAGCACACCACCGGCCGCAAGCCCGGCAAACGCCAAAGCCGCGACCTCCAGGAGGAAGCCAAACTCGACCTCTTGCCCCAAGCCTTCACCCGACAAAGCAGCATCACCGTATGGATTGATCCACAGGCCCATTTTCTGCTGATCGACAGCAGCAGCCAAAGCCGTGCCGACGAAGTAGTCACTGCATTGGTAGAAGCCTTGCCAGGGCTATCGCTGTGGCTGCTCGACACACAAACAGCGCCTGCCACTGCTATGGCGCAATGGCTCAGCACCCAAGAGCCCCCCTCGGGCTTCAGCCTTGACCGCGAATGCGAACTCAAAAGCAGCAACGAAGACAAAGCCGTGGTGCGCTACGCCCGCCACCCACTCGACATCGATGAGATCCGCGCCCACATCCAAGCGGGCAAAATGCCCACCAAACTGGCACTCAGTTGGGCAGATCGCCTCTCTTTTGTGCTGACCGAAGGGCTGCAGCTGAAAAAGCTGGCCCTGCTCGATGCGGCGCTGGCCGAGCAAAACGCCGAAGACCGTGGCTTTGACACCGACTGGGCCTTGACCACCGGCGAACTGGCCCCCTTCTTGCCTGCCCTGATTGAGGCGTTGGATGGTGAAAGCGAACGCAGCAACGCCACCCCATCGACCAAAACCACCACACGCCCTGACCAAGCTGTGATCACCGGCCCAGCCACCGCCCCCCCCGACACAGCCCCCGCAGAGGCACCGTTCTAATCAGGGTAAATCCGGGAAAATCCCCGGCTTTGTTCAAGCAATGGAAAAATCTCTCTCATGACCGACACCACCACCCGCCCTGCCCTGCCCGACCGCCTCAACATTGACCCACGCAGCCCCCACCATCTGGCGGCTGTGTTTGCCCACGATATTGGCATCCGACTCAATGGCAAAGAACGCTTTGATGTGGAGGAATACTGCATCAGTGAAGGCTGGGTCAAGGTGCCCGCAGGCAAAACCGTAGACCGCAAAGGCCGCCCCTTGTTGCTCACGCTCAAAGGCCAAGTAGAAGCGTTTTACAAATAAGACCGGCGGCCCCAAACCTCCTGCCTATGCCGCAATCCGGTAGCCTTCCTCGGTAATGGCAGCGGCCAAGGCCTCACGCGGTTGCTCGCTCTCTACCTCCACAAGGTTTTGTGCGCGGTCAATACGCACGCTGGCTTGGGGGTCAACGGTTTGCAGGGCTTCGGTCACGGCCCGTTCACAGTGGCCGCAGGTCATGCCGTGGACTTCAAACTGGTATTGCATCAGGGTCTTTCGAAGTGGAAGGTATTAGAAACGCGCATCATCATAAGAAAAATCTGGTGGCCCCATGACCCTCCCTGCTGCATCTTCCCCCCCCTCCCAAGAACTAGATCTAGCCATTGGCGGCATGACCTGTGCCAGTTGTTCGGGCCGTGTGGAACGTGCCTTGCGCAAAGTGCCCGGTGTGCAAGAGGCCACCGTTAACCTAGCAACCGAATCGGCACGGGTGCGTTTTTTACCTTCGGCCACGCAAGACAGCGCCAGCATGGAGGCACTGGTGCGCCGCGCTGTGCGCAATGCGGGCTATGAGCCGCTTACCCCGGCGGCCACCACGGCCCGCGAGCAGCAAGACTCGCCGTGGGCAGGTTTTGCGCCCGTGGCCGTGGGCCTGCTACTGTCGTTGCCGCTGGTGCTGCCCATGCTGGGCGATCTATGGGGCACGCACTGGATGCTACCGGCTTGGGTGCAATTTTTGCTGGCCACGCCAGTGCAGTTCATATTGGGAGCGCGTTTTTACCGTGCAGGCTGGCATGCCATGCTGGCGCGCAGCGGCAATATGGATTTATTGGTCTCCATTGGCACCACAGCTGGCTGGGGACTATCGGTTTGGTTGTGGTGGACAGCCCACCCCGGCCACACCCCCCATTTGTATTTTGAAGCCTCTGCGGTCGTCATCACGCTGGTGCTGCTGGGCAAATGGCTAGAGGCCCGTGCCAAGCGCCAAACCACTGCTGCCATCCGTGCCTTGCATGGCTTGCGCCCCGAAGTGGCACATTGGCTGGGCAAAGGCGGTGAAGTGGATGTGCCGCTGGCCGAAGTGATGGTGGGCGACAGGTTGGTGGTGCGCCCCGGCGAGCGTATCCCGGTAGATGGTACCTTGTTGGACGGCATGACCCAGGTCGATGAGTCCATGCTCACCGGCGAGCCACTGCCCGTGCCTAAAGCAGTGGGTGATACCCTGACCGGTGGCTCCATCAATGGCGAGGCGCGCATCGTGTTGCAAGTGCGCGCGGTGGGCTCAGAAACCGTGCTCTCGCGCATCATCCGGCTGGTTGAAGACGCCCAAGCCGCCAAAGCACCTATCCAGCGGCTGGTCGATCAAGTGGCCAACGTGTTTGTGCCGGTGGTGTTGGGCATTGCGCTGTGTACGCTGCTGGGTTGGTGGTGGGCTGGTGTAGGGCTAGAGACCGCACTGATTCGCGCCGTGGCGGTGTTGGTGATTGCCTGCCCCTGCGCTTTGGGGCTGGCCACTCCAGCGGCCATCATGGCGGGCACAGGAGTGGCAGCGCAGCATGGCATCTTGATCCAAGATGCGCAGGCGCTGGAGCTGGCGCACCGCGTCGATACCGTGGCCTTTGACAAAACGGGCACCCTGACCGTGGGCCAGCCCACCCTGACGGCGCTGGAAGTGCCCCCCCATCTGGATCGCACCGCCGTGCTGTGCGCTGCCGCCAGCTTGCAAACGGGCAGCAGCCATCCACTGGCCCGTGCCGTAGTGCAAACTGCCCAACAGCAAGGGCTGGATGTGCCCGCCCCCGATGCCGTGCACAGTGTGCCGGGCCGGGGCAGCCAAGGCCAAGTGCAGGGCCACAGCTACCTACTGGGCAGCCTGCGTTGGATGCAAGAGCAGGGCGTGGCCTTGGGCAGCTTGGCAGCCCGTGCCGAGCAGTTGCAAACCGAAGGTGCCACCGTATCGGCCTTGGCCCAGCAAACCGCCCAAGGCTGGCAACTACAGGCCGTGATGGCCTTTGGTGACCAACCCAAACCCGAGGCCCAGCCTGCATTGGCACAATTGCGCCAACGCGGGCTGCGCACCGTCATGATCTCGGGCGACAACCAACCCGCCGCCGAAGCAATGGCCCGCCGCTTGGGCCTGCACCCCGAAGCAGGCGAAGTGTGTGCCAACGTACTGCCCGGAGACAAGGCCGCCCAAGTGCAGGCCTTACAAGGCGGCGGCCATGTGGTGGCGATGGTGGGCGATGGCGTCAATGACGCCCCGGCACTGGCCGCTGCTGATGTGGGTATGGCGATGGGCAATGGCACCGATGTGGCAATGCACGCTGCGGGCATCACCCTGATGCGTGGCGACCCCATGCTGGTGGCGGCAGCGTTGGACATCTCTCGGCGCACTGTGGTCAAGATACGGCAAAACCTGTTTTGGGCCTTTGCCTACAACGTGGCAGGCATTCCACTGGCCGCATTGGGCTACCTCAGTCCGGTCATTGCCGGGGCTGCTATGGCACTGAGTTCCGTCTGCGTCATCAGCAATGCACTGCTGCTCAAGCGTTGGCACCCCACGCCATACGAGCAGGCAAATCACCACAATAAATGGCATTAGAAATCAATAGGTTATATAAAAAAACGATGACAAAGGTAGGAAATTTGTTCCGTTAGCATGGCAAACTGTCAAGTTGTTGACAGTTGCCCCAAAAATTGCGGGTTGATACATTTTCCTAAGGAACGCCACACCATGACGATCAATTCGCTCATGCGCCATTTCACTATCCGTTTTCGCATGATGGGGGCCATTGTGGTAGTGATGGGCTTGCTGGGCTTGCTGGGTGGGGCGGGCCTGTTGGGTATGTACCGCATCACCGTGCTGACCGAGAGCTTTCTGGCCATGTCTTACACCGAGCTGCAATTGCTGAGCCAATTGCGGGCAGAACTGGGTGCCGTGCGCATGTACGAAAAAGACATGATCATCAACTACGAAAAGCCCGAGGCGGTGCGCGAGGCACATGCCCAATGGAAAGCCAGCCTGCAAAAGACTGAACAACTGACACAAAAGATGCAGGAGGGCGAGCCTGACGAAGACAACGCCATTGCCAGCAAACTGTGGCAATCGGTGGCCGCCTACCGTGACCGCTTCGAGCCCATCGTGCGCCAACTCGAAAACGGGGGCTACGACTCGGCCACCATTGCCAACCGCATGAGCCGCCAAGCCTTGGCACAGTTTGATGAAGCCGACAAGCTGCGCATCTCCCTAGAAGCTGCCCTGCAAAAAGAGGCCAACGAGGCCGTGGCAGCCCAAGCCCATCTGACCCGCCAAACGCAGATCATGTTTGCCGTGGTGGTCATACTGACCATCCTGATCGTGGGGCCAACCACACTGCTGAACATGCACTCCATTTGCCGCCCCTTGGCCCGCGCCCAGCGGCTGGCACTGGCGATTGCCGGGGGCGATTTGTCCCAGCGCCTGAGCGTGACTGGCCGCGATGAAGTGGCCGACTTGGAGCGTGCTTTGCTGGACATGCAGCAAGGGCTGAGCACCTTGGTGGCCCAAGTGCGTGATGCCAGCGGCAACATTGCCACCGCCAGCGCACAAATTGCCATGGGCAACCAAGACCTGTCCTCCCGCACCGAACAAACCGCCAACCATGCCCAAGAGGCCGTAGGCTCTCTGTCGCAACTCACTGGCACCGTGCAGCAAACAGCCTCGTCAGCACAATTGGCCAACCAACTGGCTACAGCGGCCTCCACCACCGCCAGAAATGGCGGCACCGTGGTGGCCCATGCCGTCGACAGCATGCACGGCATCTCCAGCGCCAGCCGCAAGATTGCCGACATCATCAGCGTGATTGATGGCATTGCCTTCCAGACCAATATTCTGGCCCTCAATGCAGCAGTAGAGGCCGCCCGCGCCGGAGAGCAAGGGCGTGGCTTTGCGGTGGTAGCCTCCGAGGTGCGCAGTCTGGCCGGGCGCAGTGCTGCCGCTGCCAAAGAAATCAAAACCCTGATTGATGCCAGCGTGCAGGCCGTCGATGGTGGGGTACACCATGTCGAAGATGCAGGCCGGGCCATGACCGATATGGTGCAAAGCGTGCAGCGGGTGGGCGACATCATTGGCGAGATCAGTGCCGCCACCCACGAACAATCCACGGGCATCGGCCAAGTCAATGACTCTGTGGCCGAAATCGACCGCATGACCCAACAAAATGCCGCACTGGTAGAGGAGTCAGCCGCCGCAGCCCAGTCGCTGCGCGAGCAGGCCCAGCGCCTGTCCCAAGTGGTGCAGCAGTTTCAACTGGCCGACGGTGTGGGCACCATACCGCCCCGCCAGCAACCGCCCAGCAGTCGGCCCAGTACCAGCAAAGCCCTGCCTACTGCCACGGTAGGCCATCTGCCACGCCTAGGACGGGCCTGACCCGATGGGGTAGCGATCAGGCTGGTACGCAGCCTGTGGTTTTTTGTCTCGCATAGCCTATGATGCTGAGCGTGAATGCCTGCACCCCAACCCTCCAACTGTGCCTACAAGACAAGCCTGTGCTGCGTCCAATGGCGCATGAGGCCCACCAAGCCAGCGGCACGCGGGTGTCATCTTGATGGAAGGGAACGCAGCGTGTTTAACCCAAACGGGCTCGTGCTGCGAAACGCCGCCCTTTAGCAGTAGAAATTACCGCCCTCTAGGGCGGCAAGGATGTCAAATGGGGCACCGCACCATGTCGTTCACACACCTCTGGCCCGCCTTGGTGCGGGCAGTGGTGCTGGTCATGTTAGCCGTTGGGGCACCGGCACAGGCCATGAACAAATGCACGGCCCCAGATGGCAAGATCAGCTACCAAGACGATGCCTGCACCAGTGGCAAGGCAGAAAAGGCCGACATCCCCCACTACAAGCCCCCCCCGCCGCCAGGCACGGCTACCGCAGCCGCCGTGCAGCCTGCGGCCCACGCCACCACCCCGCCCACCAGTCAACCCCAGGCCAAAACCAAAGGCATCACTGAGCATGCGGTGGTACACGTTGGCCCGCGTGGGGGCCGCTACATCCTTTTGCCCACAGGCAAAAAACGCTACCTCCCCAAAGAGCCTTGAGGGGGTGGGCAGCGCCCCACGTCAAGCCTTGCCCAGCGTGGGATAGTCCAGATAACCTTGGGCACCACCACCATAGAACGTGCTGCTGTCCCAAGCATTCAAGGGTGCCTGCTGCTGCAACCGCTGCACCAGATCAGGGTTAGAGATGAATGGCTTGCCAAACGCCACCAGATCGGCGCGGCCGCAACGCACCACCTCTTGGGCCAACTCGCCGGTGTAGCCATTGTTCACCATCCAAACCCCCTTGCCGCCCGCATGGCGATAGGCGGCCTGAAGGGCGGCGTAATCGAAAGGTCGGTCAGGCAATTCACGCGGGCCACCTGTGGCCCCCTCCACCACATGGATATAGGCCAAGCCCAAAGGGGCCAGATGCTGCACCACATATTCAAACAATGGCTGCGGATCGGCATCGGCAATGTCGTTGGCAGGCGTGACCGGCGACAGGCGAATGCCCACCTTGCCACCCCCAATCGCTTCCACAATGGCACGGGTTACTTCCAGCAGTAGGCGGGCGCGGTTCTTGATACTGCCGCCGTAGTCATCCTTGCGTTGGTTGGCACCCGTTTTCAGGAATTGCTCCAGCAAATAGCCATTGGCAGCATGGATTTCCACCCCATCAAAGCCTGCACTCTCTACCGCGTTGCGCGCTGCGCTCTGGTAATCATGCACAATGCCGGGCAGCTCCGACAGGTCCAGCGCCCTCGGGGTCGATGTAGGCACAAAACGGCCTTGGCCTGTGGTTGGGTCCAGCACAAAAGTTTTGCTCTGGGCCGCAATGGCCGAAGGGGCCACTGGCGGCTGATTGCCCGGTTGCAGCGATGTATGCGATACACGGCCCACATGCCACAACTGCACCACCACCTTGCCACCACCATCATGGATGGCATCTGTCACTTTTTTCCAGCCATCGAGTTGCTCAGTGCTGTATAGCCCTGGCACATCGGCATAGCCCTGCCCCTGCGGGCTGATGGCCGTGGCCTCGGTGATGATCAGACCGGCACTGGCCCGCTGCCCGTAGTATTGGGCCATCATGGCCGTGGGCACAGCGCCCGGCGCCCGGTTGCGGGTAATGGGAGCCATAACCACGCGGTTGCTAAGGGTCATGTCACCCACATGGGTGGGAGAGAACAAGGTGGTGGGCATAAGGCAAAACTTTCTTGGTCAGGCACCAATGGTGCTTATTTGAGCAAACCCTCGGCACGCAGGGCGGCCTGCACACCGGGGCGGGCCTCCATGCGCTGCTTGAAGGCCACCAGATGGGGCAGGCCGCTGATATCCACCCCCACAAACTGCCCCCAGCGGGTGGTGGTGTACAGGTAGGCATCGGCTACGCTGAACGCACCGAGCAAATAGTCTTTGTTGGCCAGTTGCTCATTGATCCAAGCAAAGCGCGACAGCAGGCGCTCGCGCAGCAATGGCTTGTAATCTTCTGGCGTGCCGGGGGCAAACAACGGGCTGTGGCCCTTGTGGATTTCGGTGCCAATGAAGTGGAGCCACTCTTGCAAGCGGTAACGCTCCAGCGTGCCATTGGCGGGGGCCAATTGCTTGGCAGGCACCTGATCGGCCAAGTATTGCACGATGGCTGGGCCTTCACGCAGGCGCTCGCCATTGTCCAGCTCCAACACCGGCACATAACCCAGTGGGTTGATGGTGTAAAAATCTGTGCCATCGGGCAACAGATGGGTCTTGGTGCTGGCCACCACACCCTCAAAAGGCAAACCCGACTCGTGCAACACGATATGGGGCGAGAGCGAGCAAGCACCGGGGGAGTAATACAGCTTCATCAGAAAAAATCTCCGGGGTTGAAACATCCAATCCAAAGCACCATGCTATGCGCTGTGGGCTGGCCCTGTGGGCAAGCTCCCGCAAAGGGGGTGGCGCACTCAGGTTTTTTCGTCCGGCTCCAACTCCACAGCTGCCGGTTTGTTCTTGTTTTTGTCCTTGCCCGCCTTGCGGGGTTTGTCCGTCTTGCCCGATTTTTCAGACTTGGCTATTTTTTTGGCCCGCACCACCGCCTGTTTGCTGGGTGGGGTTTGCAGTTCGGCTTCTAGCCGCTCGCACAGGGTGCGCAAAATCTTGATACGGGCGTACTTCTTATCGTTGGCCTCCACCAGCGTCCAAGGCGCAGTGCCGGTGCTGGTGCGATCCACCATATCGCATACGGCCTGTTGGTAGGCGTCCCACTTCTCGCGGTTGCGCCAGTCCTCTTGTGTGATCTTGAAACGCTTAAATGCGATCTCTTCGCGCTCCTTGAAGCGGCGCAACTGCTCATCTTGGCTGATTTGCAACCAGAACTTGACCACGATGGTGCCCGCCTCGGCCAACTCGTGTTCAAAATCATTGATCTCGGTGTAAGCGCGCAACCAATCGTGCTCTTGGCAAAATCCCTCTACCCGCTCCACCAACACCCGGCCATACCAAGTGCGGTCAAACAGCGTAATGTGGCCGTGGCGCGGCAGGTGCCGCCAAAAGCGCCACAAGTGTGGTTGGGCACGCTCTTCGTCTGTGGGTGCAGCAATGGGCACAACTTGGTACAGCCGTGCATCCAGTGCAGCGCAAACGCGCCGGATCGCACCGCCCTTGCCCGCCGCATCCGAACCTTCAAAGGCACAGACTACCGCACGGTGCTTAAAGGCTGGCGAGCGCGACAACTCCGCCAAACGCCCTTGCCAAAGAGCCAACTCGTTTTCGTAGTGGTCTTGTGTCAAAGACAATTGCTGGTTTAGCACCGACAACACGTTGCGCCCATCAATATCGGCCCGCACCAATGGCGTCACCGCAGCACTGGGTGCGTGGGGGCGATCGAGTCGGGCACGCATCGCCCGAAGCAAAGTTTGGCCTACGGTCAGGGATCGGTAGCAGTCGTCACTGCCATCCACCACCACCCAAGGTGCCCAAGGGGTGTTGGTCATGCGCAAAAAATGCCCCGCCACTTCTTGGAGCTTGTCGTGGGTCTTGAGGCGCTCCCAGTTCCACTTGGTCACACGCCAAGCCGTGTGCGGGTCACTCTCCAAATCCTTGAGGCGCTTTTTTTGCGCATCACGCGTCAGGTGGAACCAGAACTTGAGCACCAGCGCCCCCTCGTTGACCAGCATGGCCTCAAAGCGGTTGATCTGGTCGGCATGGGCGTCCACCTCTTGCAACGAGATATTGCCCAAAATTCGCTCCCGGATGGTGTCTGAATACCAAGAACCGGCAAAAATGCCAATGCGCCCTTTGGGCGGCAGCGCGTGCCAATAGCGCCACATGGGCGGGCGTTCACGCTCCTCCTCACTGGGCAAAGAAAATGCCAAGGTAGACAGAAAGCGTGGGTCCATCCACTCGTAGAGCAGGTTAATGGTCTCGCTCTTACCAGCGCCATCTTGGCCACTGATCAACAGCACCACCGGCATTTTTTTGCCCTCGTACAGATCGACCTGCGCCTCCAGCAGCGCCGCCCGCAGTGCCGGAACAGCTTTTTTATAGACCGATTTCTTGACCTTGTGCGCAATCTCTGCGGATTCAAACATGGCGGGCCTCCAGCATGGGAAGCAACCAATATAGCCTTTGGCGGGCCATTTGGGCAGAGAGTTTGAACCGGGTAGCCACCTACCACCCGGTCAAGGTAGCCTTAACGGTCTTCGCGCAACTGGAACACGCTGACGGCACGCACCAGACTCTGCGCCTGTTGCTCCAATGACTGTGCAGCAGCGGCAGCCTGCTCCACCAGCGCCGCATTGGATTGCGTGACCTGATCCATCTGCGACATGGCTTGGTTGATTTGGTCAATGCCCGCACTTTGGTCTTCACTGGCATGGGCGATGTCGCCCATGATGTCGGTCACGCGGCGCACATTGACAACGATTTCATCCATCGTCGCCCCTGCACGCTCCACATGGGCACAACCCGCACTGACATTGCCCACCGAGGCATCAATCAGCGCCTTGATCTCTTTGGCAGCACTGGCGGCACGTCCGGCCAAACTGCGCACCTCAGAGGCCACCACCGCAAAGCCCCGCCCTTGCTCACCCGCCCGTGCCGCCTCCACTGCTGCATTGAGCGCCAGAATATTGGTTTGGAAGGCAATGCCATCGATCACGCTGATGATGTCGGCAATTTTGCGCGATGACACATTGATGGCATCCATCGTGTTGACCACCTGTGCCACCACTTCCCCCCCCTTGACAGCCACCTTGGACGCCGCATCGGCAATCTGGTTGGCCGTTTTGCTGTGCTCAAAATTTTGGCGCACTGTGCTGGTCAGCTCGTGCATAGAGGCCACCGTTTGCTCCAGTGCGCTGGCTTCTTCCTCAGTGCGCGAAGACAGGTCGATATTGCCTGCAGCAATCTGCCGTGTGGCACTGGCCATGTTCTCCGCCCCACTGCGCACTTGGGCCACAATCTTGCTCAAACCCTCGTCCATCTCGCGCAAAGCGTGCAGCAACTCGGCGGTTTCGTCTTGGCCCTGCACCTCAATGGGGCTGCCCAAATTACCAGCGGCCACCTGTTGGGCAATTTGCACTGCCCGTTTGAGTGGGGCCACAATAGAGCGCGTGATCCACAGTGACAGCACCGTGCCCAGCACCAGCCCGGCCAAGGCTTGGGCCAACAGCAGCCAACGGGCGGTGCCAATCTCTTTGAGCACATAGTGCCCAGTATTGTCCACCCGCTGCTTTTGCAGATTGTTGAGCGCGCTGACCTCGGTTTGCAGTGCGTCCAGAGTGGGTAAGGTCTCGCCTTGCAGCAATTGCAGTGCCTTGGAATGCTCTGCGGCCTCTACCAAACCACTGACGCGGCTGAACGACTGCACATAGCGGCCCCGCGCCTCTTGCACACGGGCCAATAGCGCCTTGCCCTCTGTGCCCTGCACCAAACGCTCCAGCGTCGCCAGAGCCTGGTCAATGGCTTGGCGGTTGGCAGCAATTTTTGCCTTACTCTGGGCCAGATGGGCAGCATCAGCAAACAGCACCAACTCCATCGTATGGCGGGCATTGGCCCGTGTCAGGGTGTCGATGGTGCTGGTGGCCTCTGCCTTGACCCAGTCTTCATCCACCAATTGGCTATTGGCTTGGGCTACCCGGCTCATTTGCAAGATGGCAATGGCGGCCATCAGCAACATCATCACCATCAATATGCCAAAACCCAGTTTCAGGCGCAAACCAATGCGCCACCGTGCAAGGCTCCATGTCATTGTGTGTTCTCCTGATCTTGGCTTAACCGGCTGCTGCGCCAATAGACGTCGTCCCCTCCCTCTGCACGGTTCAACACCCGTGCTAGCACAAACATCAGATCCGACAGGCGATTGAGGTATTGGCGGGGCGTGTCGTACAGGGTCTCCTCATTGCCCAGGGCCACCACTGCCCGCTCGGCGCGGCGGGCCACCGTGCGACACACATGCGCTTGGCTGGCAGCACGGTTGCCTGCGGGCAAAATGAACTCCAACAGACGTGGCAATTGCGCGTTGTAGTGGGCCAGTGCCTGATCCAGTTGCACCACCGCCTGCGGTTGCAGCAACTGGTAGCCAGGAATAGACAGCTCCCCCCCCAGGTTGAACAGTTGGTGCTGCACATCGATCAGCAATTCACGCACATCTGATGCCAGTGCCTCACACAACAGCAGCCCCATGTGCGAGTTGAGCTCGTCCACATCGCCCAATGCATGAATACGCAGGCTGTCTTTAGAGACACGCTGGTTGTTGCCCAAACCTGTCGTGCCATTGTCGCCGGTGCGTGTGGCGATTTCTGTCAGGCGGTTGCCCATAAATTCTTTCCCCTGGTCGGTGGCCGCCGCACCGCGCAGGCAGCCCATAGGGGATTGTCGGCCAGAGTGCCCCATAAACCCATACTCGGGCCTTTGAGTCTCTCTATCGACCCGGTGGTATTCTTCGCCTCCCCCGGAGAGTTCGCCCATGCACAGCCCTGCCGCACCGTCCCACGTCCATTCACCTGCATTTGCTCCCCGCACTGCGCCCACAGCATGCCTAGAGGCACTCAAAGCCCGCTTTGGCCCCCAATGCTCCACAGCCCAAGCTGTGCGCGAACAGCATGGGCGTGACGAATCGGCTTATGCGGCTATGCCGCCACCCGATGCCGTAGTCTTTGCCGAAAGCACTCAGGACGTGCGCGACGCTGTGCAACTGGCCCAGCAGTACGCCGTGCCTATCATTGCGTTTGGTGCGGGCAGCTCGCTGGAAGGCCACCTGCTGGCAGTGCAGGGAGGTATCAGTCTGGACGTATCGCGCATGAACCAAGTGTTGTCGGTCAACGCCGACGACCTCACCGTGACAGTGCAAGCAGGCGTGACACGCAAACAGCTCAACGACGCCATCAAATCCACGGGCCTGTTTTTCCCCATCGACCCCGGCGCCGACGCCACCTTGGGCGGCATGTGTGCCACCCGTGCCAGCGGCACCAATGCCGTGCGCTACGGCACCATGCGCGAAAACGTGCTGGCACTGCAAGTGGTGATGGCCGATGGCAGCGTGATCCACACCGGCTCACGCGCCAAAAAAAGCAGCGCAGGCTACGACCTGACGCGCCTGATGGTGGGCAGCGAAGGCACCTTGGGCATCATCACCGAAGTCACGGTCAAGCTCTATCCACTGCCCGAGGCGGTATCGGCAGCCATCTGCTCTTTTCCCAGCATTGAGGCTGCGGTGCGCACCGTCATCCAGACCATACAGCTGGGGGTGCCCATTGCCCGGGTAGAACTGATCGACGCCCACAGCGTACGCATGGTCAATCGCTACTCCAAACTGAGTCTGCGCGAGGAGCCCTTATTGCTGATGGAGTTTCACGGCTCCCCCGCTGGCGTGCAAGAGCAGGCGCAAACGGTGCAAGAGATTGCCCGCGATTTGGGTGGCAATGATTTTGAATGGGCCACCACCCCCGAAGAGCGCACCCGGCTATGGACGGCCCGGCACAATGCCTTGTTTGCCGCCATTGCCAGCCGCCCCGGCTGCAAAGCCATGTCCACCGACACCTGCGTGCCCATCAGCCGCTTGGCCGATTGCTTGCTGGACTCGGTGGCCGAAGCCGATGCCAGCGGCATCCCGTACTTTTTAGTTGGTCATGTGGGGGATGGCAATTTTCACTTTGGCTACCTGATCGATCCCGACAGCACCCAAGAGCGTGCGCAGGCAGAACAGCTCAACCAGTCGCTGGTGCAACGGGCCATCCAAATGCAAGGCACTTGCAGCGGCGAGCATGGCGTGGGCCTGCACAAAATGGGCTTTTTGGTCGATGAGGCAGGGACGCCCGCGTTGGCCGTGATGCGGGCCATCAAACAGGCGCTAGACCCACACAATATCTTGAACCCCGGCAAAATTTTTAGTTGGTAACGCACAGCCACCTCCTACCACCCTTCACCAGCGAGAAAACCACTATGGGCCTTTTTGACGGCGTATTGGGCAATGCCTCCAAAATAGACACCCGCAAGATTGCCGCAGAATTCGAGCGCATTCTGGCACCCGGTGAGCAGGTAGAACATGCTTACCAATTGATCCGTGATTACTTCGTTTTTACCGATAAGCGCCTGGTGCTGGTAGACAAACAGGGATTGACCGGGAGCAAGGTTGAACACCACTCCATCCCCTACAAAAGCATTACCCACTTCAGCATCGAAACCGCAGGCACTTTTGATCTGGATGCCGAACTCAAAATTTGGATTTCTGGCACCCCCGTTCCCCTGCAAAAGCAGTTCAACAAGACACTCAATATCTACGAGGTGCAGGCCGTGCTGGCCAGCTATGTGCTCAAATGAGCCATGGCTTGGCGTGGGATACCGCCCTGCGGATTTTGGCCCTGTGTGTGCTATTGGCCGGTGCTGAAACCCTGCACGGCATCGCACGCACCGTGTGGGCGGTGCCCCGCTGGGGTAAAGAGCGGGCACTCCAGCGCAGCGCCCTGACAGGATCGCTGCTGGCGGGGGCCATTTGCTGGTTCATGGTGCCCGGCCTGGGCTTGCACACCGCTTGGCACCATGCCGCGCTAGGCCTGGGGTTGGCGACCTTCATGGCCCTGTTTGATGTGGCACTGGGCCGATGGCTGATGCACAGACCGTGGCCTCGGATTGCGCAAGAATTTAACCCAGCATCAGGCAATTATTTGGTGTTTGGTTTGGCATTTTTGAGCGCGGCACCCATGCTGGTGCACTGGCTGCGTAAACCATGATTGGTGCCCATGGCGGGAATCGGACCCGCGACCTCTCCCTTACCAAGGGAGTGCTCTACCACTGAGCCACATGGGCAGCTTGTACGCAAAGGAAAAAACTGGAGCGGGATAAGAGGTTCGAACTCTCGACCTATACCTTGGCAAGGTATCGCTCTACCAACTGAGCTAATCCCGCAGATGATGGTTTTTTGAAAACCATGCGCTTACTGAAGTAAGACCGCTATTATATTCCGAAAAACTAACCGTGCAAGCCACCTCACTCAAAAATAGCCGATTCAGGGGCTCACTGGGGCCACCGGGTGCCGAGTGCGCGCCCAAATTCCCATGCCCACCAGCGTGGCAGAGGCCACGCTCAACAGCAAAGCCAGGGCCGAGCCATAAAAAATACCGCCCGTCAAACCACGATCAAGCAAAACACCAAACACGGGAGCCGCCACCGAAAAGCCCAGATCCAGCCCCGAATACACCGTGCCATACACCCGGCCTGTGGCCCCCGGTGGGGCTGCACGCTTGATAAGCATGTCGCGTGAAGGGCCAGCAATGCCCGTGCCCAGCCCTGCCAGTGCCGCCAAGGCCAAGGCAGCAGTGCCCGGCAGCCAGCCTGTGCCTGCCAGCACCAGCAGCACGGCCGATGCCACCAAACAGACCGAGATCGTCTTTTCCAGCCGCACTACCCGCCCCACCAGAAAACCACCCGCCACCATGCCAGCGGCACCACAGAGCATGTAGCCCGTGACCACCAGTGCCGTCAGGTTCAGGGGCAGCCCATACATTTGCTGCAAGGCAGGACTGGCAAAACTCTGAATGGCACTGAGAGCACAGGTGCTCCAGAAAAAGAATGAAAAACACAGCCACACCGATGGCAGGCGCAAAAAGGCCATCGGGTGCTCTGGCGCCGCAGCACTGGCGTGGCTACCGCTGGGATGCCCCCAAGCGCCTTGGCGGTCATCCAAGGCATCTCGCTGCCAAACCATCACCGCCAGCACCAACAACGCCAGCACCAACAACGCCAGCGCCGCACCACACAAGCAGGCCAGCCGCCACGAGCCAGTGGCCGTGGTCAGCCCGGCCATAAACAACGGGGCCACGGCCCAGCCCAAGTTGCCCGAAATACCATGCACCGAGAAGCCATGCCCCAGCCGTGCCGCCGACACCCGCTTGTTCAAAATAGTGAAATCGACCGGATGGAACGGTGCATTGCCCAACCCCGCCAAAGCGGCTGCCAGCACCAGCCCAGCGTAGCCCTGCGCGGTCGCTGCAGTCACACCGGCCAACATAAAGCTGCCCAAAGCAAAAAACAGCACAGGCCGAGCCCCCACCCGATCGACCAAAAAACCCGACAGCGCCTGCCCCACCCCCGAGATGACAAAAAACACCGTGACCAGCCAGCCCAACTCGGCATAGCTGAAGCCAAATTCAGCGATCAGCCACGGAAACAGCGGCGGCAACAGCATGTGGAAAAAATGCGAACTGCCGTGGGCCAAACCAATCAGGCTGATGGTGCGTATATCTTGGCGCAGGGCTGCAGCCTCGGGATGGGCGGGGGCAGACGTGGTACTCATGCAGCCATCTTAGAAGCAGTGCGATTTTCTTGCAGCACAGGGGTTCGGTGTGCCCGGTTGACCTGTATCAACACCGTCATCCAAGGCCATCACCAGAATTCCGGCCCATACAATGGTTTTTTATTCCAACCGGAGGGCTCCCATGAAGCTGCTGAACGACCTTTTCACTACCGACTATGGCCTGATGAGCATCATCGGCATTGCCATGATGGTGGTGGCTGGGGTTGCGTTTGTGTATGTGCTGCAACGCAAGATTGACGCCGACCAAAAGGAGGCCGACCGGCAGAAGTGATTCTGCTGGCAACCCTGTGCCTACCCAGCAGGGGTCGTGGTAGGCGCACACAGCCCGGCCAAGGGCTGGCGTGCCCACTGCTCAAGCCAGTGCCATAGCTGTTGCACCCCATCTTGGGCACCGTGTTGTAAGCCATGATCGGCACCGGGCAACTGGCGCACACACCACGGAGCGGGGCGCTGTCGCATCCGCTGCGCCCATAAGGCAAATGCCTGTGCAGGCACCAACGCATCAGCATCACCCCACACTTGCAACAAGGGCCACGGGCTGTTGCGCAATGGCTGCTCCAACGGCCAGTGCCAAAGGTCGCGCCAGTAACGCAGACTGCGCCCTTGGTAAAGGGTGTGATCGGGCAACGGGCTGGCCTGCGCACGCTCCAAGGCCTGCCATTCAGGCCAGCGGCCTAGGCGTTGTGCTTGCAAGACGGCCGTCTCGCGCGGGTCCAAGCCCGGTGCCGACAACAACACCATCGCGGCCATTCCGGGCACCACAGGTGCCAAAGCAGGTACAAGCTCCGCCCCCTCAGAAATTCCAACCAACACCGTGGGCAGCGTGGCTGTTGGGCTGTGGGCTGTGCGCTGCCACCAGCCCTCTAGCGCCGCCTGAGCCTGCCGATGCCACCATGCCAGCGCATCGGTCTGGACAAAAGCGGGGGCGCACTGGGTCGGTGGTGTCATATGTCCCACCTCAATGCCGGGTTTGTGCAACACCCACACTTCGGCATGGAGCAACCCCGCAAAATAGCGCGGTGCAATGGCACCCATGCCTGCGCAACCAGAGCCGGGCAATACCACAACCCGATAGCGCAACGGTGGCAACAACGCCCCTCGGTGCAGCACGGGCAAATCTGCTTCCCCTGGTGTGGTGGGCCAGCGACTCTCTTGCCAACGGCTGGGGGCCAACAAAGGTCTAGACAGTTCTGTGGGGTGCGAGGCAGGCCAAGCCATTGCATGGGGCCACCACCAAGATAGCCCCAGCAAAAACAACAAGGCCCGCATACAGCGGGCCTCAAGCCGACATTGTTGTGGCATCAACGCAGAATAGTCACGGGTGGAGGCGGGGGGGGCTGGTCTGGATACGGTTCTGGCTCGCCATCCGACAAGGGTGGTGGACGTACACCACGCGACAGACGCGGATCGCTGTAGCCCAACTGATCTACCAGCTGCTCATACACGCTCATTGCCAAACTTTGCGAGGTTTCGCGCATCACCTTGGCCCGGTTGGGTGGGGCAATATCGCCCCGGTTCGACAAAATCTTGGTGTCGTTGCCAGCACCTTGGGCCGAGAAGGCCGCCTTGATTTCGTAAGTACGGGTGTGGATGAGCGAAAAATCCACCAACAGATCTAGCCCATATTGGTGCGTGGCACTGCTCGTGCCTTGCAGTGGCGACAGTGCATCGCGAAACTGCACGCTCGAGACAGCGCCAAACAGCACATAGTCGGCCCCGTTGAACTCGCCCTTCTTGATACGGGCGATGATGTCGCGCACTTCGGGCTGGCGGCTGGGCCGTGCCATGCGTCCCGTTTGCAACTGGTGCAATGCCTGTTCAGCCTTGGTGGGCTGTGGTGCGCCAGCATCAAAGGCTTTGCCTTGTACCAGCCGGAACACCGTGCCGCGCAGCAGTGCGCCCTTGATGTCGTTGGTAAAAGAGTACAGCTGGCGCTGCTCGATATAGCTGTAGCGCCCCGCCACATAGGTAGAGCTGTATTGCTCGCTGGTGGTGCTGCTCCAGCGGGTGTCGCGCGTATGGGAGCTGCCTTGCTCGGTGCCCGCCTCAAAGTATTCCGACACCCGTGGGGTGTAAGCCAGATCGGTGACGGCAATGCGCGGCGCTGGCTGCGCTTGCACGCTGGCAGGGCCAGCCACCCAAGCAGCACCGACTATCCAGGCTGCTGCGGCGGCCAATGTACTTCTGCGTTGCATGGATGCTCCTTTCAGCGGCGGGTAGTTTTGCGGATTTCTTTTTCGTCCTGCCATTCAATGGTGCCCTCTTCCACATCAAACAGCTTGAGCGTGAACTTGTAGTAAACGTCTTTGGTGCCTGCCGTTTGCTTGACGATACTGGTCAGCTCGCCCTCCATGCTGTAGCGGGCAGCGGTCATGTTGCCAATTTTGGCCGTGCTGTTTTGCTTGTACAGGCCGCTCTGGTTTTGGCGTTGCAGCTCATCCACACCGGCCTGCATCTCGTTGATGGAACGCACAAAACGCACTTTGCCCGACTTGACCAGCGCCGTCTGGATCGAGTGCATCACATTGGTGGTGTCGATGTACTCGCTGGTTTTGTTTTTGACGGTAGAAATGGTGACGGTGGGGCGGCCCTGAAAGATGCCCGTCTCGAGCAAGCTGCCGGTCATTTTCTCGGCAATCATTTGCAGGTCGGTAGAACCAAACTCGTTGGTTACCAACTCGACGCCTTTGGCATCGCCGTAGTTGACCTGACGGTCAAAACGGATGGTGGGTACCTGCGGGTTCTGGCAGGCGGTCAGGGTCAGGGTGCCAACCAGTGCGGCCAGCAAAAGGGGATAGCGTGAGAAGGTCATAGCGAAAAGAATGTGAAAAAACAGGCCGTCCAGCCACTCAACGGGGGCGATCCACGTTCATTTCCAGTTGGAAATCGCTGGCTTCGCTGCTGGGGGCTACGCTCTTGACGGTTTGGCGGCCCATACCCATCAGTGGCAATTGTTTCCAGGCTTCGCCATCGCCCACCTGGTTGCCCGCACCATCGACCCAACGGAACCGGTAGTACACCGTGCGCTCACTGTGGCGCATATTCAGCAAATCGGCCTGCACCACCAGCACGCCATTTTTGGGCTGGATGCGCATTTCTGTCACGGCCACGCCTTTGGCATCACTGCTCAAAAACACCTTATCGGCCACCGCAGGGGGGGTGGCTGGATCGTGGTATTGGGCCTGTGCGCTGCCCATCAGGGCAAACCAAGCCGTGGCCGCACTGGCCAGTGTCAAACGGAAATTCATCACACACATCCTCCAGAAAAAAGCCATCACTGCTGCCCACTGGGCAACGGTGCGGGCATGTTAGGCGTACCAACGGGCCAAGACGGATAAGGGCGGGTGCGCTGTGGTGGGCGGCCAGATGAGCGCGATGGGGCTGCCATTGGCTCCACGTTGTGTGCGGGCGGTGGCTCCGCGGCCTCGGCAGGCGCCACCACCGTACGGCGGTTGGGTGCTGTTGTTAGAGAGGTTTTTTTGGTTGGTGGCTGCACAGGGCTGGCGGGTGCAGCCGTGCTGGTGGGAGCGGGCACTGGCCCTGGTGCAGCGCCTGCGGCCAAGGCACCAATGGTGGCCACCTGACCCACCAGAATTTGCTGCTCGTGCAAACGCAGCGGCACCAACGCATATTGCCCGCCCACGTCAATCTCGGTTTCTACTTCGCGGCCATTGATACGCACGCGGTGCTTACCGGGAGGCAAATAACCCCGTGCTACATAAACACGGCCTGGCAACATGCGCCACATGCGGTCGTCGGCTTTTTCGGTGGCAATAGCTGCAATGGCACCCAGCAAGCCTGCCAAAGCTCCGCCTTTTTCTTGCAGTTGGTCTTGCATCACCCCCTTGGCCAACGCGCGGGTAAAGCCGCGCAGCACCATGCCGGGCATCTCGTCCTTGAGAGCACGCCGGGCCATGACGTTCAGATCCACCACCCGTTCCAGCCGAAAGTCGTACCCAGCAGCCGACAACTGGCTCAGCAACGGATCGCGCGATGGCTCTATCACCGGATAGGAAATACTGACCGTGTTGATGCGGTGGTTGATAGGGATGGGCAGGGTGAACGCTTTGGGCTTGCGCGCCGGTGCCTCACCCGCCTCCACCACAAACAACACATCGGTCATGCCTTGGCGGCGCTTCCATGTAAAGCTGGTGCGGCTGTCCAGACCGCGCAAACCTTCTTCCAGCACGCGGGTTTCGGGCTTGAGCTCGATGGCCTTGCGATAGCCAGGTGCCGCCATTCCCGGCTCATTGATGGCTTCGTACAAAAACCCGGCCAAATAGTGCGATAGCGCATTTTGGTAGCCATTTTTCAGAGCCAATACTTCGGGGTCATTGAGGGTCTCGACGGGATAGCCGCTGATTTCCTTGCTGGCACTGCTGGCCCCCTTGGACTTGGCCTCCTCTTCGGCGGCTACCATCTCTTTGGCACGGAACTCGGCAATCACGGCTTCGCGCTCATGGGTGCGCTTGATATCCACACGGGCATTCTCAAAATCGCCCAGCGCCATACGGTTGAGGGCCAACCGGGTAGTGAGCCAGACCTTTTCATAGTCTTGGCCCTCATACACCTTAAAGCGTTCACTGATCAGGCTGGCACCCAAGGTGCCCATCAGCTTTTGTGGGTTGGTCTTGGCAGCCTCTTCCCAGTCTTTGACCTTGGTGTCGGCCAACAAAAAGGCGTTGTTGCTGTCTTCGTAGCGGCCCTGCATGCGCAGCAACTCACCGCGCTCCAAGTTGTAGAGCAGGGCTTTTTTGTCGTCTTCGGTGGTGGCTGTGGATTCGAGCCGGGCCAGCGATGCTGCAACGCCACCTGTGCGGCCCGCCGTTTGCATTTCGGTTGCCAGCTCATCGTGGCTTTTCAGGCTGGCACAGCCGGTCAGGGCCGTCGCTATCGACAAAACCGCCCACAAACGGGCGTGTGGTAAGGGCCGGAGCTTCATGGGAAGTTTTTATGCAAAAAGATGAAGGAGCACACCCCTGCGGGCATTGCGTGCAGGGGCGCCAAGGCTCAGGGCCGCCAGGGCTTACCGGATCGGGCGGTAACCGTCACGAGGATAGTGCGGATAGCGACGACCACGATGTTCCCAATGACCAGGCACCCATTCATCTACACCACGATGGCGCTCCCAATGACCAGGCACCCACATGGCATCATGGTGTGGTGGTGGAGGCCGGTCACGCGCCCAGTGGGGTGGGGGCCGATCTCTCCAATCCCGCCGGTCGTATCGATCGTAGCGGTCGTAACGGTCATACCGATCGCGGTGAGGATGATCGTAGCGTTGCGCTACGGTAACGCCCTCATCTTGTTCCTGCTGTGGGGCTTGCTCCACCCCCGCAGCACCAGCAACAGACGCACACCAAGCCATAACGATGGCTGCTATCGCGTTCTTGTACATGCGAACCTCCTTAGCTTCAGAAACGAGCGGCTGCTGGAACCACTACAGCTTCATTCTAGGAGTGCCTACGCTGGCTGTGTGCAGTTGAATTCACAAATATTTACGCGGCGGCGCGGCCTGCCCCTCAAGCCAACGTCCATGCGGCCAGTGCAGCCAGTGGAGCCGTCTCGGCACGCAGCACCCGTGGCCCCAGTGTGGTGGGCACAAAACCGTGGGCCAGTGCCAATGTCTCTTCGGCAGGACTGAGCCCCCCTTCAGGGCCAGAGAGAAACCATACGGGGCCAGCACCTACCACCGCCCGCTGTAGTGGCTGGGTGCCCGTGCGCAACGAGAGCACCAGCCGTTGTTCTGCGGGGGCCGTGCTGGAGCCTTGGCTTAACCAGTCGGCCAGCGATTGGGCCGCATGGATGCGTGGCACCCGATTGCGCCCGCATTGCTCGCAAGCGGCCACCGCCACGGCCTGCCAGTGGGCCTGCTTTTTCTCGGCCCGCTCAGCCTTGAGCTTGAGCACACTGCGTTCGGCCAGCAGCGGGGTGATGCTGGCTACGCCCAATTCCGTGGCTTTCTCCACCAACCAGTCCATGCGCTCATTGGCCGTGATGCCCGCCAACAGGTGAATAGCCCGCTCGGCTTCGCGCTCGATGGGGTGGTGCTTGCCCACCTGCACCCGCACCTCGCTGCGGCCCATGCGCAGCACCGTGGCCTCAAACTCGCCACCGGCACCTGACCCATCCAGCCCGCCCTGAAACAAGGTGATGGCATCACCCGGTTGCATGCGCAGCACCTGCACATGGCGTGCCGCCCCAGCGGGCAAGTCCACCTCGGCACCGGGCAGCAACTCAACCGGACAGTAAAAGCGTGGCATAGGTATTCCTTTGACTTAGACGCGGCCAAAGGCGTAGCCTACCGGCGCTTGGGTGCCTTCAATCTGGTCAATCAAGCGGCTGAACGGCAGCAGTTCGCGGTAACGCTGGGTGGTGGAGCGGATGTAGTGGATAAAGCGCGGCGCATCGGCCAAGTATTTAGGCTTGCCATCGCGCAAGGTCAGGCGGGCAAAAATACCCGCCACCTTGAGGTGGCGCTGCAAACCCATCCACTCTACGCTGCGGTAGAACTCGCCAAAATCAGCCCCCCAGCCGCTGGCGCTCTGGGCGCCCAACAGCCCGGCCTTGCGCGCCTTCTCCCAATAACGCACCGTGATGTCGAGGATGAAATCCTCCTCCCAACTGATAAAGGCATCGCGCAACAGGCTGGCAATATCGTAGGTGATGGGGCCATACAGCGCATCCTGAAAATCCAACACCCCCAGCGGCCCGCCTGCCGTGGTTGGTGCCATCAGGTTGCGCATCATGAAGTCGCGGTGGACAAACACGCTGGGCACCGACAAATTCTCAGCCACGATGCAATCAAAAGTCTGTGTGAGAAGAGCTTGCTGCTTATCGTCCAACGTCAAGGCCCGATGCTGAGCAACGTACCAGTCGGGAAACAGCGCCAGCTCCCGGCGCAGCACCGCCTCGTCATAAGCGGGCAGCACCCCGGGGCGAGAGGCCAGTTGCCATTGCAGCAGCGTATCGGTGGCCTGCTGGTACCAAGCATAGGCGTCTTGGGGGTGTTCGGGGTGGAGCTTTTCAATAACGGTGTGTTGGCCCAAATCACTCAACAGCATAAAGCCGTGGCTTTGCTCCCAAGCCAGAATGTTGGGCACGCTCAAGCCCGCCTGCTGCATCAGTGCCTGCACTTGCACAAAGGGCTGGCAGTTTTCTTTATCGGGGGGGGCATCCATCACGATGCAACTGCTGCCCGTGGCAGTGTCGAGCCGCAAATAGCGCCTAAAACTGGCATCGGCAGAGGCGGGGCGCAAGGTGTCGGGCAACAACTGGTGCAAATCTACCAGCGGCGTTAACCAAGCAACAAAGGCAGCATGGCGGGCCGGTTCGGCCCAAGTCACGCTGGAGGACAAAGCAACAGCAGGTGTGCAAGCGGGGGGGGAAGAGGGGTGGCTCATGGCGGGCCGGATTCTACAAACCCGGCCACCCCTGGCTCCCGCCAAGGAGGTCAGTAACGCTCGTCTTTGACCAGCACGCCGGTTTTGCGCAGCATCACGGCGTCCCAGCTTTGGCTGTCACGGTTGTCATTGACCAGCTTGAGCAATTTGTCATCGATCTTGCGCAACTCGGCCTGTTGGGTGGGGTTGAGTTCGCCCAAGCGATCATGGATGTGATCACGCAGCTTGTAGAGCTGCTCAGTATCTCCGGCATCATCGCTCCAGAAATCGATATAGCCGTCGTAGCTCTTGAGGCAGCTTTCAATGGTCTTGCGTTCTGACATTCTGGGATTCCTTTGTGGATGGAACGGAAAGAAAAGGTGCAACGGCAGTGGCTCTACCGTTTCGGCGCAGACTCTACAACAGCCACGCCCACTTTTGGACGTGTTGGGGTGCTGCGCATGTGGATAATCTGTGCCTACAAACCCGGCCCGCCCGGCGCGGGTGGTGGGCGGCCCCCGTAGGGGCATGCCCACTGCTGTTTTCCTGGACTGACACCCTTGCCCGACCTGCTTCGCACTCCCTCAATGCCTGTGCGCTCTCTTGCCCGCAACGCCCCACCCTGTACGCGCACGGCACTGGTGCAGCAGTTGATGGCGGCCTTGTGCGCGTTGCCCCTGTTGGCATCGGCACAAGACATGGAGGCAGCATCTGCCGCTGCCCCCCTGGTGTTGCGCGCCAGCCCGCTGTTGCAAGAAACCATCCCAGACGCTGTGCGGGCGCAAATGCCCACGTTTGTCTCGGGTGACCACATAGAGGGTCAGCCCGATGTGCGAGCCGTGTTGGAGGGCAATGCCGAGCTGCGCCGCGCCGATACGGTGATTCGAGCCCAACGCATGGAATACACCGTGCCCGAGGACTTCTTGCAAGCGCAAGGCCAAGTACGCATCAATCGGGCGGGCAATGTTTACGAAGGCACGCTGCTGGAGCTACACGTCAATGCCTTTGAGGGGTTTTTTAACGATGCCCGCTACCAATTTTTGCGCAATGCCGCCCACGGGCAAGCGGCACGGGTCGATTTTTTAGACCGCGACCGGGCCATTGTGCGCCAGGCCACCTACACCACCTGCGAGCGCAGCGATGAGGCCACCTGGCAGCCCGGCTGGATGCTGCGGGCCAACACCATTCATTTGGACATGGCTGAAGAAGTAGGACGGGCCGAAGGTGCAGTGCTGGAATTTCAGGGCGTGCCCATCCTGCCACTGCCGCACATCAGTTTTCCGCTATCGGACAAGCGCAAGTCTGGCCTGTTGCCCCCCACCATTGGCCTCAACAGCACCAATGGCATGGAGTATGAACAGCCCTACTACTGGAACATCGCCCCCAACCGCGATGCCACCTTGCGGGGAGCAATCATGGCCAAACGGGGCGTGCAAGCCGGGGCCGAGTTCCGCTATCTGGAGCCCGACTACCACGGTGAGCTGCGTGGGGATTTCCTGCCCTCAGACCGGCTGCGCCATCGCCACCGCTGGAGCTATGGCATCAAGCACCAGGGCAGTATTGCCACTCCACTGGGGGGTCTGGGCCTGAACCTGAATTTAGAGCGTGTCAGTGACGACCACTACTGGCGTGACTTTGCCCGTGCCGGAACCCAAATCACCCAGCGCCTGCTACCAGGCGATGCCACCTTGTCTTGGGCCGGTGGTGACATGGGCCTGCAACTGCGCACCCTCAAGTGGCAGACCTTGCAAGACGTCTCGGCCCCCATCGTGCCCCCTTACGATCGCCTGCCACAACTGCACTGGCGCTATGCGCCCCCGCAGTGGGGCGTGTTCGATGTCAATGTAGAGGCCGATGCCACACGTTTTCAGGCCCAGCGCAGCCTGACCGGCCAGCCCAATGCCACCCGCAGCTATGCGCTGGCGCAAATCAGCCGCCCCTATCTGGCAGCAGCGGGCTTTTTAGTGCCCCGGCTGCAACTGCACGCCACGCAATACCAGTTTGACAGCCCACTGGCCGATGGCCGCCGCTCAGTCAGCCGCGTGCTGCCCACCTTCAGCCTCGACAGTGGGCTAGTGTTTGAGCGCGACACCAGTTACCTAGGACGCAACTTCCTGCAAACCCTGGAGCCACGGGCTTTTTACACTTACACCCCCTACCGCAACCAGAGCCTCTTGCCGGTGTACGACACCGCTGCCAACGACTTCAACTTTGCCACCATTTACACCGAAAACGCCTTTGGCGGCCACGACCGTCTGGCCGACAACAACCTGCTCACCTTGGGCGTGACCACCCGTCTGCTCGACCCGGCCACAGGCGCCGAGGCTGCGCGCTTTGGCATCGCCCAACGCCTGCGCTTTTCTGACCAAAACGTCACTTTGCCAGGGGCGGCGCCACTAGACGAGCGCCTGTCCGACCTGCTGCTGGGTGCCGGGGTGCAATGGACGCCACAATGGGGGTTGGACTCCACCGTGCAGTTCAACCCCAAAACCAGCCAATCTATCCGCACCACAGTAGGCACCCGCTACAGTCCCGGACACTACCGCACCCTCCACGCTGCCTACCGGCTCCAACGCGGCACCAGCGAGCAAATTGACGTAGGCTGGCAATGGCCGCTCAATGACTTGTGGGGCGACAAAGGGCTGGACTTGGGTGCAGGCCGGGGCCAAGGCGGCGGGCGCTGGTACAGCGTGGGACGGCTGAACTACAGCCTGCAAGACCGCAAGCTGGTCGATACCGTTGTGGGGCTGGAATACGACGGCTGTTGCTGGATTGGCCGCGTGGTGCTCGAGCGCCTGCAAAGCACCGTTACCAGTACCAACACCCGGCTGCTGTTCCAGCTCGAATTTGTGGGCTTCTCACGCTTAACCTTAGGCTCCAACCCCTTGGCCAGCCTCAAGCAGAATATTCCGCGCTACCAATACCTGCGCGAGCAAGTCAGCACGCCCAGCCGCTTCAGCAACTACGACTGAGACTTTTTCCGCCATGAACCACCGTGTCTTTGCCCTGGGCCTTGCCTGTCTGGCCACCTTTGCCACCTCGGGCGCCAGTGCGCAGGGCTTGCGTCCTGCGGCAACCGGCAGCCACACCCCGAGCCTGTCGCGCGCCCTGTCTGCCCCCGTCTTGCTACCCGCACCGGGGAGCAGCCCCACCACACGGCAAGCCGACTACATTGTGGCCGTGGTCAACTCCGAGCCTGTCACCCACAACGAGGTTCAGGCCCGTGTGGCCAGAGTGGCACAGCAACTCGCCGGACAACCCAACCCACCTCCGTTGGCGGTGGTAGAACGCGAAGTGCTGGAGCGCCTGATCCTAGAAAAAATCCAATTGCAACAGGCACAGCAAAACGGCATTCGTGTCGATGACGTGGCCGTGGCCCAAGCCGAACAAATGGTCGCCAGCCAAAACAGCGTCAGCCGCGAAGAGATGTACCGCCGCCTGGCCGCCGATGGCGTAACGCCCGAACGCTTTCGCCAAGACCTGCGCCGCCAACTGCTGCAACAGCGCCTGCGCGAACGCGAAGTAGACGCGCGCGTGCGCATCTCCGATCTGGAGGCCGATGCCTACCTGCGCGAACAAACTGGAGGCCAAAGCGCCGCCTCCTCAGAGATCAACCTCGGCCATGTGCTGATCACGGTGCCCGAGGATGCCTCGCCCGAAGCAGTGGCACAACTCCAAGCCCGCGCCCAGCAAGTGGTCGATCAGGCCCGTGCCGGGGGTGACTTTGCTGCACTGGCACGCAGCTACTCCGAAAGCCCAGAACGCGCCCAAGGCGGCCTGATGGGCCTGCGCCCAGCCGACCGCTATCCTGAACTGTTCACCACCGCTGTGCAGACCTTGCCAGTGGGTGGCGTGGTGGGGCCACTGCGATCGGCAGCAGGCTTTCATGTGCTCAAACTGGTCGACAAGGTCAGCACCAGCAAGCTGCCCCCCATCACACAAAACCGGGCCCGCCACATTCTGCTGCGGGCCACACCACAATTGAGCGAAGCTGCCGCCGTTGAACGCTTGGCCGACTACCGTCGCCGCGTTCTGGCCGGTCAGGCAGACTTTGCTGACTTGGCCCGTGAACACTCACAAGACGGCAGCGCCAAGCAAGGGGGTGATTTGGGCTGGTCGACGCCCGGACGCTATGTGCCCGAGTTTGAATCGGTGCTAGAAGCCTTGCAGCCCAGCGAGATCAGCCAACCACTGGTATCGCGCTTTGGTGTGCACCTGATCCAACTGATGGAACGCCGCCAAGTGCAGCCCAGTCCACGCGAGCAACGCGAGATGGCCCGCTACGCACTGCGCGAAAAGAAAATTGAAGAGGCCTACAACCTGTGGGCGCAGGAGCTGCGCGCACGGGCCTACGTTGAATACCGCGATGCGCCCTGATCGATGAGCTTTGGATGAAACACATACCCCGCAAACGCTTCGGACAGCACTTCCTGTCTGACCACGGCATCATTGATGCCATCGTCCAAGCCATCGACCCACAGCCCGGCCAGCCAGTCGTAGAGATCGGCCCCGGTTTGGCAGCCCTCACCCAGCCTTTGGTAGAGCGCCTGGGTCGCCTCACCGTGATTGAACTTGACCGTGACTTGGCGCTGCGCCTACGGCTGCATGGTCAGCTGCACGTGATTGAGTCCGATGTGCTCAAGGTGGACTTTGCCCAAGTAGCCCAACAACTGGCCGTGCCTAAAATTCGGGTGGTGGGCAATTTGCCTTACAACATCTCCACGCCCATCCTGTTTCATCTGCTGCCCTTTGTGGACGCGATCACAGACCAGCACTTCATGCTACAAAAAGAAGTGATCGACCGCATGGTGGCCGCCCCTGCTACCAGCGACTATGGGCGCCTGTCGGTGATGCTGCAATGGCGTTACGCGATGGAAAACGTGCTGTTTGTTCCGCCCGAGAGCTTTGATCCGCCCCCGCGCGTCGATAGCGCAGTAGTGCGCATGGTGCCCTATGCCGAGCCAGTGGCCCTGAGCCCCAAATTGCTGGAGACTCTGGTGCAGGTAGCCTTTAGCCAACGGCGTAAACTGCTGCGCCACACCCTAGGACGCTGGCTAGACGAACAAGGCTTTGCAGGCCAATTCGATGTGCAACGCCGCGCCGAAGAAGTCCCCGTGACCGAATATGTGGCGCTGGCTGCGGGCCTCAGCGTGGCATAAATGATGCAGTTTCTTGTGGTCTGACCACCGCCTGTATTGGCATCTTTTAGCCACAGCATAGGTGCTCTGTGATGTCACATAACTGATCTACCCAACCAATCCCGCTCGGGGCCATGAGAGCAAGACGGGTGTGCCATTGTTCCAACAACGCCTTCATACACACCCTGCCTTAAGCAAACTCTTACATGATGGCGAGAATCGGGGTCAGTTCTGGTACTTCGTACAGGAACAATGACTGGTACCGTATCAAGTATGTTGGAATTGCATTTCGATGACATACCTGCTGCCACACCTGCAACGCAGCATGGTCTTGGGCACTGTGTAGACAGTGTCAAAACAACGAACCACCAGACAATAATAACAAAGAAATATCTGAATCGATGTTCAGACAAAACCAAAAACACAAATTCAAATAATTACTTATTTGAAAATATAACAAACTGATCATCATCAATCAACATCCAACAGCTGACCCTCAAATTACTAAAGAGGGAATCAACCTCATTAATCACTACTGAGCAATATCACTTCAAAACAATCTATCCAATTGTATTTTATAAAATACAATATTCATCCAATCAAACCACACCTACTTCTACATCTCTTGTGCCAACAGCAATTCTTAAAAGAGGCAATTAATTAACACCTAAAAATCGGCTTTTTCCGTTGGCTGATACCACCCTCAACTATGGCAACAACGGATCATCACCATAGAATACAGAGTGAGCATCAATTCTTGAGCAACAAAACTACCATTCAAAAAATATTGGAGGCGGTTTTCCAGATAAGCGGCTTCGATCAAAATCGCTTAGCACAGTACCTCGGTACATCCTACTTCTCGGTCGTTCGGTGGGAACGTGGAGACATTGAACCTAGCGCAGATATCATCACACAGTTACAACATCTGATAGCAGATATCAAAGCAGGTCGCACAATCGACCTCACCAGCCTCAATGTAAATCGCACATTCGCCTCACGTGGCATCCGATCAGTTTCTGAAGCAAACACCTTCGAAGGCGTAATCGCAATACAAGACGATCCAGGCCCGTATCTGCTTTCTCGGCTTAAACAGGGACCATTTTGGGGCAGAGCACAGCAGGAGCTTGGAACAATCCTGTTAGAACACGTTGAGGCCGCACAAACTGTTGACCAACCAGTGGCCAATGGAGTTTCCGCTGGTAAAAACACCTACACCTACGATGCCCACACTTACCACACTAAAGTACCGCCACAGGGCATAGCCCAAGTCTTGCGAAATTACCTGCCCGCTGGCGGGTTGGTACTCGATCCCTTCGCAGGAAGTGGAATGACAGGCGTTGCAGCACTGACGACAGGACACGATGTTATTCTTAATGAACTTTCGCCAGCAGCTAGCTTCATTGCCGATCGTTTCACGTCCCAATGCAACCCAGCAGCCCTCGCAGCAGCAGCCAAGACGGTTACCAACAGTCTGGCTGAACTGCGAAAAAGACTCTATACAACGCAGTGTCGCACATGTGCCAAAGACACTGAGCTACTGTTCACCGTCTGGTCATATAAGGTGATTTGTACCCAGTGTAGTAGGGAATTCGTACTTTGGGACGAATGCCGCAGCTATGGCGAGACCGTTCGCGAACACAAGTTTCTGCGTGAATTTCCGTGCCCTCACTGCAAGCAACAGATCAAGAAATCACGTCTTGCCCGCACAACCCCAGTTCCTGTCC
This sequence comes from Giesbergeria giesbergeri, assembly GCF_054779375.1. Lineage (NCBI taxonomy): Bacteria > Pseudomonadati > Pseudomonadota > Betaproteobacteria > Burkholderiales > Comamonadaceae > Giesbergeria > Giesbergeria giesbergeri. Next base: position 28,872 of record NZ_BAAGYJ010000003.1, on the reverse strand, counting down.
TTGTGGGTTACAAGTGCTGTAGCAAGATTCAATCAGAGGTTCCTCCCAGCGATGCCGATCTCAAACTCATCTCATCGATACACGCCAATCAATTTGTGGCAGCGGACTTCCTGCCAGACTTCGATTTGCCCGATGGCGTGAACCTCGCACAGCCTAAGCGACATGGCCTGACCAACGTCAAAGATTTTTACACCACTAGAAATCTTGCAGCTATGAGTCAGCTTTGGCAGATGATCCACAGAGTGGAAGACACCAACATCGCAGCATTCCTCGGCTTTGTATTCACATCCCTTTATCAGCGCGTGACGAAACTCTCCGAATACAGATTTTGGGGTGGTAGCGGAAACACCGCAAATTTTAATGTCCCCTACATTTTCAATGAAGCCAACATTTTTCTGACCTTCGAACGTAAAGCACGTTCCATCGTTGACCACCTAGAGACAACCGCCCAGTCCTACAAGGGTCGTAGCCTTGTCCACACAGGTTCAGCAACCAATCTCTCCTTTCTTCCAGATAACTGTGTTGACCTTATTTTCACCGATCCTCCCTTTGGAGCTAATATCAACTACAGCGAGATGAACATACTTTGGGAGTCGTGGCTTAAATTCTATACAGATGCCACAAACGAGGCAATTGTTAACCGGGTTCAAAAGAAAGATGCAAGCAAATATCAAGAATTGATGACGCAGAGCCTTCAAGAATGCTATCGTGTTCTACGGCCTGGTCATTGGCTCGTACTCGTTTTCATGAATTCTGCCGAAAACATCTGGAATCGTATTAGGCATGCCATTATTGATGCTGGTTTCATTATCGAGAGAGTCGATATCTTCGACAAACAACACGGTACATTCAAGCAATTCGTCAGCGACAACGCCGCAGGCGCTGATCTCATGCTCCATTGCCACAAGCCCCAAGCCACAAGCCCAAAAACCACAATGATCGAGGTTACGAACGTAATCTCCGTGAAGGATTTTTTGGAGCGCCGTAGTGGCATTGTTCCCATGCTGCAATACCTACATGTCACACGAAACGCTGATTTCGATTACCGCACGCTCTACAGCGAATACCTAGCTGACAGTCTCCTGCAACACAGCAGAACGCTAGATTTTGCTACGTTCAGACTCCAAGCATCTGACATCCTCAAAACCAAGAAGGTTGTGACGTAATATGTCCTATTTACAAGCATTTACAGACACAGAACAAGAACTAGCGAAACGATGGCTTGCCACACAAGTAGCATCGATGATGGGGAGGAAGCTGGAAGAAGGAGACTGGAGCCGTGTCTACTGCTTGGCTAAAAATATCCCTGATGGAGGATGGAGTAACCTACACATCGATATTAACCATCAAGGCCTCGGACTAGAGATGAAGCTCCTGCGTATTCCAGGGCTTCGTAATAAGCCTATCCAGTCTGTTTGTGGCACTTCGCTGATGCATCCAGCAGCAACGCGCTCCATTCGCATTGAAGACACATCGCGCCATGCTGACGATGTCATGCATGAGGTGTTCCAACAATATGCAGAGTTGATTCAAGAGCGCACCAACCGTGTCAAAGAGGCCGCCCCTCACCGAACACCAGATATGCGTACCGGCTGGCTGATTTGGGAAGATAACCTTACAGAGTTCCTCTACTTCGAAGAGCGGATGCTGCCGCCCAATCCGGAACAATTTACTGCCGAATGGAACATCACACCTGTGAGAGGCTCGCGCAAGGCCAGCAAAAGCCTTTGGATATTCGACAAAGACACGAAAAAGAAACGCTACTCCGTGACCACCAGTGCAGGCATCAAAATCCAACCTTACTTTGACGTACCGCCTCCATCAGACAAAAATCTCTACTATTTCCGCGTTCAAAGTGAACCTGTCAATTCAACAACCATCCGTTTGTGGATCTCGACAGCGACGGCACAGGCACTTAGAAGCAAACTTGGTTCCCTCGACTCCACTACTGTGAGCACAGCGATCCTCAAAGCCATCGAGTGTGTTGGCAAGATTGTGCAAGCACCTGAGGAAGAAGAAGGACTTGCAGTAGCTGTAGAAATCAGTAAGGAAGCTCACATACAGCTCCTTGCTGCGTGGGAAGCCGTTAGCGATGAGCATCATGCCCAATTGCTGCTCAAAGCTCTTGCCTAGATCGTGGGATGGCACACACTTCTAAGATTTCCCAACTCTACACCTCCCAATAGCAGCCCCGCAATCCGTTACCATTGCTCTCAAAGCGATGGTAAGGCCACTCTCGAGCTATTACAGTAGGCAAGAGCTGGGTTAGCGCATCCCGGTACGCTGCTTTCAAAGCCCCCCAACGTGGCATCCTGCCTGAAATTTCTACGCAGAACGCCTTGGGCACGCCAAAGGGTCGAGAACCTGTGTTTCTTCATGCTGCGTGCGCAGCCACGCCTCAACCCCCAACCGCAGGCATAAGCACCTAACCTGTGGTTGTGAGCAGAAATGTCACAATGGACGGGTTTTCCCTGAAGAAAGTGTTCAACAGTCCTGCCAACGGCTGTGCTCGCACACTTTCCCGCACCAACAAGCCCGTTTCCTTACTTTTTTCGCCTATCCACCATGAGCGCCTTTCTTGAAGAACGCGTGCTGTCTGTCCACCACTGGACTGACCGACTTTTCAGCTTTACCACCACCCGCGATACTGCCTTGCGGTTCTCCAACGGCCACTTCACCATGATCGGCCTGCGGGTAGACGGCAAGCCCCTGCTGCGCGCCTACTCCATCGCCAGCCCCAATTACGAAGAACATCTGGAGTTTCTGTCTATCAAGGTCGAAGATGGCCCATTGACATCACGCCTGCAACACATCCAGGTGGGCGATACCATCATCGTTGGCAAAAAACCCACCGGCACACTGCTGATCGACTACCTGTTGCCTGGCAAGAACCTGTACCTGATCGGCACCGGCACCGGCCTGGCCCCCTGGCTGGCGGTAGCCCGCGACCCCGAAACCTACGAACGATTTGACAAAGTGATCGTGGTGCACGGTGTACGTCAGGTGGAAGAGCTGGCCTACCACGATCTGTTTGAGAAAGAACTGCCCGAGCACGAGTTTTTGGGCGATATCGTCAAGGACAAGCTGGTTTACTACCCCACTGTCACGCGCGAGCCTTTCCGCAATCAGGGCCGCATCACTGATCTGATCAACAACGGCACCTTCCCACAAAACATAGGCCTGCCTGCGCTCAACCCCGAGACCGACCGCGTCATGCTGTGTGGTAGCCCCGCCATGCTGGCAGACCTGAAAGAAATGATGGAACAGCGTGGCTTCAAGGAAGGCAACACCACCACGCCGGGCGACTTTGTGATCGAACGCGCCTTCGTCGAGAAATAACCCTTCCTGCCCCGGGTGGATACTGTGCGCCATCCCACCAACCGATCCCTATGGTTCACGATGGCGCCCTCTCTTGCACTGCTGCCACCGGTGTGGCCCATTGCCCTATCCGCCGACACGTAGCATGATCTCATCCATCATCTACCCACTTTTGTGGCCCAAGGTTCGCCCCCTTGGTTTTGCACCATGAACGCAACCTACCTTCCGCAAAATCCCCCCACTCTGCAAGGACTGGTCAAGGCCATTGCAGAAGCCAACGCTGAAGACAGCCTGAGCAACCCACTCACGCCCGCGCAGTGGGAGACTTTGTCGGCCTACCTGCAACCCCATGCGTTAGAGGCTTCCCAGATTCTGTTTGCCAAAGGTGTGCTCGACCGCACCCTGTATCTGGTAGAGAGCGGCAACCTCAGTGTGCATTACGAAGACGACAAACAGCGCCTGCGTATGGCTATGGTCGGCGCAGGCTCTATCGTGGGAGAAGGGGGATTCTTCTCACACCGACCACGCAGCGCCACCGTGCAGGCCGCAGCCCCCAGCCGTTTATGGGCTTTGCCTGCGCTGCGCTTTACCGAATTGTCCAACCGCCAACCCGCCATTGCGCTGGCCCTGTGCATGGCAGCAGGCGCCGTGCTGTCCAAACGGCTGGGCAACCGCCGCCGCCGCGTGGCTGCCACCTAGAAGCTTGGGCAAGCCTTGAGATAACGCAGAATCCACGGTAATGAGAACTCCTACCGCCAAGCAGTCACAGTACACTCTTTCCGGATTTTTACAGGTGCTATCCGAAGAAAGAATGCCATGTCCTTGTTGAGCTGGTTCACGCGCAAATCCACCCCGGCCAAGCCGCGCACAAGCGATGCGGCTGGCTTGCTCAATGCTGACGCCACCGTACCCCTGGTGCCAGGCTCCGATGGTCAGCCACTGCTCAAACCGGCTCCCACCGAACATGCAGCCAACCGCGTCAATGAGCGCATGGAGCGGCGCGAGCTGCTTTATATCGTCGTACGCGATGCAATGGTGCGTGCCGGGGTGCTCTCGGCCAGCTACAAATTCAAGGTGCTGTCGCTCGACCAAAAGGGCCGTCAATTCCTGATCATGATGGACTTGGCCCGCGAATACGGCGGCGAAACCGCCCGTCTGAGTGAAATTGAGGCTTTAATTGCCCAAACAGCCAAGGCCCGCTACGACATTGCCGTCACAGCGGTGTATTGGCGCATCAACGACCATGTAGCAGTGGGCCTGCCCCAAAAGGCTGGGGCAGCTGCTGTAGCCCCAGCCCCCAGCCGTCCAACCGCTCCCACAGCCCCCGAACGGCCTGCACACCGCCCCCGCCCCGTTCCGGTGGCCGCTGCGGCCCCCGTCCCTGTCGCCCCAGAGCTGCCAGTGCATGTCACCCCACCACCAGTGGCCGTTCCGCCCCCGGTGGTGACACCAGTCCATACGCCCGCCCACGGCACCCGATTCGACCCCATCGAGGCCGAAGAGGTGGCGGCCTTCAAACGGGCCTTGGCCAGTGCGGCGGCCGCCCGCCCCGCCAGCAATGTACCGTTGGGGGTCTCGGTGCATTCTGGGCCACTGCGTCAGCCTGTCAGCGACACCGGCTTTGCCGATACCGAAATGCCTGTCGATGCCCGTGGCCCCGACCTGAGCAGCACCCAATACGGCGAACTGCGCTAAGCCGCTCCCGCCTCGGCCTTTTCAGCCGCGCAACAGCTTGTCCTGCGCACCCAACAAGGCCGACGGGTGGCCCGACAGCACCAAGGTATCGCCCGCTGCCAACACCAAGGTGTCGGCCAGCAGGGCAATGCGTCCATTGCCGTGGCGCAAACTCACCACCCGTACTCCCATGGCGTGCAAAGCCAGTTCCCCCAACGGTTGGCCCAGCGTCTTAGCGCCTGGGGGCAGGGTCACGGTAGACAGGCGCTCTTGATCACGCTCCTGCACCGTATCATCATCGGCCCCATGAAAATACCCACGCAGCAGGTTATAGCGGGCCTCGCGCTGATCTTGCACCCGCCGGATCACCCGGCGCATCGGCACCCCCACCAAGGCCAAAGCATGGCTAGCCAACATCAGTGAGCCTTCAATGGCCTCTGGCACGATCTCGGTAGCACCTGCTGCCAGCAAGCGATCCAGATGCAAATCATCCTGCGTACGCACCACCACAGGCACTTGGGGCGCATGACTGCGGGTATGGGCCAACACCTTCAATGCTGCAGGCACATCCAAATAGGTGACAGCCACAGCACTGGCACGCACCAGCCCAGCCGCCACCAGCGCCTGCAAGCGCGTGGCATCGCCATAGACAACCGAATGACCCGCTGCAGCAGCTTGGCGCACCCGGTCGGGGTCTAAGTCCAACGCCATGTAGGGAATCCCTTCTTGCTCCAGCATCCGCGCCAAGTTCTGACCGCAACGGCCATAGCCACAAATAATCACATGCTTGCTGGTATCAATGGCCTTGCGGGCAATTTGTGTCATTTGGATAGATTGCTGCATCCAGTCACTGGCTACCAGCTTCATCACAATCTGGTTGCTGTACATGATCAAGAACGGCGTTGCCAACATCGACAACACCATCGCTGCCAAGATCGGATTCATCAATGCTGGGCGCAACAGGCCATGCTCGTGCATCAGGGCTAACAGCACAAAACCAAACTCCCCCGCCTGCGCCAAGTACAGCCCAGCACGCAACCCCACCCCCGTGGTGGCCCCCATCCCCCGCGCCAGCAGCAAAATAACGCCCAATTTGATCAACAGCGGCACCACCAACAAGCCCAACACCAGCGCCCACTGCTCCACCAGAATGTGCCAGTCCAGCATCATGCCAATGGTGATGAAAAACAGCCCCAGCAGCACATCATGAAAAGGCCGAATATCAGTGCCCACTTGGTGTCGGTATTCAGTCTCTGAGACCAACACCCCGGCAATAAAAGCCCCCAACGCCAGACTCAGCCCCGCCAGCTCAGTCAGCCATGCCAGGCCCAAGGTAATGAGCAACAGATTGAGCATGAACAGCTCATCACTCTTGCGCCGTGCCACCAGCGTTAACCACCAACGCATCAGCCCCTGCCCCCCCGTGAGCAGTACCGTCACCAGCACCACCGCCTTGAGTGAAGCCCAACCCAATGCAGGCAGCAAATTGTCTGGCGAGGCCGCTAATGCCGGAATCAACACCAGCAGTGGCACCACCGCCAAATCTTGGAACAACAAAATGCCCATGATGCGCCGACCATGCTCACTTTCAATCTCAGCGCGTTCAGCCATCAGCTTGACCACAATGGCCGTACTGCTCATGGCTAGCGTGCCCCCCAACGCCAGTGCCGTCTGCCAGCCTACATCCCAAACCCCTGCAAGCCCTTGGGCCAACAACAAAGTACCACCAAAGCCCGCCACCATCGTCAGCAGCACTTGCAGCAGGCCCAAGCCAAACACATCGCGCTGCATCGCCCGCAGCTTAGGCAAGCTGAATTCCAGCCCAATCGAAAACATCAAAAACACCACGCCAAATTCGCCCAGATGGCGCACACTCTCCGAGTTCTGCGCCAAGGCCAGTGCATGGGGGCCAATCAAGATACCGGCGGTCAGGTAACCCAGCATGGGGGGCAGTTTGAGGCTACGGCAAACAACCACCCCCAACACGGCGGCCAATAAATAAAGCAAAGTCAAGGCAAGTGAGGACATGCGCGAATCCTAGCCCAGCCCCTGGGTGTGACCGATAAAATCGGCACATGCAAGCTGCCTCTGGCGCCCCGCGCCCCTTTGACGCCGACCAAGCTCTCCGCTTGGGCCGAGAAACTTTTGACATCGAAACTGCTGCCCTACGGGCGGCGGGTCAGCGCCTGGATAAGCACTTTGCCCAAGCGGTGCAACAGATGCTGCACACGCGCGGGCGCATCGTGGTGATGGGCATGGGCAAGAGCGGCCATGTAGGGCGCAAGATAGCGGCGACCCTCGCCTCTACGGGCACCCCCGCCCTGTTTGTTCACCCTGGCGAAGCCAGCCACGGCGATTTGGGCATGATCACCCAACAAGATCTGCTGTTGGCAATTTCTAACAGTGGTGAAAGTGCCGAACTCAACGCCGTGCTACCCGTACTCAAGCGCCTAGGGGTCACTGTCGTGGCCATGACTGGGCAAGCCCAGTCCACCCTGGCCCGACATGCCGATCTGGTACTCGACACCCAAGTGGAGCGCGAAGCCTGCCCGCTCAATTTGGCCCCCACTGCCAGCACCACAGTGCAGTTGGCGCTGGGCGATGCCTTGGCCGTAGCCCTGCTCGACGCCAGAGGCTTTCGGGCCGAAGATTTTGCCCGTTCACACCCCGGCGGCGCTCTTGGACGCAAACTGCTAACCCATGTCAGCGACATCATGCGCAGCGGCGACGAAGTGCCACGCGTCGCCCCTGAAGCCAGCTTCAGCACCCTGATGCGCGAGATGAGTGCCAAACGGTTGGGCGCTTCGGCCATCGTCAATACCGATGGTCAGGTATTGGGCATCTTCACCGATGGCGATCTGCGCCGCCGCTTGGAGATGGGGGCCGACCTGCGCAGTGCCACTGCGGCCCAATTGATGCACCCCCACCCCCACACCATCACAGAAAATGCCTTGGCCGTAGATGCGGCCGTGCTGATGGAGGAGCACGGCATCACCAGCGTGCTGGTACTCAACGCACAAGACTGCCTCACAGGCATGGTGCATATCGGCGACTTGATGCGCGCCAAAGTCATCTGAAAGGCGGCCGCCATGTCCGCACCTACTCTTGTTTTTGCTCCCGAATTGTTGCTGCGTGCCCAAGGGGTGCGGGTAGCATTCTTTGATGTCGATGGCGTGCTCACCGATGGGGGGCTGTACATCACCGAACAGGGCGAAACCCTCAAGCGGTTCCACACGCTCGATGGCCACGGCCTCAAGTTATTGCAACAGGCAGGCATCATCCCCGCCGTGATCACGGGCCGCGATTCTGCTCCGCTGCGGCTGCGGCTGCGGGCTTTGGGCATTGAACACGCCATTTTTGGCACCGAAGACAAGCGCCCAGCAGCAGAAGAGATTTTGAGCACCTTGGGCCTGCAATGGTCACAAGCAGCGGCCATGGGAGACGATTGGCCCGATCTGCCAGTCATGCGCCGCTGTGCCATCGCCTGCGCCCCCGCCCAAGCCCATACCGAGGTACGCGCCCAAGCCCACTACACCACCACCGCCCCCGGCGGAGAGGGGGCCGTGCGCGAATGGTGCGACTTGTTGCTCATAGCCAGCGGCCACTACCGCCGCCTACTGGCAGCCTACCAAACATGAGCAGTGCCCTGCACCGGCGCTGGGACAGCGTCTCTATGTACCTGCCTGTGCTGCTGATGGGTCTGCTCGCGCTGGGCACCTGGTGGCTGGTGCGCAATGCACCACAAGCCCCTGGCACTGCCGCCGCCCAAGTGCCCTCATCTGGGCCAGACTATTTCATGCGCCAGTTTTCTGTACAACGCTTTGACCCCACAGGCCGGCTCGAGAGTGAGGTGCAAGGCGAGATGGCACGACACTACCCCGGCAACGACACCCTGGAAATTGACCAAGTGCGCATCCAGGCCCGCACCCTCCAAGGCCAACAAACACAAGCCCGTGCAGATCGGGCCCTCAGCAATGGTGATGGCTCCGAAATCCAATTGTTTGGCAATGCGCTCATCACCCGGCAAGGGCCATCGGCTGCATCTTCCCCCTCCATGGAATTTCGTGGTGAATTTTTGCACCTGTGGCCCCAGTCTGAACGGGTACGCTCTCACCTGCCAGTGCGCCTGACGCGGGGCCAAGACCAATTTACCGCCGATACGATGGAATACGACCACTTGGAGCAAGTGTTGCAACTGCGAGGCCGGGTGCGCGGCACCTTGATGCCACCACGACGCTAAGGCGCCCCTGCGTGGGACCACAAACCAAAGGGCACGTTGCGCAAACAACGTGCCCTTTGGTTGTGCAGCAGCCCTTTAGCCTATTGGGCTTATGGGCCTGCTCACTAGATCTCAATAACCACCCTGACCGCCATAGCCGCCACCATCGCGACCACCCCGGCCACGGGGGCCATTGCCATAAGGACTGCGAAAGCCCCCTTCGGTGCGGCCGCCGCTCTCACCACCACGGGCGGCGCCGTAGCCACCGCCGCCGTAGCCGCCTTCACGGTTGCCACCACCATAACCGCCTTCACGACCACCGCCGTAGCCACCCTCACGGTTGCCGCCACCGTAGCCACCGCCACCTTCGCGACCGCCGCCGTAGCCGCCTTCACGGCCACCACCACCGTAGCCACCGCCACCAGTGCGAGCACCATAGCCACCACCGCCATAACCACCACTGCGGGGGGGGCGAGGCTCCATCGGACGGGCTTCGTTGACCACAATGTTGCGCCCACCCATAGACTGGCCGTTCATGCCATTGATGGCGGCCTGGGCTTCAGGATCGCTGCCCATTTCGACAAAACCAAAGCCTTTAGAACGGCCTGTATCACGCTCCATCATCACCTTGGCGCTGGTCACATTACCAAACTCGCCAAATGCCTGGGCCAGATCATCGTCACGCACACCATAGGGCAGGTTGCCCACATACAGTTTATTGCCCATCAAGGGACTCCTAAAAAACACTTTTGACACCGCGATGGAGCCCCGAAAACTCAGTCAGCACACCCTCAGGATACGCTGCGCCCGCCACTACAGGATCACCGCAAAACCAATACGAGCGCCGCCCGCAGTAGCATTATGTCCCGGGGAAATGGGCAAAACGCAAGGATTTTTACAAGCTGTAGTGTGTCTTTTTAACAACGCCATAAAAAAAGAGCCCGAAGGCTCTTTTGAAGTACTTGTTTCCGGCCCGAAAGCCAAAGGTCAAGACTGGGGATTAGTAACCGCCACGGCCACCGCCGTAACCGCCGCCACCACCGTAGCCACCACCGCTGCGGCCACCGCCGCCGTAGCCGCCACCATTGCCACCGCCGTAACCACCGCTGCGGGGGGGACGGGGCTCCATAGGACGGGCTTCGTTGACGACCAGATCACGGCCACCAAAATTTTGACCATGCACGCCTTGGATGGCGGATTGGGCTTCAGCATCGCTGCCCATCTCGACAAAGCCAAAACCCTTGGAACGGCCGGTGTCGCGCTCCATCATGACTTTGGCGCTAGCAACAGCACCGTACTGGCTGAAAGTTTGCTCCAGATCTTGGTCGCGGAAAGAGTAGGGCAGGTTGCCCACGTAAAGTTTGTTGCCCATGAAGGACTCCCGAAAAAACATAAAACGCGATGGAGCCCGACGCAATCAACAAACCTGTGACGACTTCAAAGACGCGAAACTGACCAATCACCGCTAACTTAACCGCTTCTCTGCTGTGGCAGAAAAGCCAAGCCATTATGGGCCAAATTCTCCTGTGCACTGATATTTATTTTTCGACACCCAAGCGCAAGCCCACCCCAGGCTCTGAATTGTGGGATGAATCGAGTCGAAACAAAGATACGGTCTGCACCAAACCTTCTGCCTGACCGCGCAAACTAGCAGCGGCGGCGGCCATCTCTTCTACCAAGGCGGCATTTTGCTGTGTGACCTGATCCATGTGCGTAATGGCCGTACTGACTTCAGAAACCCCAGTGGACTGCTCTTGGCTCGCGGCACTGATGGCGCCCATGATGTCGGCCACCCGGCGCACACTCACCACGATCTCGTCCATCGTGCTGCCCGCTTGCTCCACCAACGTACACCCCGCACTCACATTCCCCACCGACGCCTCTATCAAATCCTTAATCTCTCGCGCCGCCGTTGCCGACCTCCCCGCCAAATTCCTCACCTCGCTCGCCACCACCGCAAAACCCCTGCCCTGCTCTCCCGCCCGCGCCGCCTCTACCGCTGCGTTCAACGCCAGAATGTTGGTCTGGAAGGCAATGCCGTCAATCACTCCAATAATGTCGGCTATCTTGCGCGAGGAGCTGTTGATCGCCTCCATGGTGTGAACCACTTGGGCCACTACAGCCCCGCCCTTCACAGCGACTTGGGTTGCGCTCTCAGCCACTTGGTTGGCTTGGCGGGCGCTTTCTGCATTCTGGTGTACGGTCGCATTGAGTTGCTCCATCGATGAAGCAGTCTTTTCCAAGGCTCCAGCCTGCGTCTCGGTACGGGCGGACAGGTCATTGTTGCCCTGAGCGATCTCGGCACTGGCAGTGGCCAAGCTCTCGGCACTGCGGCGCACTTGGGCAACTACTGGGCGCAATTTGGCACGCATCTGTTGTTGTGCATCAATCAACTGGCCCACCTCGTTGCTTCCATACGGCAGATCAGCCCCTGCCAAATCTCCTTGGGCCACAGCACGGGCCAAGGCTTGGGCTTGGGCCAAAGGCTGGGTGATGGAACGCACAAACACAATGGCCAGCACAACGGTGCTCAGCAATATCAACAACAGCACAGCACCCACCCCAAGCAGGGTCAACTGCTGGCGCTCGGCGCGCTCTTGCAGCCTGACCTCCAGTGCCTCCATCGCCAAGTCATTGACCTTGAACAAGGTATCGATGGTGCGGGTGAAATCATCAAAATAATCCTTGGCAGGCATTTGCAAACTGGCCGCATGGATCAAGTTTTGGTCTGCCATTTGGCGCGTTGCATCGATGCGCGCCTTCAAATCACGGGTCGGGCCTTCCAGCTTTTGGCGAAATTCTGCATGGGCGGCCATAGCCCGATCAAAATTACGAAAGGTCTCTCCATGCAATTCTCCAGCGCGCTGCTGCAAGGCTTGCAAGGTGCTTTTCCCTGCGGGTGACAACACCCCTTGCACCAGAAAACTCGACCCCTGGGCCCGCATGATGCCCAATTTCTCACTCAACATCGGAGCATGCACCAGAGTGGCTTGGATCAGGGCGTTGGTGTCTGCATCAGGATCCATCTGCAACTTGTAGACATAACGCACCTCTTCACCCAGTAGCATGACAGTGGCAATTAACTGGGTGTGCTGTGCTGTGCTTTGTGGTGGCGTCAGGCTGCGCGCCGCCACCTGTGGCTCCAGTGCCTGCCAAGTTTGTTTGATTTTGTCCCAAGCAGCCACATGCACTGCCGGCATCGCTGCTGCGGCAAAACGCTCATCCACCTGTACCAATGCCTTAGCCAAGGCATCGCGTACCGCTGGGCGACGAGCACCCAGCCCTTCGTCTCCGCTGAGCATACTGGCTGACAAGCCACGGTGTATTTGCATCAATTGCACGGCCTTGTTCAGTGCAATCAGTGGCGGAGCGCCCGTCACTTCCATACGCTCATCTGCAATCGTTTGCAGTGCATGCTCCACATACAAGAAGGTAGGCAAGGCCCCCATCAGCAACCCGATGGCACCAAGAATCATGAATTTCTGGAGCAAACTCCAACGGTGCAGCAGCGACATAAGCGTTATGGGTGAGATTGTTCAGGGGCGGGCCGCCTGTAGCACATCGCGCGTCTTGCGTGCTTCGCGGCGAGCGGCATCAGCAAAGTCAGCGCCATTGCTGGCATAAAGGATGGCCCGTGAGGAGTTGACTACGATAGGGCCATTGGGGCGCCAACCTGCACGCACAGTGGCCAAAGCATCGCCCCCTTGGGCACCCACGCCAGGAATCAGCAAAGGCACTGTGGGTGCCAAAGCCCGCACCCGCTCAATCTCAGCAGGATAGGTGGCCCCCACCACCAGTCCTAGCTGACCATTGTGATTCCAAGAGCCCTGGGCCAAACGGGCAATGTGCTCGTACAACAAGGGCTCCCCAGCGATGCTGGCTAATCGCTGGTTCTGAAAATCATCCCCGCCGGGATTGGACGTACGACACAGTAAAAAAGCCCCCTTGCCTGGATAACGCAGGTAAGGCTCTATCGAATCCAAGCCCATAAAGGGCGAGAGCGTGACTGCATCAGCGCCATAACGTTCAAAGGCTTCTTTGGCGTATTGCTCTGCGGTAGAACCAATGTCACCCCGCTTGGCATCCAAGATGATAGGCACCTGTGGCGCATGGCTGCGCATGTGCTGCATCAGGCGCTCTAGCTGGTCTTCTGCACCGTGGGCGGCAAAGTAGGCAATCTGGGGCTTGAAGGCACAGACCAAATCTGCGGTGGCATCCACAATGGCCGCACAGAAGTCATAGATCTTGCGGGGGTCTCCCTGCATGGCAGCAGGAAACCGGGAGGGTTCAGGGTCTAAACCCACGCACAGCATGGAGTTGTTTTGCGTGGCCGCAGCGTGCAGCATGTCAAGGAAGGTCATGGTGCAATTTTAAGGTTCAGCCCACGTCACGCCGCAGATGGAATACCGCTGTGCTGGCTCGAACATTGGGTAAAAAACGCACCTTCTGCCCATTCTGCAAGCCAAAGGCATCCAAGATATGCAACTGGTTCTTCTGTGCCAACACGGCAAAGTCGGCATAGGTACCCACGCGGATATTGGGTGTGTCATACCACTGGTAAGGCAAGCGGCGGGTCACGGGCATACGGCCGCGCAGCACTGACAGCCGGTTGGGCCAATGGGCAAAGTTGGGAAAGGCCACAATACCGGCCTGCCCTACACGAGCGGTCTCGCGCAGCATGGTCTCGGCATTGCGCAGGTGCGGCAGGGTGTCAATCTGCAGCACGACATCGAACGAGTTGTCGGCAAACATCGCCAGCCCCTCCTCCAGGTTCAGCTGGATCACATTGACCCCCCGGCGCGCGCAGGCCAACACATTGGCATCATCGATCTCAATGCCATATCCACTACAGCCACGTTCACGTTGCAAGTAGTCGAGCAAGACGCCATCACCACAACCCAAATCGAGCACGCGCGAACCAGCAGGCACCAAAGCTGCAATGGCCTGCATAGTGGCTTTTTCGGTCATGCAAACTCCTTGGCAATGCGCTGGAAATAAGCGCCGATGAGGTTCATGTAACGAACATCGTCCAGCAAAAAAGCATCATGCCCATGGGGGGCATCAATCTCGGCATAGCTCACATCACGCCGGTTATCCAACAGCGCCTTCACGATCTCGCGGCTGCGCTGTGGCGAAAACCGCCAATCAGTGCTAAAGCTCACCAGCAAGAATTGGGCCGTAGCCCGCGCCAGGGCTTGACTCAAGTCACCACCAAACGCACGGGCTGGATCAAAGTAATCCAAGGCACGGGTGATGAGCAAATAGGTATTGGCGTCAAAGTACTCACTGAACTTGTCACCTTGGTAGCGCAAATAGCTCTCAATCTGGAATTCGATGTCTTGGGTGCTGTATTTCAGCTCCAAGCCCTCGCGCAATTGGCGCCCGAACTTCTCGTTCATCACATCGTCACTCAAATAAGTGATGTGACCAATCATGCGGGCGATACGCAACCCGCGTTTGGGCACCACACCGTGTTGGTAGAAGTGACCACCGTGGAAGTCTGGATCGGTCACGATGGCCCGCCGGGCCACTTCATTGAAGGCAATGTTTTCTGCATTGAGGTTGGGCGCACTGGCCACCACCACCGCGTGACGCACCCGCTCAGGGTATTGCAGTGTCCAGCTCAATGCTTGCATACCGCCCAAACTACCCCCCAGCACGGCGGCCAACTGCTGCACCCCCAAGCAGTCCAACAAACGGGCCTGGGCATTGACCCAGTCCTCCACTGTGACCACTGGGAAGTCTGAGCCATAGACCTGACCTGTCTCTGGGTTGGTATGCATGGGGCCAGTGGAGCCAAAGCAAGAGCCCAGGTTGTTGATGCCAATGACAAAGAACCGATTGGTATCGACTGGCTTGCCAGGGCCAATCATGTTGTTCCACCAACCTTCGCTTTTTTCCTGACCCGCATAGACACCTGCTACGTGGTGCGAAGCGTTCAGGGCATGACAGACCAAGACGGCATTGGAACGCTCCGCATTCAAGGTGCCATAAGTCTCGTAAGCCAGTGTGTAGTCACGGATACGGGCACCGCTTTGCAATGACAGCGCCTGTGGAAAGTGCAGAAATTCAGGGGTGGCGATGAACGACATAGAAAAGCCCGGCAACGCTAAAAACGGGGCCGGGCAAAGCTGTCGGTCTGTCTTTAGCTGGATTTATAGAGCGCCCGCAAGCTGTGGCAAATCGGCGCATGGGGCCACTATAGCAAAAGCAAGTTTGTTTGGCAGGCCAATAGGGTTAAGCACAAGGGGTGTAGCGCCTGTCTTGGGGCTGGAATTCCCCACAAAAGTTATCCCAGGTTGTTATCTTTTTTCTTATGTATATATTTAGTAGTAGTAGTAGAAGGAACCGTTTTTCTGTGGATAAGTGAACTTTTTCTTTATAAATCAGTGACTTAGTCAGTGGATAACCCTGTGGAAACCACCCTTGTTTTCCTGTGTCCGAAAAATGAACAACTTTGGAGAAGTTCACTACCCTGTGGGTAACTGCATAGTTATTCAAAAAATTTCCACAGGGTTATCCACAGGCAAAATGGTTTCATTTGCTTACAAGTAGCTGCGCAAGTAGCGTCCAGTATGGCTGTCAGGATGGGCTGCCAAGGCTTCAGGGGAGCCGGTGGCGACCACAGTGCCGCCACCGGCTCCGCCCTCTGGCCCCATGTCGATCAGCCAATCGGCGGTTTTGATGACGTCGAGGTTGTGCTCAATCACCACAATGGTGTTGCCCGCATCACGCAATTGGTGCAACACCTGAAGCAGCAAGGCAATGTCAGCAAAGTGCAGCCCAGTGGTGGGTTCATCCAGGATATAAAGGGTTCTGCCTGTGTCGCGCTTGCTCAGTTCTTGTGCCAACTTGACGCGCTGTGCTTCTCCGCCTGAGAGCGTTGTGGCGCTTTGTCCGAGGCGGATATAACTCAGACCAACATCTAGCAAAGTGCGGAGTTTGCGGGCAATGCTGGGTACGTCTTTGAAGAAAGCGTATGCGTCTTCTACCGTGAGTTCCAGAATTTGTGCAATGTGGCGGCCTTTCCATTGCACTTCTAGGGTTTCGCGGTTGTAGCGTTGGCCGTGGCAGACATCGCAGGGCACATAGACATCGGGCAGAAAGTGCATTTCGACCTTCACCACGCCATCGCCTTGGCAAGCTTCGCAGCGGCCACCGGCCACATTGAAGGAAAAGCGCCCAGGGCCATAGCCACGCTCTTTGGCGGTGTGGGTTTCGGCCATCAGTTCGCGGATTGGGGTAAACAGGCCGGTATAGGTGGCTGGGTTGCTGCGTGGGGTGCGGCCTATGGGGGATTGATCGACGTTAATGACTTTGTCGAAGTAGTCCATGCCTTCGAGAGCCTCGTGGGGGGCTGGTTCGTCGTGGGCGCGATAAAGCTGTCGGGCAACGGCTTTGTGCAGAGTGTCATTGACCAGTGTGCTTTTGCCAGAGCCGGAAACACCTGTCACGCAGGTGAGCAGGCCCACCGGAAAATCCACACTGATGTTTTGCAGGTTGTTGCCTTGAGCACCAATGAGGCGCAATTGCTGTGTGGCCTTGGGTGGCGTACGCCGCATGGGCACAGGAATGGATTGTGTACCTGCCAGATAGCGTCCGGTAGGCGATTGGGGATTGGCACGCACTTGCTCGTAACTGCCTTGTGCCATGACTTGTCCTCCGTGCATCCCAGCGCCCGGCCCCAGGTCGATGATGTGGTCGGCCGCGCGCATCATGTCTTGGTCGTGTTCCACCACAATCACGCTGTTGCCAATGTTGCGCAGGTGTTGCAAGGTAGCAATCAAGCGGTCGTTGTCTCGTTGGTGCAGGCCGATACTGGGTTCATCCAGTACATACATTACGCCCGTCAGGCCCGAGCCAATTTGTGAAGCCAGCCGGATACGCTGGGCTTCGCCACCGCTCAGGCTTTCGGCACTGCGGCCTAGGCTGAGATAGTTCAGGCCTACATCATTGAGAAATTGCAGACGGGTCAGAATTTCGCGCACTATCGGGGCGGCAATCTCGGCCTTGGTACCCGATAGTTGTAGGCCAGAAAACCAAGCATGGGCCTCGGCCAATGTGCTGTGGCTGATGTCTTGGATGGCTCGGGCTTGGGGGCCGTGGCCCACTTTGACGTGCCGGGCTTCGCGGCGCAAGCGTGCCCCTAGGCAGTCGGGGCAGGGTTGGGTGCTGCGCCAGCGGGCCAATTCTTCACGCACGGCGCTGGAGTCGGTGTCGCGCCAGCGCCGTGCCATGTTGGGCAAGATGCCTTCAAACGGATGTTGCTTGACGATGGCTTGCCCTTTGTGGGTGCCACTGCCCAAAAAATATCGAAAGGCAATGGATTCATGGCCCGAGCCATACAAGATCACCTGTTGTACGGTGTTTGGCAAGGCAGCAAATGGGGTTTCCAGATCAAAGCCGTAATGTTGGGCCAAACTCTCTAACAAGGCAAAGCCAGTGCTGTTGCGCCGATCCCAACCGTGGATGGCTCCACTGGCTAAACTCAGAGAGGGAAAAGCCACTACCCGTGTCGCATCAAATACTTCGCTGTGGCCAATGCCATCGCAGCTTGGGCAAGCCCCTAATGGGGCATTGAAGGAGAACAGACGAGGCTCTAGTGTGGGCTGGGTGTAGTGGCACACCGGACAGGCAAACTGGCTGCTCAACAGGTGCTCGCTGCCCGTATCCATTTCCAGCGCCAGCACTTGTCCGCTGGCATCTGGGCCGGCCACACGCAGCGCGGTCTCCAAGCTCTCGGCCAGCCGTTGCTGCACTTCGGGGCGCACCTTGAGCCGGTCGATCACCACATCCACATCGTGTTTCTCTGTTTTTTTCAGCGGGGGCAATTGCTCGTGCGTGTAAATCTGCCCATCCACCCGAAAGCGGACATAGCCGCGGGCCTGCATCTCTTTGAACAGTTCGGTGAATTCGCCTTTGCGCTGGCGTGCTATGGGGGCCAGCACCATCAAGCGGGTGTCTGCGGGTAGTGCCAGCAGGGTGTCTACCATTTGGCTGATGGTTTGTGCTGTCAGTGCCTGACCGTGCTCAGGGCAGTGGGGGGTGCCGGCCCGTGCATAGAGTAGGCGCAGGTAATCGTGGATTTCTGTCACCGTACCCACCGTGGAGCGTGGATTGTGGCTGGTGGCTTTTTGTTCGATGGCGATGGCAGGAGACAGTCCCTCAATCCAGTCCACATCAGGCTTGTCTAGCCTCCCTAAAAATTGGCGGGCATAGGTAGACAGGCTTTCCACATAACGGCGCTGGCCTTCGGCATAGAGGGTGTCGAAAGCCAGACTCGATTTGCCTGAGCCTGAGAGCCCGGTGATGACCACCAATTGTTCACGCGGGATGTCGAGATCAAGGTTTTTTAGGTTGTGCGTGCGCGCCCCTCGGATGCTGATGCAGTGGTGCCGGGCCAGGGCAGCCGCCAGTGGGCGGCCTTCTTCAGTGGGAAAAGCAGGGTTGTCTGAGGGGGGGAGGGAAAGTGCGTTCACGGTAGATGTGGCAGGCGGACCAAAGCTGACCATGATAGGGACAGCCCATAGGCCCAAGGCATCCAATCGGCGCTTCGCGCACAATCACCCCCTTTGGCGGCTGTTGTCTGTCGTGCCGGGTGTGCTGCCCGCGTCTGAGAACCCACTGTGTCTTCTTCTCCTTCTTCTTCTCCCTCTGTAGCGGCTTCGGACAAGCCGGTGCGTGCCTTGATGACGGCACTGGAGCGCCGCTCTAGTGTCTCGCTGGCACTGATTTTTGCCTTGCGTATGTTGGGCCTGTTTTTGGTGCTGCCCGTGTTTGCGATTGAAGCGCGCCATTACCCCGGTGGCGATGACCCTGCACTGGTCGGGTTGGCGATGGGCATCTATGGCTTGACGCAAGCTTGTCTGCAATTGCCCTTGGGTATGGCATCGGACCGTTTTGGTCGCAAGCGCATCATCGTGTTGGGCCTGCTGGTGTTTGCGGTGGGCAGTTTTTGGGCGGCTGGGGCCGATAGCCTGATGGGCTTGTTGTGGGGCAGAGCGTTTCAGGGGGCAGGTGCCGTGTCAGCGGCTGTCACGGCCTTGTTGGCCGATCAGACCCGTGATGTGGTTCGCACCAAAGCGATGGCATTGATCGGGGGAGGGATCGCCCTGATGTTTGCACTGGCTCTGGTGTTGGCTCCCCTGTTGGCCTCCCAGATAGGCCTGGGGGGTTTATTTGGTCTCACTGGTGCTTTGGCACTGTGTGGTGTGGCTATTGTGGTTTGGTGGGTGCCGCCGGAGCCAGTACAGCACCAAGAGGCTGCCCGTGGCCGTCTGGTCGATGTTTGGCAACACCCTGCGTTGTTGCGTCTGAATTTGGGTGTTTTTGCACTGCACACGGTACAGATGGCTATGTGGGTGGCGGTGCCTGCCTTGCTGGTGCAGGCAGGATTGGCCAAAGGGTTGCATTGGCAAGTGTATTTGCCTGCGGTGTTGGTGTCCTTTTTGTTTCTGGGGGGCTTGTTCGCGTTGGAGCGGCGTGGCCATCTGCGTGCGGCTTTGTTGGGCGCGATTGCTCTGGTGCTGTTGGTGCAGGTTGGGCTAGGCTGGATGGCTGCCAGTGTCCAGATGCCTTCGCTGTGGGTGTTGGGTGGGTTGTTGTTGGTGTTCTTTTGTGGCTTTAACGCTTTGGAGGCCAGCCAGCCCAGTCTGGTATCACGCATGGCACCGGCACAGATGCGTGGTGCAGCATTAGGGGTGTACAACACGCTGCAATCCTTGGGCTTGTTTGCTGGTGGAGTGCTGGGTGGAGTTTTGCTCAAAGGTGGAGGAGCTGCTTTGTTGTTTACAGTCACCACTGTGTTAACGCTGCTGTGGCTGTTGTGGACTTGGCCTTTGCGTCTTGTGGGGCGGGTGCCAGAGTAAGGTAGGCTGTGCACGGAAAACGACGGTTGGAACAGAAGCCTTATGCGGCACAATCAGCCGTTTGGCGCGTCGCGCACCCTCTCCTTTCAAGGTAAAGCAGCATGGCATCCATCAACAAAGTGATCATCGTCGGCAACCTGGGCCGTGACCCAGAAATGCGTACTTTCCCCAACGGCGATCAGGTGGCCAATGTCACCATCGCCACCACCGATAAGTGGAAAGACAAGCAAACAGGAGAAACCCGCGAGCACACCGAATGGCACCGCGTGGTTTTTAATGGCCGTCTGGCTGAGATCGTTGGGCAGTATCTGCGCAAAGGTTCGCAGGTCTATGTGGAAGGCTCCCTGCGCACCCGTAAGTGGACTGACCCTACAGGCGTAGAAAAATACAGTACCGAAATTCGTGCCGACCAGATGCAGATGCTGGGCAGTCGTCAGGGCATGGGCGGTGCTGGCCCACAAGGAGACGACGGTTACGCCAGCGATGCTGGCGGTTACGATGCCCCACGTCGTGCCGCACCAGCTGCACCCCGTATGGCGTCCCCGGCTGCACGCCCTGCCCCAGCAGCTCCTGCTCCTATGGCACCGCCTGCGCGTCCAGATGCCGGTTTTGGTGGTAACTTCGAGGACGATGACATCCCCTTCTGAAACGCACCTGTTTAAGAGGTGCTGACGGTGGCAATCACGCCACCACCCAAACAGACATCACCGTCATACAGCACCGCCGATTGCCCTGGCGTGACTGCCCACTGGGCGTCGGTAAAGTCCAAGGCAAAGTGTTGAGCGTTGGTGGGGGCTAGTGAGCAGAGGGTATCTTGCTGGCGGTAGCGTGTCTTGGCGGCATAGACGCCTGCCGCAGGGGGGTGGCCTGCTGTCCAGCTGGCCTCTTGTGCTGTCAGTTGGTGCGATAAAAGCCAAGGATGGTCGTGGCCTTGCACCACCCGCAGTACGTTTTTGTCTAGCTCTTTGCGTGCGACAAACCACGGTTGGTGTTCTCCACCACCTCGTTGGGCACCTTGTTCTTTGATGCCCCCAATGCCCAGTCCTTGGCGCTGGCCCAAGGTGTAAAAGCTCAGGCCCACATGTTGGCCGATTTTGCGGCCCCGTTCGTCCCAGATAGGGCCGGGTGCATGGTGAATGTAGCGGTTCAAAAACTCCCGGAAAGGCCGCTCACCAATGAAGCAAATTCCCGTAGAGTCCTTTTTTCGGGCATTGGGCAGGCCAATCTCTTCGGCAATCCGGCGCACCTCGGTCTTGTGCAGTTCACCCACCGGAAACCACGTCTTTGCCAACTGTGCTTGGTTGAGCCTATGCAAAAAATAACTTTGGTCTTTGCTGGGGTCTAGTCCCTTGAGCAGTTCAAACAGCCCTGTGTCTTGGTTTTGGCGCACGCGGGCGTAGTGGCCGGTGGCAATCTTTTCTGCTCCTAGCCGCATGGCGTGGTCTAGGAACGACTTGAACTTGATCTCGGCATTGCACAGAATATCTGGGTTGGGTGTGCGTCCTGCTTGGTATTCGCGCAGAAACTCGGCAAAAACCCGGTCTTTGTACTCTGCTGCAAAGTTGACATGCTCGATTTCAATGCCAATCACGTCGGCCACTGCCGCTGCATCTACAAAATCGATGTTTGACGAGCAGTATTCACTGTCGTCATCATCTTCCCAGTTTTTCATGAAGATGCCGACTACCTCGTGCCCTTGCTGTTTCAGCAGATAGGCCGTCACGGCCGAATCCACGCCACCACTCAGGCCAACGACCACACGTTGCTTGCTCATGGGGTGCCTTCCATGTTGCGTGCGTGGGGGTGGGTGAGCACACTGGCATCGGTATGGATCAGATCTACCGGGTGGCGCTGGCCTGCCAAATAGTCTTCAATACATTGCAGCACCAGCGGGCTGCGGTGGCGCTCGGTGCTGGCCCGCAGCTCTTCCAGTGTCATCCAGACGGGGCCGACGATGCCTTCATCCAGAGGTTGGTCAGGATGATGCTGTCCTAGCGTGCCGCAAAAGGCAAACCGCAGGTAGGTGATGTCATGCCCGGTGCGCGTACGGGTAAAACGGTTCAGATACACCCCTACCAGCCCTGTGGGGGTGAAATCGTACGCTGTCTCTTCCAGCACTTCACGGGCGCAGGCAGCCATGGGAGACTCTCCGGGGTCTAAATGCCCGGCAGGGTTGTTCAAACACAGGCCATCGGCAGTGTTCTCCTCGATCAGCATGAATTTTCCGTCGCGCTCGATGATGGCAGCCACGGTGACATTGGGTTTCCAGCGGTTTGGCATGGGCGCATTATCGCTATGGGCCGCATGTGATTCGGTGGTGTAGTGGAACCACTCCCCTGGGTCTGGTCTCTGAGGCGCTATGGGGCATGTCATCATGGCAGCCATCCCGATTCGTTCCATTGCCACAGGAGTTTTGCAGATGAATCCCGAACAACAGCGAGCCTTGTTGACCATTGCCTTGTACGCCGCTTTTGCTGATGGTCATAAAGCCGACAGTGAGCGCGAGACCATTCGTCAAATGGCAGAGTCTCTCTCCGACACCCAAGGTGCTCACCCACTCACCTCGTTGTACCAAGACGTGCTATTGCGGCGGGTGTCAGTGGCTGGCGCGGTACAGGCCTTGAGTGATCCAGCCCACCGCCAATTGGCTTATGAGATGGCCGTGTGTGTCTGCGATGCAGATGGCAGTCAAAGCCAAGCCGAGCGACTGTTTTTGGCAGATCTGCGCCACCAATTGGGTTTACCTGCCGAGTCTGTGCAGGCTTTTGAGTCCCAGGCAGACAGTGTGGCCGCTTGGGCGGCATCTGTGCCTGCACCACCAGCAGTTGTCCCAGCGGCAGCCAATACACCTTTGCCAGGCACCGGCCTGTTCGCCCAATGGCAGACTCCGGCAGCAGCAGCAGCAACTGCTGCTGCTGCAGTGGTTGCCTCCGCAGCGACTCCTGCCCCCCTGCCGGTCACTACAGTGCGGCCATCAGAGGCTGATCTGGACAAAAGCATCCTCCATTACGCCATCCTGAATGGTGCGCTGGAGTTGCTGCCCCAATCTTGGGCTTCTATGGCCATCATTCCGTTGCAAATCAAAATGGTCTATGCCATTGGCAAGGCACATGGTGTCGAACTGGACACCGGTCACATCAAAGAGTTTATTGCCGCAGCTGGTGTGGGGCTGACTTCGCAGTACTTGGAGCAGTTTGGTCGCAAACTGATGGGGGGGATGTTGGGCAAGGCACTGGGTAAAACGGCAGGTAAGCTTGGCAGCACTGCCACCGGCATGGCTTTTTCGTTTGCTACCACTTATGCCTTAGGCCAGTTGGCCAAGCGTTACTACGCGGGTGGACGCAGCATGAGCACCAATGTGCTGCGCTCAAGCTACCAAGACCTGCTGGCCCCGGCCAAACAACTACAAACCCAGTATCTACCACAAATTCAACAAAAAGCATCTACGTTGGATGCCGCCCAGATCATGGCATTGGTTAAGGGGCGAGGTCTTTGAAATACAGCGTGTAGAAATCGGCAGCTTTTGTGCGTTGGATCAGGTTTGATGTTTATGGACAGGGGTGCAATCTTGTTTTGCAATGCAAAAATGCGGGCTCTTTTTGACTTGCACTTTTCCGTTTGACTCTTTCCAAGGAAGTCCTTATGCCACCTATATCCCCGCCACCCAGGCGCAGTCTGCTGATTGGCACCCGTCTGGCGCTCGGATTTGGTTTGCTCATCACCATGATGCTGTGCATGGTGGTGGTGGGTTTGTTGCGCCTGACCGATGTGGCTGAGGCCAATCGTCATCTGATTGAAATCGAGTGGGTCAAAGCGGATGCTGCCAACACCCTGAGCACCATTGCTTTAGCCAATACCCGCCGCACTATTGAAATTGTCACGGCCCCCGATGCTGCCCATCGGGCCAAAATGCGTGCCGACATCTTGGCTGGGCGTGAGGCATTCTTGCAAGCCTTCAAAAAGCTACAAGAGCTGGTAGAGCTGCCTGCAGCCAAGGCACTACTGACAGAAGCCGAGCAAGCGCGGGCGCGTTACGTCACTTCGCAGGCCAAACTCAATGAGCTGGTGGATGCCGGGCGGTTGGACGAAGCCGCCTTAGAAATGAACACCCATACGCTGCCTGCGCTCAACACCGTGCAACAACGTGTTGATGCGTTGGCCAAGCTAGAGCAGCAACTGGTAGTGCAAAGCGGGGCCATTGCCCGCGACCAAGCCCATACTGGGCGCGTGTTGCTGTTGGGGCTGGGCGCAATCGGTTTGTTCAGTGCGGTAGTACTGGCCGTTTGGATCACACGTTCCATCACCATGCCATTGCGCAGTGCCGTGAAAGTAGCCCAGGCCGTTGCGGCTGGTGATTTGAGCAGCCACATTACAGTGCATTCCACTGACGAAACAGGGCAATTGCTCCAAGCCTTACAAGAGATGAACGCCGGCCTGTCTCGCATAGTGATTGAAGTGCGCAGTGGCAGTGACACCATCGCGATTGCCACTGGGCAGATTGCTGCTGGCAACCAAGACCTCTCCTCGCGTACCGAAGAGCAGGCCAGTGCCCTACAGCAAACGGCTGCGTCCATGCAAGAGCTGGCCAGCACCGTCAAACAAAACTTTGATAGTGGAAAACACGCCAACACCTTGGCTGAATCGGCGGCGCAGGTGGCGGTCAAAGGTGGGGCTGTGGTCGCCCAAGTGGTTCACACGATGGAGGCGATCAATGACTCCTCACGCAAGATAGCCGACATTATTGGAGTGATTGACGGCATTGCCTTCCAGACCAATATTTTGGCGTTGAACGCAGCGGTAGAGGCGGCGCGGGCGGGAGAGCAGGGCAGGGGTTTTGCGGTGGTGGCGAGCGAGGTGAGGAATTTGGCGGGGAGGTCGGCGACGGCGGCACGAGAGATCAAGGATTTGATAGAGGCGTCGGTGGGGAACGTGAGTGCGGGGTGTACGCTGGTGGAACAAGCGGGCAGCACGATGGATGAGATCGTGGTGAGTGTGCGCCGGGTGGCCGACATCATGCGTGAGATCAGTATGGCCAGTCAGGATCAGACCCAAGGCATCGATCAAATCAACCAAGCTATGGTGCAGATGGATCAGGTCACACAGCAAAATGCGGCGCTGGTGGAAGAAGCAGCCGCTGCTGCCCAAGCCCTAGAGCAACAGGCCCATACACTGGTTCATACTGCCAGCGTCTTCCGTTTGGGTGGTGTACCCTCCGAGTCACTGGTGCTACAGCGTTGATGGCTGTTGCGCACCACCCAAGAGGAGACCAAAATGGCTTATTTTGTCTGGGCCGATGACATGGTCATCGACAATGGCCCCATTGACGAGGACCATCGCAAACTGGTGGAACAGGTCAACACATTGCATACAGCCACCAGCGAAGGGCGTGGCAACGAAATCGTGGAAGCATTGCTGGCGCAGATCATTGCCGACACAGAAGAACACCTGCGCCATGAAGAGCAGCAGATGGAACAGGCCAAATTTCCAGATTTGGAGCGTCACAAACAGGGCCGCGCATTGTTTGTAGCCCAGCTGCGGCGACTTCAACGCAAGCACCAAGGAGGCAGCATCACAGTAGCCTCGGAGTTATCCACAGCCTTGCGCGATTGGCTGTCGCTGCACATCCGGCGCAACGACAAGGAGTTGCGCACTTTCCTAGAACAAAAACGCCGCACCACCACAACAATGGTGCGTGCCCTCAGGTAATGCCCTGGGCCTGCAAGAACGGCACATAAGCCTTATCGGTGCGCATGATGTGCTCCAACAGCCAGTGCTTCAAAAACTCCATCAGTTCATAAGGCACATGCTGACCGTCTTCAAAATCGGTCAGTGCGTTCATGATGGTGCCAGTAAAACGGTTGTGTTGTGCCTTGTGTGCCCCGATATCTGGGTAGGCGTGTCGCTCAAACCATTCCTCCTCCATGATGAAGTGGTTCATGGTGTAGTCCATCAGCCCTTCCAGCACATGACCAACAGCAGCCCTGTCAGGGGTCTCTGCAGTCAATGCATCGTGCAACTCGTTGATCAAGTCCACCAGCCAGCGATGCTGCTCATCTACCTCTTGGATGCCCACAGCAATCGCATCATTCCACGGCATGAATGTCATCCGGCTTCTCCTTCGATAGGGACAGGCCTACTCCTGCCTGTTTCTTTGGCATGGTAAACGGAGAAGCCACCGTTCTATCGTCTGGATTAGTACCTGTTTGTGATCTGTTTGTCGTTTCTGTTGCGTTATCACTTGGGGCTTTGGATTCGATTGTCCCAGTAGATGAAATTGTTTCCCATTCAATATCGGCATCACAGCCGGTGCCAGCAGCAATCCAGCGTTGGGCCAAGCGGCGGCACCAGTGCAGTAGCCAAGGATGCCGCCACCCCGTAATCCTTGTTGGGTCTGTCAACAATCCACATTGGTAGCGTCTTAAGGCATCATCCCAGAGCAAGGCACGGCACGCCCCTGTACGTCGTCCAGACACCCAGATGCCCAGCGGACAAGGTTCAGCCAGACAACACAGGCCACAACCATTGCATGGAGTGCTCCAGGGAGGTTTAGTGGGAGCCTCACGGTGCCATGCCACTACCGTCAGCACAGGTGGGCAAGCATCTTGCTTGCCTGAAACAACCACACCATTGCAAGGCATTGATGTCTTGTCTGGAGGTAGATGGAGCCAATTTGGCATGTTTTGATTTCGGGACACACATCCCATGAGTGCAAAAACAGATGCTTTCAAACGCCAAGTCCTGCGTTTGGCTGGAGCATATCTGGTCGTGGCCATCAGCGTTTTACTGGCGCTGGGCTGGCCTTTGCATGAAAACTACCTGCGCAGCCGGGTCGAGGTGATCGAGGCCAGAGAGCAAGGCTATCTGAGCATCGCCGACCACATGGTGCATAAAGAGTTTTTAGAGGTCGCTGGTGATCTGGGCGTGATCAGTACCTCTGCTGTGCTTACCGACTTCCTCGACCAACCCAATCCATTGCACCACCAACGGTTGACCCTGGCATTGGAACAAGTGGTGCGCAACTATGGGCGTTATGTCGATCTACAAGTGCAGAACCTGCAAGGCCAGCCCTTGGTACAGGTAGAGCGGGTGGCGCTGTTGCAGCAGAACCACCTATCACAGGTTGCCGCCTCGGGTGCCAATCCTGCCACGGTGCTGCGCATCAGCACGCCCGTGTTCAACAGCCGCCAGCGCCAGGCAGGTATCCTGCAACTGGAGTTTCAGATCAGCGAACTGCTGGATGCCTTTGCCAAGGTGATGGCCCGTAACCCTTTTCATCAGGCCATGTTGGTGGGGCCGACCGGGGAGTGGCTCAGTCCCGGATCGTTCCTCATGGGCAGCGCAATACCATTGGCACAAAGCAATTTTGCCCAGCAATATCCAAGTGTTTGGGCCGCCATGTCGCGTCAGCGCACAGGGGCCGTACAGACAGCCCAAGGCTTATTTCTGTTCGATGCCATCCATCCATTGGAATTCGAAGCCTCTCCTTTGCCACCCGCTGCCGTATTGCACCACCAAGGCATGACCGTCATGGCCAGCCAACCGGGAGGCTACCACTGGAGATCGGTCATTCTGGTTCCTCAAGACTTCTTGGAAGACACCCCTTTCCTTTGGCGCAGTCATGGCCCCCTAGTGGGGGTGCTGTTGGCTATATTGGTTTTCGTCAGTTGGATCTTGGCTGAACGCAAGGTGTATGCCAATGTGGAGCGTGCCCGCGAACAACAAGATGCCCAAGAGATTGCCGCCCTCTACGATCAGGCACCTTGTGGCTATCACTCCTTAGATACCCACGGGTACATCATTCGCATGAACCTCACGGAACTGGGCTGGCTTGGCTACGAACGCGCTGAAGTACAAAACCGTTTGCGTCTGACCGATTTGCTCACCCCCGCCAGTGCCGCCCATTTCAAAAAACTCTTCACCCGACTCAAAGTCTCCGGACAGCTGCGCGATATCGCCCTAGATATGGTGCGCAAGGACGGTAGCATCCTGCCTGTTTTGCTCAACGCCACCGCCGAAATGAGTCCACAGGGCGAATTTCTGTCCAGTCGCACTGTTTGTGTAGACATGACAGAAATCCAGCGCCTGCAAAAAGCTTTAGAACGCAAAGCCAACACCGATGGTCTGACAGGCCTGTGCAATCGGCGTCATTTCTTCGAGTTAGGTGTGCGTGAGCTTTCTCGGGCCACCCGTCATCATCGCCCAGTAGTTGTTTGCATGATTGACATCGACCACTTCAAACAAGTCAACGACACCTATGGCCATGCCGCAGGAGACAAAGTGTTGGTGGTGATGGCCCGTACCTTGGCTCAGCAATTGCGTGATACCGATGTGCTGGCCCGGTTGGGGGGAGAAGAATTTGCTATTTTGCTGCCTGACACCCCTTTAGAGATTGCAAAAGAAATTGCTGAACGTTTGCGCACTGCATTGGCAGATGCCCGTGTCGCTCTAGATGATGGTGGTTTGTTGCACTTCACTGTGTCGATTGGCGTAGCGTTGCGCCATTCCAGCACCACCACCCTTGAGCAAATGCTCCGCAGTGCGGATGTGGCACTGTATGCAGCCAAAACTGCAGGGCGCAACCAAGTCCATATTGCGGCCTCTGACGGTGTTGCCGCCAAAGAAAATTCACTTTTTGTTTAAAGCACTTGCAACAGTGCAAAAAACTAATGTAGAATTCGAGGCTTCGCTACTAAGCAATGTTTGATACCAAGCGTGCTAAGTAAGCGGCAAGGATTTCAAGGTGGCGGGAATTAAAAACCCCATGCTTTGACAGGAGATAAAAACTTCTGATAT